>NC_011979.1:904285-1205714 GCF_000022265.1 Geotalea daltonii FRC-32
TCGGGCCATTCGGCCCAAAAGGTGCTTTTATGGGAAAAACGGTAATATTTCTTCTAATTTTTATCGGCATGCATATTCAAGGAACAGCGGTCGCTGACACTTTGGCGGGAGAAGATACCGCCGGGGCGTCAGGTTCATCGATACCCGCTCTAGCAGCCCCAGGTGCTACCGCCGGTGGGACAGCACCGGAGAGGAAAAAACCGATGAGCGGCATTAATGTGGGAGAACCACAATTTATTTCCGAAGCGGGGCTTTTTTATGTCAGCCCGGCCACCCAACTGGTCATAAAGGTTGTGGGGGGCGCTTCCGGGATTGCCCGAACCGAGTACCGGATCGATAACGGAGAATGGAAGGCCTATGAGCCGTTCAGGGTAACCGCCGAGGGTTCTCATCAGATTGACTATCGCAGTATTGACAACGCAGGTAACGAAGAATCCCCGCGCAGCTTTTCCATCGTGGTGGATGGCACGCCTCCGCAGACGACTGCCTCTATCGATCGCCGGGAGGTTGTCCCCGGTCGGCCCGGCTTGGTCGGCAAAAAGAGCACCATCATGCTGGAGACCAAAGAGGATGGTTCAGGCACTGCCCTGGTGGAATATCGGGTAGATCAGGGGGCCTGGCAGCCATACACCTCATTCACAGCCCCTGCGAACGGGGTTCACACCGTCAGCTACCGAAGCATCGACAATGTGGGAAATAAAGAAGCGGAAAAGACCATTACCATCACCAGCGAGAAGATCCCGGTAAAGACTTCCGCCCTGGTCGGTGGTCCTCAGTATAAAGGAAAAGACCTGGTCATAAGCGACAAGACTCCTGTGACCCTGGTCGTGGAAAGCATGTCTGGGGTCATCTCTACTGAGTTCAGTATTGACAACGGCCCGTGGCGGAGCTATGCGCCTTTTACCGTGCCGGGGGAGGGCAGACATCAGATTGCCTTCAAAAGTACAGACGAAGCAGGGGGAAAGGAGGCACCACACATTCTCGATCTTGTCGTAGACACTACGCCGCCGGAAACATCGCTCCTTGCTTCAGGCCAAAAAGTCGAGTGGGGAGAGTCCCTTGCGGTCGCTCACAAGGTGGAATTCCAATTGACTGCAGACGATAAGATGTCTGCGGTCAAGACAACGGAGTACCGGATAAACGGTGGTGCTTGGGCGCCGGCTGTTCCGTTCTCCTTCGAAGCGGAAGGAAAATATGAGATAGAGTTCCGGAGCTCTGATATGGTGGGCAATCTGGAACCTGCGGGCAGCTTCACTGCTGTCATCGATAGAACTCCGCCGGTAAGCGAAATCGTTGTCGGGATCCCGCAAAATAGACTCGATGGCCTGGTCCATGTGGACAGCATGACCCTTTTTCAGCCAAAGGCAATCGATGGCCTGTCTGGTGTTGACATGGTCGAATATTCCGTAGACGGCAGGGAAGATACCCGCGACACGGTGCCATTCACCATTATTACGCCAGGCCGGTACCGGATTGATTACCAGGCGGTCGACAAGGCAGGCAACAAGGAGCCTCTCAAAACAATGCTTGTGTCCGTTGAAAATGCCCAGGGCAGGGGAGAATCAAGGGGGGACGGTGCCGCAGCCGAATCAGCAGGAATTCGAAGGCGCGAATTCAAATTTGCTGCAAAAGCGGCGGCGGTCCCTCCACAGCTGCCTGCTGCCGCACCATTTTCAGATATGGCAGGGGCGGAGAGAAGAGCAAAATCTGATACCGCCATTATAGATGGTCCCATGGGTAGCATTATGCCGGAATCCGCTTACTCAGATGGCTACCAGGCACCGCCAGTTAATCAGCGTCTTTATCTGGATACGACGAGAAAGGATAAAATCGGCCTCTGGGAATATATTACCCTGGGGATCGTCAATATCAGTCTGATACTGGGGATTATGCTGCTTTAACAGCTGGATGAAAAGCCTTATGCATGGGTGAGCGTTGCGCGGCCGGCTGTGAAAATCCATATACCGTTACGTCCTGATTGTAGAAGGTCTGGACTGTTGAAGCTTCAGCAATGAACAGGCGTTACCTCCATTTATACAGGCAATAAAAAAGCGGCCCGGAAGTTTCCGGCGCCGCTTTTCTGTTACTGGATGACTGCAGTTAGATTACATCTTGGCCAACAATGGTACGATCAAGAGCGATACGATATTGATGATCTTGATCATGGGATTTACTGCCGGGCCGGCAGTGTCCTTGTATGGGTCGCCGACTGTGTCGCCGGTTACTGCAGCCTTGTGGGCGTCACCACCCTTACCGCCATGGTGGCCATCTTCGATATATTTTTTCGCATTATCCCAGGCGCCGCCGCCGGTGGTCATGGAGATGGCGACGAAGATGCCGGTGACAATGGTGCCGACGATTACGCCACCCAGGGCCTTGGGGCCGAGGGTAAAACCGACGATGACGGGGGCAAGAATGGGAATGAGACCGGGAATGACCATTTCCTTGAGGGCGGTTTTGGTGACGATATCAACGCAGGAAGCATAATCCGGTTTGCCGGTACCTTCCATGATGCCCTTGATCTCGCGGAACTGGCGGCGTACTTCTACGACTACGGCTCCTCCCGCTTTGCCAACTGCTTCCATGCACTGGGCGGCAAAGTAGTAGGGGAGCATGCCGCCGATGAACAGGCCGACGATGATGTAGGGGTCGGAGAGATCGAAGGTGATCGCCTTGCCGACCAGTTTCAATTCATCAACGTAAGAGGTGAACAGGATAACGGCGGCCAGCCCGGCTGAGCCTATGGCGTAACCCTTGGTGACAGCCTTGGTGGTGTTGCCTACGGCATCCAGAGGGTCAGTGACGTCGCGGACAGACTTGTCCAGCTCAGCCATTTCGGCGATACCACCGGCGTTGTCAGTGATCGGGCCATAGGCATCCATGGCTACGACGATGCCGGTCAGGGAGAGCATGGAGACGGCGGCAATGGCGATGCCGTAGACTCCGGCGCACTGGAAGGAAACAATGATACCGGCTGCGATGACGATTACCGGAGCAGCGGTAGCTTTCATGGAAACACCCAGACCGGCGATGACGTTGGTGCCGTGGCCGGTTGTGGATGCCTGGGCGATATGTCGGACCGGACCGTATTCTGTGGAGGTGTAGTATTCGGTGATCCAGAAAATGGCGCCGGTCACGACCAAACCGACGATTGCTGAAATGAAGATGTTGGTGGCGCTGAAAGTTTCTCCGGCCGCATTGGTGAGACCTTGTGGAAACATCTGGGCTGTGACGAAGTAGAAGGCAACACAGGCAATCACTCCGGAAACGATCAGACCCTTGTAGAGGGCACCCATGATTTTCTGGCTGGCGCCAAGTTTGACGAAGAAGGTACCGATGATCGAGGCAATGATGGATATGCCGCCGAGAATCAATGGATAGCTGACTGCGGACTGGTTGCCGACAAAAGCGATGGCGCCCAGCAGCATTGCGGCTATCAGTGTAACTGCATAAGTCTCGAACAGGTCGGCAGCCATGCCGGCGCAGTCGCCCACGTTGTCACCCACGTTGTCGGCGATAACGGCAGGATTGCGTGGGTCGTCTTCGGGAATGCCTGCTTCCACCTTGCCTACCAAGTCGGCGCCAACGTCGGCGCCTTTGGTGAAGATACCGCCGCCAAGACGAGCAAAGATTGAGATCAGCGAACCGCCGAAACCGAGGCCTACCAGTTGGCTTACCACCTCTTTTACCGGAGCCTCCGGCATCAGTTTTTGCAGAATCAGATAGTAACCGGCAACGCCTAGCAGACCGAGGCCGACAACGAGCATGCCGGTGATTGCGCCGCCGCGAAAGGCGACGTTGAGAGCTTTGACGATGCCTGATTTGGCAGCTTCAGTGGTCCGTACATTGGCCCGCACCGAGACGAACATGCCGATGAAGCCGGTCAAGCCGGAGAAAAGAGCACCGATGGCGAAGCCTACGGCAGTCTTGGCGCCAAGACTGGCGAAAAGTGCAATGAACATGACCACGCCGACCATGGCTATGATGGTATACTGGCGCTTCATGTAGGCACCGGCACCCTCCTGGATGGCTGCTGCGATCTGTTTCATCCGCTCGTTGCCCTGGGGAAGCCCCAGGATCCACTGGGCCGAGAAAAGACCGTAGGCAACTGCAGCCACGGCACAGATCAGGGCAAACATTACTGCATACTGTTCCATTTACATCCTCCTATGTAATGTGCCTTAATGTAAGGCGTAAATTCAGGCGAGGAAACAGCTTAACTTCCCATGAAAACCGACAAACTGTTATAGGAAAAGCCATGTTTTGTCAACTTTTTTTAGCAGCCAACGGCTCCATTTCAAGTGCCTGATCAGGCGGGGGAGACCGTCTTAAAGGTTGCGCTTTCATCAATGAAAATGTATCATCAGACCCCATGCTGCTTCGATACGGTGAAACAACATTTTCTCTGCAAATCCCTCCTGGCCGTCTTCTTGGGGAACTGCGCACTGACAATCCCGCTTCCGATCCTCCTTTTCAGCTTATCGACCGGGCAATCTCCGATTGCGAGCCGTACCTTTCTTCCTTTACCAAGGGAGAGAAGGTAGTCATCGTCACCTCCGATATCACACGCTACACCGGGAGCGATCTTTATCTGCCGCTCCTGGTCGACCGACTGAATCAAGCAGGGATCAGTGACAGGGACATAGAGATTGTCGTTGCCCTGGGTATCCATCGTCACCAGAGTGAACAGGAGCACAAAAAGATTCTTGGCGCTCTCCATGGAAGGATCAGGGTCACCGATCACGATTGCGACAATCCGGGAAAACTGGCTTATCTGGGCAATACCTCTACCGGAATAGGGGTTGAAATAAACAGATCGGTCGCTGAGGCGGATCGGGTCATTTTAACCGGAACCATCGGTTTCCACTATTTTGCGGGGTTCGGCGGCGGCAGGAAATCAATTCTACCCGGTGTCGCCAGCCGCAGAGCCTGCATGGCCAGTCATTTCACCGTGCTTAATCCCGAGCCCGCCAGCGGCAAGAACCCTTTTGCCGCGACCGGGGTCCTTGACGGCAATCCGGTCCATCAGGCAATGGTTGAAGCCTGTGCCATGGTCGACCCCGATTTCATCTTCAATACGGTCCTCTCGCCGGACAAGCGGATCATAGCCGCATTTGCCGGCGACTGGCGGAAAAAGCACCTGGAAGGGTGCAGTTATTACGCAGACCACTTCTCCTGCAGGATCAGTGAGAAAGCGGATTTGGTGATAGTCTCCTGCGGCGGCTTTCCCAAGGACATCAATTTCATTCAGGCCCATAAGTCCATGGAGTATGCCAGCCATGCCGTGAAGGATGGCGGGGTCATGATCCTGCTTGCACGCTGCAACGACGGCTATGGTCATGACACCTTTCACCGCTGGTTCAGGTTCAAAGATCTGGATTCCATGGAGAACGAACTGCGGGAGCATTACGAGATCAACGGCCAGACGGCTTATGCCACCCTGCAGAAGGCGCAGCGATTCCGGGTGATCCTGGTTTCGGACCTGCCTCCTGAAGAGGTGGCGCAGATGGGTATGACCCCGGCCGGCAATCTGGATGAGGCCATGGACAAGGTGGCCACTTTCTTGCCTTCGGATTTCAAGGCTTATGTGATACCGGAAGGGGGCAATGTCCTGCCGGTGTTGGACACCGTTCGACGTTCGACGTTCGAGGTTCCGGGTTAAAATCAGCTTTTTACATCGAACCTCGAACCTCGAACTTCGAACTTCGAACCTCGAACTTTTTAACAGAGGTGCACATGCTGGAATCACGGATTCTAGACCAATTAAAAACGATCGTCGGCAGCGAGAACGTCGCCACGGAGCGCCAGGATCTGCTCTGTTACGGCTATGACGCCACCCAGATGGAATTTCTCCCGGATGCGGTCGTTCATCCGGGTAGCGTGGATGAGATTTCACAGATATTGAATCTTGCCAACGCCGAAAATATCCATGTTTTTCCCCGTGGTGCAGGAAGCGGTTTTACCGGCGGCGCATTGCCCAAGGGGGGAGGCATCGTTCTGGTGGTCACCCGCTTGAATCGCATCCTGCGCATCGACACGGAAAATCTCATCGCCGAGGTTGAGCCTGGGGTGGTAACCGAGCAGTTCCAGATGGAGGTGGAGAAACTGGGGCTTTTCTATCCTCCCGACCCGGCTTCATTGAAATTTTCTACCCTGGGGGGTAATGTGGCGGAGAATGCCGGCGGCCCCCGTTGTGTCAAGTATGGTGTGACGAGGGATTTCGTCATGGGGCTGGAGGTGGTTCTCCCGACGGGTGACATTATCCGTACCGGAGGTGAGACCTACAAGGGGGTAGTAGGTTACGACCTGACCCGACTGCTTTGCGGGTCGGAAGGGACGCTGGGCATCATTACCAAGATCATCTTCAAACTCCTTCCTCTTCCCGAGGCGAAGAAGACGATGCTTACCATCTTCGATTCCATCGATGGGGCTGCCAGGGCGGTTTCAACCATTATCGGCAACAAGATCATCCCGACCACACTTGAGTTTATGGATCATGCCACCCTGCAATGCGTGGAGAAACGCTTTAATCTGGGTATCCCGGAAATCGGCCGGGCAGTGTTGATCATCGAGGTGGATGGTGATCGGGAACTCATAGAAACACAGGCTGCCCGTATTCAGGAACTGGTGAGACCCCTTGGGCTGGTGGAATGCAAGGTAGCTAAAGATGCGGCCGAATCCGAGGCACTGTGGAAGGTCCGCAGATTGGTTTCACCATCCCTTCGGGATGTGAACCCTGACAAATTCAACGAGGATATCGTCGTGCCAAGGAGCAAGGTGCCTGACGTCATTCGCCGCATCGAAAAGATCCAGCAAAGGTACGACATTCCCATAGTAAATTTCGGTCATGCCGGTGACGGCAATATCCATGTGAATGTCATGATTGACAAGACAGTTCCCGGTATGGAAGAGAAGGCTCACCAGGCCATCGGCGAGGTGTTTCAGGCTGCCCTCGATCTGAACGGCACTATGTCCGGCGAGCACGGAGTGGGACTTGCCAAACAGCCGTACATCCATCTGGAGCTGAAGGGAGCTCAATTGGCTGCCATGCAGGCGATCAAGAAGGCGCTGGATCCCAAAAACATCTTGAATCCCGGGAAAATGTTTCCGGTGAAATCGTAGGGGCGCCCCCGTGTGGGCGTCCTGAATCGGGCAGGCACATGGGCCTGCCCCTACAAAGGCATGACGTGGACCCATTGAAGAGAGTTGAAAAGGACCTGAAAAAATGCGTCAAATGTGGTGCCTGCCGGGCCAACTGTCCTGCATTCTCCACTTTCCAGCGCGAGCCGGCGGTAGCGCGAGGCAAGGTGGCCCTGACTCAGCATTTGCTGGCCAAGGACATCGAGCTGGATGATCAGACCTATCTGGCCATGTCCAAATGTCTGCTTTGCGGCAGCTGTGTTGAAAAGTGTCCCAACGAGGTACCCACGGACGAGATTGTCATCGCCGCCCGTGAGGCCCTGGCGGAGCAGCGGGGACTGACCACGTTCCATAAGGCTGTAGGGCGTGTCATAAGAAACCGCAAAATGATGAACATGGGAGCGGCAATGGCCGCCATCCTCGGACCGCTCTTTTTTCGCAAGGTGCCGGCAACTTCGGGCCTGAGGCTGCGTTTTCCGCTTCCTTTCGTCGGCGGCAGGCGTCATATCCCCCAGTTGGCCAAAAAGCCATTCCTGTCTCGCCACCCTGAGGTAATTCAGGGAGAGCCGGGTAAGCCGCGCATTATCTATTTTGTCGGTTGTATGACGAATTTTGTATACACCGAGGTGGGCGAAGCTGCCCTGGCTTTGTTCCGTCATCTGGGCTGCACCGTCATCATTCCCAAAGATCAGCAGTGCTGCGGCCTGCCCGGCATGTCCGGCGGCGATATGGAGACGGTGCGGGAATTGGCTGAAAGGAACCTGTCTGCCCTTGAAAAATACGAAGCCGATTATGTTGTCACCGCCTGTGCAACCTGTGGCGGAGCCCTGCATAAATTTTACCCGGCAGTGGTCGGCAAAAGGAACCCCGAGTTGCAGCAGCGGCTGCAGGCTCTGGCCGAAAAAACGATCGATGCCTCGGTCCTGCTGCAAAAACTGGGATTACAGCCGGAAGAAACAGGCGCCGGTGAGGCGATGAAAATCACCTATCATGACCCCTGCCATCTACGTACCCGGGCCATTACCAGACAGCCGAGGGAACTGCTCACGGCGGCAACCGGTGTGCAACTGGTGGAAATGGAGGGTGCTGACAAGTGTTGCGGCCTTGGGGGAACCTTCAATGTTTATCACTATGAAAGCTCGATGCAGATTAATTCAAGTAAGAGCGAAGCCATAAAACGTACCGGCGCCGATGCGGTTGTTACCGGTTGTCCCGGTTGCATGATGCAGCTTTCCGACGGGTTGAAGCACAACGGCGCTCCGACACGGGTATTGCATACCCTGGAAATTCTGGCACGAAAAATCAGAAACTGATTTTCATAATAATAAAAGGTTTTAAGTGATGCTTAAGGTCTTGATTTATTGTCAGGATTTTATTATTAGTGAAATTTTTTTTATTGACATTGGAATCTAAATTCGGTATGTATTCCGAAAAATAAAAATAGGTTTTATTTTTTTTGGGGCAATTAATGACCGATTACAATATCGGCGCCAAGATAAAAAAGCTGCGTCTCGCTAAGAAACTGACACTACAGGCCGTTGCGAAAGAAACCGGATTCTCGCCGGCTCTCATTTCTCAGATCGAAAACAATAACGTTTCTCCGCCGATTGCGACGCTATCGAAAATCGCTAAGTTTTTTGACGTCAAGGTCGGTATGTTTTTCGCCGAGGATGAGGAAGAGTGCCGGTTCGAGGTGGTTCGGAAGGGTGAGCGCAAGTTGATACCCCGGGTCATCTCCCGTTCCGGAACCAGCCAGGGCTACTCGTACGAATCCCTGTCATTCAGAAAACAGAACAAGAAAATGGAACCGTTTCTGCTTTCTGTGGCAGAAAAGGCTGCCGAGGAAAATACCTACAGCCATGACGGTGAGGAGTTTCTCTTTATCATGCAAGGCAGTGCCGAACTTCTCCTGGACGACGAACGCATCTCCCTCGAAGAGGGGGACTGTGTCTACTTCGATTCTTCCCTCAAGCATCGGCTTCTATCCAAAGACGGGTCAGAGGTAAAGGTGCTTGCCGTTGTAACCAGATAAGAATCAGCAATTTTGATTTACCCCTCCCGAAGTGCCAATTCACCCGATGCTTCCCATTTCGTGTGACTTTGAAAACAAAATGGATCTAATTACCCTTGCTTAAGAATATGCTGAAAACAATCCAATTACCGGAAGGATGACGGAGATGTCCAAAAAAGCGATTAAACCTTCACTGAAAAACCCCTTTGCCCCGGATGAGAAAGTTGATTTCAACATTCCCGGTGAGATTTCCCGTGCAGAAGGCGGCTACGAAGAGGCCATGAAGGAGGGTTACGACCTGATCCAGCGGCCCATAAAATCGGTGAGCATCGATCAGATCGAGAAGCAGCACTTCAAAAAGCGAATGACCGTTTGGGAAAGGATCCGGGTCCTGACTGAACTGGAGCCGAACATCCTTTTCCAGAACTGGGGCAAAAACCTGGACGGTGCTTCACTTGTCACGGGCATTCTCAATATCCACGGGCGGGACGTGGCTGTTTACGGCCATGACTTCACCGTCCGCGCCGGTTCCATGGATGCAACCAACGGCAACAAGCTGGCCCGTCTTTTCCAGATGGCCGGTGAGAAAGGAATACCGCTTATCGGCATGAATGACAGCGCCGGCGCCTTTGTTCCTGCCGGGGTTGGTGGTCTTGACGGTTATGCCGAGGCCTTCACTGCGTTGCGCAAAATCAGCGGCGTCGTGCCGAGCATCATGTGCATGTTCGGCTTCAATGCCGGTGGCGGCAGCTACCTTCCCAGGCAGGGGAGCTTTGTCATTCAGCCCCAGGATACCTTCTTCGGCCTCACTGGTCCCGGCGTCGTCAAATCCGTCCTGGGCGAGGATGTAACCCCTGAAGACCTGGGCGGACCCAAAGTCCATGGCCAGTCGGGCGTAGCAGATCTTACCGTCGAGGACGAAGTGGGCGCCTTGCGCACCGCCGTCATGCTCCTCAACTACCTTCCTGACAATAACAGCGTCATGGCTCCTTTTCAGCCGACCAGCGATCCCCTCGACCGCAAGACCTGGGAGATCAACACTCTTCTCAAGAAGGCCTTCAACTCGCCGACCGGATTCAATACTCCATTCGACGTTTCCATCATTATCCAGCAGATCTGCGATCATGGCGACTACTTTGAGATGCAGCCCAACCGTGCCCGGAATGCCGTCACCGCCTTCGGTCGCCTGGGCGGCAACGTGGTTGGTTTCGTCGCCAACAACAGCGCCGTGGACTCCGGGCAAATCGACGTTGATGCAGCCTACAAGATTGCCCGTTTCAACCGTTTCTGCAACATCTACAACATCCCCATCATTTTCATGGAAGACACCACTGGCTTCCTGCCGGGCCGCGAGCAGGAGGCCCGCGGCATCGTTCAGGCAGGCCGGGCGATGCTCGATTCCATCGTCGATATCCGCACACCGCGCATTCTGCTGATCCTCCGCAATGCTTACGGCGGTGCCTATGCATCCTATAACAACTACCCGACCGGCGCCGATCTGGTTCTTGCTCTGCCGACCACCCGCCTGGCTGTAATGGGGCCTGCCGGCAAAGAATTCGTCTACAAGGATGAACTGCGCAAGCTTCGCACTGAAGTTGCCGAGCGAGTAAAACGGGGCACCCTGCAGCGTATTGAGGCAGGTGTTAAAGAGGATGCTGCAAAGAGTGATGCGGAAAAAGAAGCGGCCGAGTGGCTGAGAACCCAGGAAGCAGCCCTCAACTTGCGCTACGAAAAGGAGCTGATGAATCCGAAGGAAGCGCTCAGCCTTGGCTCCATCTCGTCTCTTGTAATGCCTACCGATCTGCGCAAGGTGCTCGGCGAGAACCTGAACTTCTTCCTCAGGCACTATAAGCCTAGTCCGATGCAGGCGGTGCAGCGCGAGTTCCATTAAAAAACGGAGCCTCGAGACGCAGGGCCTGCCAGGTGCAGAAGTGTTGCTTGTAAGGTTGTGACTTTTAATATCCAATGGATTGGAGATAGAGACCAATGAAACAAACCTCTGATTACTACATCAAGAACCCGCTCATTCATAAAGATCGCCGGCTCGGCAAGTCCCCGTCCGATTGGGTGAGTTCCTTTTCCTGCGAGGATCTGAAACCTCTGATCGTTTGTCGTGGACCGATCCGCAAGGAAGCTATGGATGTCTACGAGGAAATGGGCATTACCCATTACGGTATACTGCTGTCGGAAAAAGATTCCATCGTTTACCCCAATGCTCTTGCCCCTGAACTGCGCCAGCTGACCGACTCCCGCCGCGTCCACCGCGTGCCTGACTACACCGGTGCCAGTAAGGAGGAGCGGGTCGAGCGTATCCATCAGATCATCAGTATTGCCAAAGACAACAGCTATGATTCTATTTTTGCCGGCTACGGTTTTATGGCGGAAGATGATGAGTTTGTCGCCGCAATCGAAGCTGCCGGTTTGAAGTTCATCGGTCCCTGCTCTGCCACCCAGGCAGGAGCGGGTAAAAAGGACGAAGCCAAACGTACTGCCCTGACAGTGAATGTCAGTGTCACTCCCGGTATAGATAACGTCACCGCCCGTACCTTACTCAAGAAACATCCGACAAGGGAAAAACTCCTGGCACTGGTCAAGTCCGACGGCTTCAAGTGCGACGAACAGGTGATCAGCAATCCTGATATCTCCCTGGAAGACCTGGCGGATCAAATTCTCTATGCTTCCTATGTCAAAGGGGTGGACCTTTTTTCCATTGAAGAGCTCTGCGCACAGGTTCAGGCCGAAGTTGCCGATATGTTCAGGAAATATCCCCAAAGCCGGATTCGTCTTAAGGCAATTGGCGGGGGCGGCGGCAAGGGACAGCGAATTCTGGGCGCATCGCTGCTGCCGCTGAAAAAAGCCGACGACAAGGCTATTGCTGCCGCTGCAGCGGAGGCTCCTACTCTGGTAAGGGAGATTCTCAATGAGGTCAAAGCCAACGGCATTGGCGACAATAAAAACGTCCTCATCGAGCTGAACATTGAGCAGACCCGCCATAACGAGATCCAGCTGCTGGGCAACGGCGACTGGTGCATAGCCCTTGGTGGCCGCGACTGTTCCCTGCAGATGCATGAGCAAAAGCTGCTGGAGGTATCGGTAACACAGGAAGGACTGATGGCGGCCATTGAGAGGGCCAAGGCAGCCGGCAACAAGAGCGAAGCAAAAGCCCTGGAGAGCGACCTGAAGGTCCTCAAGCGCATGGAAGAGGAATCGGAGCGTTTCGGCAGGGCAGTCGGTCTGGATTCGGCCTCAACCTTCGAATGTATCGTTGACCGCGACCGTCATTTTTTCATGGAGGTGAACACCAGGATCCAGGTTGAGCATCGGGTCACAGAGCTTTGCTACAACCTCAAGTTCACCAACCCCAAGGACAAGAACGACTTTTTTGTAGTCGAGTCGCTGGTGGAGGCCATGGCTTTGCTGGCACGGCACAAGGAGCGCCTGCCCAAGCCGGAGCGGCTCGTGCGGTTCAACGCTTCCGTGGAAGCGCGCTTGAATGCAACGGACGATTCCCTCTCGCCCCACGCAGGAGGCATGATCCGCTACTGGTCGAAGCCCATCGACGGCGAGATCCGTGACGATCAGGGCATCAGCATGCTCAACCCTGACACCGGCATCTTCGTCAAATACAAGGTGGCTGGAGCCTACGACTCGAATATCGCACTACTCCTGACCAAGGGGGAGGACCGTCGCGACAGCTACGAGCGCATGTCAGAGGTTATTCGCAGCACCACCCTGCGTGGCAGTGACCTGGCCACCAACCTGGAGTTCCATTACGGTCTGGTCAACTGGTTCCTCGGCACCAATGTCATGGCAAAGCCCACTACACGTTTCGTTGTGCCTTATCTGACGCTGGTCGGCACCTTGAAGGAGGAGGCAAACAAGCTTGATCCGGTCTTTGCCTTCCTGCAGATGAAAAAGCATTATGCCAAACTCATAGCGGAACAGTTTCCCGACGATCCGAAGGTGGCAAAAAACATGTCGTCCCTGCTTGACCGCAAAGGCACCCTCATTACCCGTCCCATGGAAAGACTTCTCGGCGATCCCCATCTCTTGTCCGGCTGGTTGAGCATGAACACCAAGAATTTCCGCATTGACAACGGCAAGGTGGTCTGGCTGAGGAATCCACTCGGGGTACTCAACGACACCTATGACTATCTCCACATGTCATTCCGTCCCCATAAACCGGCAGCAGAGGTAATCTGGGGCCATGACAATGAACTCCTTCAGGAGGCTCTCAGTTTTTCCAGAACGCTCCGGGAGAAACTCGGCCTGCAAAGGGACGAATATTTCCAGCTGTGTGAACTGCTGCAGAAGGACGAACCGCAGGGTGGCATGGATGCAGCGACGTGGGAGCAGGTGCGGTCGGCTCACTTCGGCTATGAAGCGGGACTTGAGCTGCTCGGCATGCTGTTCCTGGTCGGGGTTAACGTGAAGTTCTGGGATCTGCGTGTTGAAGAGGATCTGGAGATTACCATTCCCGAATATCTGACCGATCCTGATCTTCAGGCCCGCATGAAAAAGGTACTGGTCCCCCCACCGGCAACCAAGGCCGATGAAATCGTTTCCGTCTGCGGCGGCATGTATTATGCCCAGGAGGCCCCAGGCATGCCCGCCTTCGTCGAGGAGGGGATGCATTTCGATAAGGGGCAACCCCTTTACATCATCGAAGTCATGAAGATGTTCAACAAGGTCAATGCGCCTTTTTCAGGCACCATCGACAAGATACTCATTCAGGGAGGGGACGGCACCATCGTTCAGAAAGGGCAGCCGTTGTTCAAGGTGACCCCGGACGAGAAATTTGTCGAGGTTGACCCCAACGAGATTGAGCGGGAAAAGCGCACCTTGACGACTAAATATCTAAAGGCGGTACTCTAGCCTTCAAGAAAAGAAAAAGGGCTCCGAAACAAAGGAGCCCTTCGATAATCAAGTTGCCCCGCCTCCAAAGCGGGGTTTGCTGTTAGTGGGCAGAGGCTCAGTGCAGATTGTAATCATCCCCTTCTACACATTCGGACTGGGCTTCGAGAAACGACTTTTCCTGGGGATCCTTGATGACCTCGGTTATACCATGATTCACCGACCACATAGTCCCGCAGCTGGGGCACTCCATGATGTCTTCCGTGAAGCCGTCTGAATGAAGCTCCATTTCGCTGTGCTGCCGGCTTTTGCATACTGGGCATTTCATGGCTGTCTCCTTTCTCATTTCATGAAGCACCGATATGTTTAAATTTTATGTTCATCAGCTTAAAAATTGCAAGTGGATAAAAATGAGCTCCACGATTTTCCTATCATGACAAGGAGAGCAAAATGGGTATTTCAGAAGCAAAGAAGGGATGGCAGGAGAACACGGTCGCAAAGAATCTGGCCAAGGCGCCAGAGCGCAAGGCAGATTTCCGGACAACATCGGATATAGAGATGGAGCGCTGCTTCACCCCTGATTTTGAACTTCCAGGTTATGAAGACACGCTGGGGTTTCCCGGGCATTATCCTTTTACCCGTGGCGTACAGCCGACCATGTATCGGGGCCGCTTCTGGACCATGCGCCAGTATGCTGGTTTCGGCACGGCCAAGGAGTCGAACGAGAGGTACAAATATCTTTTGCAGGCTGGGCAGACCGGCCTCTCTGTTGCTTTTGACCTCCCGACCCAGATGGGCTACGATTCGGACGCGGGCATGAGCCGGGGGGAGGTAGGCAAGGTCGGCGTCGCCATCGATTCCCTCGCCGATATGGAAGTTCTGTTTGACGGCATTCCGCTCGACAAGGTTTCCACCTCCATGACCATCAATTCCACTGCCGCCATTCTTTTGGCCATGTATATCGCCGTGGCTGAAAAGCAAGGTGTTTCTTCCGATAAGATTTCCGGCACTATCCAGAATGACATCCTCAAGGAGTACATGGCCCGCGGCACCTATATCTATCCGCCAAAGCCTTCAATGCGCATAATCACCGACATCTTTGCCTACTGTAAGGATCATGTGCCCAAGTGGAATACCATCAGCATCTCCGGATACCATATCCGCGAGGCCGGTTCCAGTGCTGTCCAGGAAGTGGCCTTCACCCTGGCTGACGGCATTGCCTATGTGGATGCAGCCATCAAGGCCGGGCTTGATGTGGATGAATTCGCTCCCCGACTGGCTTTCTTCTTCAACGCCCACAACAACCTCCTGGAGGAAGTGGCCAAATTCAGGGCTGCCCGCCGCATGTGGGCCAAGATCATGAAGGAGAGGTTCAAGGCAAAGAATCCCAAGTCATTGATGCTCCGCTTCCACACCCAGACGGCCGGCTGTACCCTGACAGCGCAGCAGCCCGACAACAACATCATGCGTGTGACTATTCAGGCTCTGGCTGCTGTCCTGGGAGGAACCCAGTCTCTCCATACCAATTCCCGCGATGAGGCACTTGCCTTGCCCACCGAAGACTCGGTACGGATCGCCTTGCGGACGCAACAGGTTATCGCCTATGAATCCGGGGTCGCCGATTCCATTGACCCCTTGGCCGGCAGCTTCCTGGTTGAGTCGCTCACCGATCAGATCGAGAAAGCGGCCTTTGACTACATCGACAAGATCGATAGTCTTGGCGGAGCAGTGGAAGCCATTTCCCAAGGTTTTCAACAGAAAGAGATCCAGGATTCGGCCTTTGCTTACCAGCGTGCCATTGAAACCGATGACTTGATAATCGTCGGTGTCAATAAATTCTCTATTCAGGAGCCCCCCCCTGCCGGCCTGCTCAAGGTAAAGGAAGAGGTCGAGATCTTTCAGAAAAAGGCCTTGGCAGAGGTCAAGACAAAACGGGACAATGACAAGGTAAAGGCGGCACTGAAAAAGCTGGAAGAAACGGCAAAAGGTACCGACAACCTCATGCCGCACATCCTTGAAGCAGTCAAGGCCTATGCGACGCTAGGGGAAATTGCCGATGTCTTCCGTGAGGTTTTCGGCAAACACCGGGAAACGGTGGTGCTGTAAAAATTGGAGAGTGATGCAATTGATGCCTCTCCCAGGAGAACTGCTCCGATTGTAATGATTTTCGAAAGGGTAAATTTATATGCTTACAAAGATAAACCATATGGGTGTTGCTGTGAATTCACTGGCTGAAACCATTCCCTTTTATAGGGATCAGCTGGGTATGGCATTTAAAGGCACAGAAGAGGTCGAGGAACAGCAGGTGAGGGTTGCCTTTCTGGAGATCGGGGAGTCCAAGATAGAGCTTCTGGAGCCGACCAGTGCCGACAGTCCCATTGCAAAATTTCTTGAGAAAAACGGCCCCGGTATTCATCATGTGGCCTATGAGGTAACGGATATCGTTGCTGCCATTGCAAAACTTGAATCGGACGGTGCACGGATGATCGACAAAACGCCGCGAAAAGGTGCCCACGGGGCGCGGATCGCCTTTGTTCACCCCAAGAGCAGCAACGGAGTCCTGACAGAACTTTGCCAGTCAAGCCATTAATAGTTTTAAAAGCTTGCGGTTCCCCAAAAGGAGAGGTCAAATGCGACCTCTCTTTTTTAATTTTGTTCGCTTTTGAAACGTTGTTTGAAAATGCTTGACTTTTGTTTACAGAAAAGTATATTAGCAAGCAAATATTATAGCTATCTGCTGTAATTGCTATGGTTTAAGGAGAATCTAATAAGGGTTCTTGACAAAATAGCTTGGCAGATATAGTATCGCCACAAAT
Organism: Geotalea daltonii FRC-32; assembly: GCF_000022265.1. Classification (NCBI taxonomy): domain Bacteria; kingdom Pseudomonadati; phylum Thermodesulfobacteriota; class Desulfuromonadia; order Geobacterales; family Geobacteraceae; genus Geotalea; species Geotalea daltonii. The sequence continues at coordinate 921,107 of NC_011979.1, forward strand.
TAATGTAACAACTGGGTGTCAATGCCGTTATCAAACTCAACACAGAGCGATGTACAGCTTAACTCGCCGGTTGCCGCAACCAGCGGTGGGATGAACCGTCGTCTGAATTGCTGTTGCAAGCCCTTGCCTGCCCTTTGAAAGGGCCGGGCCGGGGCTTTTTTGTTTCCGGGGATCGTTTTTTAAACATAATCTCAAAAGAAAGGTGGTGGTGGAAGCTAAAGGTTGTTGTTGCAATCCCATGTTATCTCAATTACTTACAACAATGAAGGAGGCACAAAAATGAATTTGAAGAAAAGAATTTTGGCAGTTGCCGCAGTGGGCGCCCTGACCGCAGCCACCGCAGTACCGGCCATGGCTTTTGAGAATGAGTTTCATGGCATGTATCGTTTCAAAGGGGTGATGTCTAACATCCAGAATGCTTCTGGTGCCCATTTTGCGGCAGTCAACGAAAATCCCAAGACAAAGACATTCCTGGAGCAGCGTGCCCGTCTGTTGTACAGTGCCAAAGCCAGTGACGACCTGAAACTGGTAACGCACTTCGAGTTGGACTACAGCAAGTTCGGTGATGAATCCTATTCGGTGAACAGAGGCAAGGGTGGTGCTCTGGGTGGCGATGAAATCAACCTGGAGACCAAAAACATCTATCTGGACTTCAACCTGCCTACCACCACGAAGGTCAATTTCAAGGTGGGTATGCAGCCTTGGGTTGACTCATATGGTGGACTTTTTGTTAATGCCGATATGCCCGGAGTTCTCGCTTCCGCTAAATACGGCAGCTTGGCCAACTCTCTAGGCTTCTTCCGCTTTGACGACACAGGCAGCCTTGCCGGCAAAAATGCCAGAGATTTCCTGGTATTGGACTCCAAACTCAATGTAACGAAGGATTTCCGGTTGGGTGTGTCTTACTACCTTTTGAATGACGATACGAACAAGACCTCTGCAACCACAGTTGCGACTGCCACTGCTGCTTCAAAAGTCAACGATCCCAGCCGTACATACTCCAACGCTATTATCCATACTCTTGGCGTCAATGCCGAGGCGAAAACGGGGCCGGCCACGATTACTGCCGGCGCAATGTATCAGTTCGGCAATATCAACAACCCCTACTTTTATGAGCCATCAACAGTTGCCGGCAGCCCAGGTACATTTAACCGCTTCGCCAGCAACCACCTGAGCGCATTCGCTGGTTTTGCCGGTGCCAAGGTTGCAGCAGGTCCGGGTACTTTCAATGTTGTTGCTGCCTACACTTCTGGTGACAGCGATCCGTTCTCCGGAAACAACAATTCGTTCCAAAGCGTTCATAACACCAATAGCTCCGGTTTCTCCGAAAACACCTTTTATGGTGCGAACATGCACATCCTGCTTCGCTCCAAGTACGAGATCAACTCCGGTGGATACATTATTGGATCTTCCAATAACTTTAGCCAGGGGATGACCATCGGTTCCCTGGGCTACGATATGAAATTCACCGACAAGCTCTATGGTAATGCCAATCTCGGTTTCGGTGCTATTGCGCGGGATACCGGCGAGCACGACAGCAAGTACCTTGGCACTGAGATCAATGCTGAAGTTGGCTACAAGCTCGCCGACAACCTCAATGTCAGCCTGGTCGGCGCATTCATGAAACTTGGCGACTACTACGAAGGACAGGGTGGAGCTGCAGCCGGCGACAAACCCAACGATCCGTTCTACTCAACGGTGATGCTGAACTACGTATTCTAGAATGTTTCATCCTGGATGTTTTATCCGGCCGGCGGGGTTTCCTCGCCGGCTTTTTTTATTTGACAAGCTCAAATATTTTGATTTAATTTTATTAATTATAATAGTCAACCGTAGACGGGGGGAACACAACAATGCGGAAAATGACAGTGATGATTATGTCGACATTTCTTTTGGCAGTGGCCGGTCCGGCTTTTCCGGCAGAAATGACCAAGGGGCAGAAGGATGAATGTCTGCTGGCTTCGAAGAACTGCGCTTCCCAGGTGGACAGCATTCAGAAGAAGATAAAGAAGCTGAATGCCGAGATCAAGAAGGGGGATAAAGTGTATAGCCCCGAAGAGCTGAAGAAACTGGAGACCAAACTTACCGAGGCAAACGATCTCCTCGATACCATGCTGGGATTGAAGGGCGGCAACTAAGGCCATATCTTCATACGCATCGACCTTCATTCAAAGGAGAGGAAAGCTCTCCTTTTTCTTTGCAAAAATCACACGTCCCCCCATTAAATCTTTGACTTGCACAATCCCGTCTGAGATAATCCAACCCGCTTCGGACACCCGCGCTGCTCAATACCTGAAGTTCCTTTTGCTTTGGATGAGAATCAATTTGACGGAGAATCTCCATGAAAAAAATCACTACCTGTCTTTCTGTTCTTTTCAGCCTGTTCCTGACTGCGGTTCCGGTATTTGCCGAAGCTATTCCCGTTCATGTCAATGAATTTACAGTCAATGGCGCTCCTGAACGCGCCGACCTCAAAGGGACCCTGCAGATGCTGCTTGCTTCCCGTTTGAGTAATGGGGCCGTATCTACAGCCGGCAGCCAGGGCACGGCCGAGATTGCCGTAGATTGCAGCTACACGCAGTTGGGAAAGGTTTTCAGCCTTGATGCCGTGGCCAGGGACCGTGCCGGAAATGTGGTGGCAAGGGCCTTTGAGCAGGGGGGAGGGGAGGACGACCTGATCCCGGCTGTTACCAAGCTAGCACAGAAACTGAATGATGAAATGGTCAGAGTTCGGTCAACACCTTCGGCCGGCAAGAATGTTGCCTTTGCCCAACCATCTTCAAGCCCTCCTCGTGCAGAACCGCAGCCGGCAGCCCCGGTGCCTTCCTCTGATATAATCAGGGTTGAACCTGCAGCAAAAAACAGTGTCAACCTGAGCCGACTGGCCGTAGCATTGGTGGGCGTAGCTCCCGGCCGCACATTGGCCAAGGGAGCCCGTGAGCTTTACCTTCTCGGGGAACATTCCCTGTCACTCTACCATCAGGATGCCGACCTGAAAATGATTGCCGAGGCGACCTTTGATATAAACGATAAACCGATAGGCATCGACACTGCAGATCTTGACGGAGACGGCACCCCTGAGGCGTATGTTACCATCGTGCGGGGAGATTTACTGTCTTCACAGGTTTGGCTCGAGAAAGACGGCCGACTGCAGAAGGTTGCCGAGAAACTTCCATATTATTTCCGAGCCTTGGCCCTGGATGGGGGGGCGAGAAAGCTTTACGTCCAGCAGATGGGAACCGACACCGATTTCTATGGCGATATTCATGAACTCGTCATCAAGGGGAGCTCCTATGAAATGCGCAATCCCCTGAAGTTGCCCCGGTTCGCCAATCTCTACAACTTTAACCGATTCAGCGACGCTACCGGCAAGCATTACACCCTTGTCATTCATGAAGATGGTTATCTGCTGGTCTATTCCGAGACTGGAGAGGAACTCTGGCGAAGCAGCGACAAGTTCGGGGGGAGCGAGATTTACCTCAAGCGCCAGGACTTGGCCAATATCCGGACTACGGGAAATGAATACCGCTGGATTTTTCTGGAGCAGCGCATTTTCGTTACACCGCAAAATGAAATAATAGTGCCCAAAAACCTCGGCTTCTTTGTCTTCGGCAACAATCGTTCCTACAAGAAAAACACGGTGTATGCCTTTGCCTGGAACGGCTCAACCCTTGATGAAAAATGGCATACAAAGGAGAGCCAGAACTACCTGGCCGACTACGACTACGATTCCGTCCGCAAAGAGCTGATTCTTCTGGAGGTGGTGAAGAAGAAAGGGCTGTTGGAAAATGGAGCGAGCACCATTGTTGTGAAAAAAGTGGAATAGGCTCCGGAATATCTGTTAGAGGAGGGGTGCTGCTGTTGGCGCCCCTCTTTTTGTTCCCATTTAAATGTTGACATGGCATTGGGATACTGCTAGCCTTTCAGGCGTTTTGCCGTTTTGATTCAACAGTTTTTACCGGGAGAGATTTTGACAATTCCGTCATCCATAGAAGCCCCCTTACCAAAGGGTGTTACCGACTTCCTGCCGGAAAAGGCTGATGAGATTGCCTGTATTGAGGGGTGTATCAGTCGAATTTTCGAACTATGGGGATTCCGCAGAATCATCACCCCCCTCCTTGAGTTCCAGGACGTAATCTCTCTGGGAATGGGGGAGGATCTTAAGGAAAAGACCTTCCGCTTTGATGATCGCCAAACTGGCAGATTGCTGGCCATCCCGCCCGATATTACTCCCCAGATAGCCCGTATAGTAGCCACCCGCATGCTGGGTTATCCGCTTCCCCTGCGTATTTATTATAATGGTCGTGTCCTGCGCCATGCCGAGGTCCAATCCGGTCGTAGCCGGGAAATATTCCAGTCCGGCGTTGAATTGATCGGCCTGAACTCGCCCGAAGCCGATGCGGAAATGGTGGCCATGGCTGTTGAGGCCCTGCGGAGTCTGGGCCTGGACAACTTCAAGATAGATTTGGGCCAGGTTGATTTTTTTCGCGGTATCATGCTTTCTTCCGGACTTTCTGCTTCAGCCCGAAACCTGCTGCAATCGGCTATCGCCAAGAAGGATTCTTCCGCAGTGCGGGAAATCCTGGAGAAGGAGCCGATAACGGATCAGGCAAAGGAAGAGATCGCTGTTTTGCCCAGGCTTTTCGGTGGCAGGGAAGTGCTTGCCCTGGCAGAAAAGGCCGCCGGCAATGACCGATCGAAGAAAGCCCTGGAAAACATTACCGAGGTGCTGGAAATTTTAGACATTTACGGTGTATCGGATTTCCTGACCATCGACCTGGGGGAGATACGCGGTCTCGATTATCACTCAGGCCTTACTTTCGAGGGCTTTGTGGGGGGGCTGGGAGAGGCGGTGTGTGGCGGTGGACGTTACGACGCCCTTACTGCCAAATATGGCCGACCTGCCCCTGCAACCGGTTTTGCATTCAATATTCTCGCCCTGCTGAAGGTCCTTGAGAAACAGCCGGAAATGGAGGCAACGAGGACCCGTGATTTCCTACTCTTCAATTTGAAGGAAGACCGGCGGGAGGCTCTTGAAATAGCACAAAACTTGCGTGACAAAGGCTTTACTACTGCACGGGATATCATCCGGAGAGATTTCGATAATTCCCTTGCTTATGCGAAGCGTATGAACATCAGGCAGATGCTGGTTATCGGCGGCAATTACTGCGCTGAAGATGAAATTTACCTGGTCCGGGTGGCTGACCGAAAGGGTGTGGCCATCAAAAAAATGGATCTGTTGAGGGATGACTATTCCCTTAAAATCGAGCTGTAAGGAGACGTCAATGGCTAACGTCGTGGTAGTTGGAGCCCAGTGGGGCGACGAGGGAAAAGGAAAGGTCGTCGACATCTATACGGAATTTGCGGACGATGTGGTGCGATATCAGGGTGGTAATAATGCCGGGCACACGCTGGTGGTCGGCGATGAGAAGATCGTTCTGCATCTGATTCCATCGGGAATACTGCATAAGGGAAAACGCTGCATCATAGGCAACGGTGTGGTGCTCGATCCGGAAGTCTTCATCAGGGAGATTACCAACCTGAAAGCCAAGGGGAAATTTCAGGATGATGGCGTCCTGCTCCTTTCCGAATCGCTGCATATCATCATGCCTTATCACAAGCGGATAGATATTGCCCGTGAAGCCAAGAGCGGCGCCAAGAAGATCGGCACCACCGGCAGAGGGATCGGCCCTGCTTACGAAGACAAAATCGGCCGGCGGGGTATCCGTCTCATGGATCTTCTGGACAAGCAGGTCTTCACCCGCAAGCTGAAGGAGAGTCTCGAAGAAAAAAATTTCCTTCTCGAGAAGATGCTGGGTGAGAAGCCATTTTCCTTTGAGGAGATATTCGACGAATACAGTGCCTTTGCCGATACCTTGCGCACCTATGTTGCCGATACCACGCTCGTGCTGCATCAAGACCTCAAGGCCGGCAAAAAACTGCTCTTCGAAGGAGCTCAGGGAACACTTCTGGACGTGGATCATGGCACCTACCCTTACGTGACCTCATCTTCCACCTGTGCCGGTGGCGCCTGCACCGGTACCGGAGCGAGCCCGAGAGACATCAACGAGATCATCGGCATATCCAAGGCCTATGTCACCCGTGTCGGTAGCGGCCCCTTTCCCACAGAGCTGGAGGATGCCGACGGCGAAAAGCTTCGTCAGACTGGTGGCGAATTCGGCGCAACCACCGGGCGTCCCCGCCGCTGCGGCTGGTTCGATGCTCTGGTGATAAAATATGCTGTGCGGGTCAATGGTCTTACGGGAATTGCACTTACCAAGCTTGACGTTCTCAGCGATTTTGAAACAATTAAAATATGCACCGGCTATTCGTACAACGGCAAGTTCCTGAGCGAACTTCCCGCCAATCTTGATATATTCGAGAAATGCCAGCCTGTATACGAGGAAATGCCAGGGTGGCAGACGGATATAACCGCAGCCAGATCATTTGACGACTTGCCGGAGAAGGCAAGAACTTATGTGAAGCGTCTGGAAGAGCTGGCCGGTTGTCCGATCGTGCTGGTATCCGTTGGTCCCCGGCGTGACCAGACCATCATGTTGAAGAATCCTTTTGAAGCTTAAAGGATTTTAGCGAAAAAAATGTTGACGGTGGAAAATCTTTTTGCTATAAATCGAACTTCACTGCAGCACGTAGTAACGAGCCGCTAGCTCAGTCGGTAGAGCACCTGACTTTTAATCAGGTGGTCGTTGGTTCGACCCCAACGCGGCTCACCATGTCCCCTTCGTCTAGCCCGGCCCAGGACACCGCCCTTTCACGGCGGCGACACCGGTTCAAATCCGGTAGGGGACGCCAAAAATGATAGCCCTTTCAGGTAACTCTGAAAGGGCTTTTTTTGTCTTCAAGGTCCAATGACGGCCCACCTTGGTGGCGATCCAGAGAATGACCCAGGCAGGAGCGGTGCCGGTTACCTGGTGTTTCGTTTAAAACCTTTTGCAGGTAGGCTGGAATTGCTCATCCTGGTTCCGATCCCTTCTCCTTTTTCCCCGCCTCGAACAGCTTTGCAGCAGCTGCCAGCTGTTCGGCGCTCCCCAGAAGCAGGACCACGTCCCTTTCCTTCAATTCCCATACCGGGTCTGGGTTCGGCGCCACTTCCTCTCCCCTCTTTATTGCCAGGATGCTTGCCCCCGACCTGCTGCGCAAAATTCCTTCCCGCAGGGTTGTCCCTTCAATAGTTGCCCCTTTGTGGACGGTGAAGGTTCCGATCTCGGCTCCGGCAAGAAACCCGGCAATGCCGACAGCGTGACTGTGCCTTTTGCTGACGGAACGGAGCATTTCGTAGCCATCCTTCCTTACCTCTGCGACACAGTTTTCAATCACATCCTGGGGAACGAGGAATCTTTTCAGCACCCTGGAAAGGATTTCAACTGAGGTTTCGAATTCCTCCGGGATTACTTCATTGACTCCTAGCTTGAAGAGCGGTTCGACCTCCAGCAGGTACCTGGTTCGGACAATTACATGTATGGCGGGATTCATATGTCGTGCCAGGGCTGCCACCCGCCTGCTGGCGGCGGCATCGGAAATGGCGATGACCATGATCCGGGCGTTTTCGATCCCTGCATGCTCAAGAATTTCGGGCTTGGAAGCATCGCCGAAGATAATGTGCTGGCCCTTCTTTTTTTCGGCTTTGACGGTAAATGGATTAGTTTCCACAGCAACGTAAGGGATCTTCAAATGCCTTAATACCCGGGCCAGATTTTTGCCGTTCATACCGTAGCCGACGATGATGACGTGATCGGTGAGGGTGGTTTTCTTCCCGTTGCCGGCGAACATGCTTTTCCCGCGGGTCCAGGAATGGGGGAGGCGGGCGGCCAGCTGCTCGGCGACCGGTGCAGCGATTTTCATACAGAGAGGCGTCAGCCCCATCGTGGCAATGGATGCAGCCAGAAACATCTGGTAAGCCTCGCTGCTCAAAAGCCCATGCTTCAAGCCCGACTGGCTGAGGACAAAGGAGAATTCGCCGATTTGCGCCAGGGAAAGACCGGCAGTGAGGGCAATCCGCATGGGGAGCCCCAGGGCCATGGCTGCACCGGTTGTAACCAGTGTTTTTATGAGGATGATGGTCAGCACCAATCCGGCGATGAGGACGGGGCTGGTGAAGAGAATGACTGGATCGAGCAGCATGCCCACCGAGATGAAAAAGAGGCTCATGAATGCTTCGCGGAAAGGAATGATATCACTCAAAGCCTGATGGCTGTATTCGGATTCGGAGATGGCCAGACCGGCGATGAAGGCGCCCAGTGCCAGTGACAGGCCGGCCTGGGCGGTCAGCCAGGCAGTTCCCATGCCGATGAAGATGATCGTCAGGATGAACAGCTCTCTGCTCCGGGTCTTGACAACCTGGGCGAAAATCCATGGTACAAAAAAGCCGGCGCTGTAATGGGCTGCGATAATGACGGCGGCCGCTTTGCCGATAATAAATGCGACCTCCTGCCAGCCGTTGCCGTTACCTCCCAACAGGGGAGTGAAAAGCATCAGCGGCACGATACAAAGGTCCTGAAATATGAGAATTCCGAGGGCGGTCTTGCCGTGGGGAGTATCCAGCTCTCCCGCATCGGACAGGAGCTTGATTAAGATCGCTGTGCTGGAAAGGGCGACGAGAAAACCGAAGAAGATGGATTGGTTGAGGGAAAAATCGAAGAGCGTTCCGGCAACTGCAATAACGACGATGGTGAGGACAACCTGAAGGCCTCCCCCCAGAATCACCAACTGCTTGATCCTCATCAGTTCCTTGAGGGAAAATTCGATGCCGATGGTGAAGAGAAGCAGCACGACCCCTATTTCGGCCATCTGCTCCACCTGGTGGGTATTGCCGATGAGGCCGGAAGCGTGTGGTCCTGCCAGAATGCCGGTAACGAGAAAGCCGACGATGGAAGGAAACTTCAATCGCCGGAAGATGACTACGGTAACCAGTGCCAGTCCAAAGAGAATTTCGATGTCGCGCAGGGCCTCGTATGCCATATGCCGTTTCTCCGTGATTGCTGAGGAAATCGTGTCGCCGGGAATGCATATGGTTTATAACACAAGCAGGGCCGCCTGGCAAAGCGGCCCTGCTTGTGTTTATAAAAGGTGCTCATGATGTTTTGGGAAAGGGCTGTCAGCGACCCATCATGCCCCCACCCATGGAGCCGCTCATGGGCTGCATCCTGCCGCCGCTGTAGTTCCAGAAATAGTTATAGCTGGTCATATTGCGGAAGGCTGAGGAGAAATTCCTGAAGCTGGTAGTTGGTATTCCTGCCAGTTGGGTCTGCATCTGGCTCTGCATGGAAATCATGAAGTCGCTGTTCATGCCGAATCCCCGACTGGCGTTATCGCTGATCTGGGGCAGATTCTCGTTGATCTGGCCCATCATGCCGCGGAAGCGGGTGCCGTTGGCGCTGGTGGTGCCGTTCATGACCAGCCCCGACTGGCTTGCCATCAGTCCGGCCATCTGCCGGGCTACCTGGTGCATGGCCTGATAATTTGTCTGGTATTGTCCGGCTCTGGCGCCGGCCACATAATCGCCTAGAATGTTCATGCCGACAGGCATGCCAAGCTGGTTGCGCAACTGGGTGGTGGCTTCGGCCAGGGTCATGCCCGGATTGGCCTCAAGCTTTTCCCTGAGCAGGGTGGAGATGGGGCTGATGAAGTTGCTGACTGTTCCCGAGACCCCGGCGCCCGGGGTGCAGAGCACATAGGTTTTGTCGATGGTCACGCCGGGATTATCCTGGTCGATGGTCTGTCCCGCCACGGCAATGGCCACAATCGGATATTTCCCCACGTCCTCTGGAGCAATGGTCAGTGTGTAAGCGCCGGTGGCATCGGTGGTGGCGGATGGCTCGCCGCTGTCCAGCTGGTAGTTACTGTTCTTGTCCATGAAGACCAGGGCATTCTGCAGGTATCCGTCGGCGACTACCCCTGCCACCGGGGTGCCTTCAACACTGCTGCTGCCGCCACAGGCGGCGATTAACCCCATGCTTGTCGCTACGAGAATCGCACATATCTTTTTCATTTTGCTTGCTCCTTTTTTGTTGGCTACAGATCGTAGAAAACGGAGAATCCGGTACTGTAATCTGCGGTTGAGGATGTTATTCCTTTGGCTGCGTAAAATTCGATGCCTATCTTTGATGTTACCTGGTAGATCAGCTTCAGGCGTGCTTCCAGCAATGCCGTTGCATCTTCGGTGAGAGCCGTAGAGCTTTTGAGGATGAAGGCCGGCATGAAGTTGTCGGTAACCTGGTAGCCGAGGCCGCCGTTCAGGCTGAAGTAGTTTTTCAAGGAGAGGCCGTCTACCTTGCCCTGAAAGGTGTAGCCCGGTTCGACGACGGTCTGCCAGTCGCCGAACCATTTGAAGAATTCAATGGCAAAGCCCTCGTCGAACTTGCCGGTTCCCAGGCCCCTGTCGCTGTCGGCAGTGGGGATCTTCACCGACAGGTGAGGGCGGATCTGCGGCAGTATCGCCCCTTCTTTGGCCATGATGTAGCCGGCGCGCAGGGTGATGTCGCCGAGGCCGCTCTGGGCCCTGCCGGTGTCGCTGGTGGTCATTGCTGTGGCGCCGCTTCCGGTCATGCCCGATCCGGAGCCTGGTGTCCCCATGGCTTCGGTTGCCTTGGCCATCCCTGACTGCTGTCCCAGCATCTGCCGGAACTGGCCTGCAACCACGTTGCTGTTGCTCTGTCGCACCCAGGGAAATTCCACGGAGAAGGCTGCGCGCTCCCCGGGGGTTACGGTGACCGTCAGGGGAACGACGATGGAGTCGGTGCGGACCGGGCTACCGTAGCTTCCCGATGTGAATTCCATTCCGAGCCCCAGTGAAAGCAACCGGTCGGAAGCTTCTGCTGTTGATGCTGCAACAATGGATACAACAGTTAACGCCATTACCTTAAACAGTACTTTTGTCGTCACTTTTTTTCCCATTCTCCTTGAATCTCCCGATTTATTACCGCCGCATCATGCCGCCACCGCCACGCATCATGCCGCCTCGGAAGCCCATGCTCCGTTCGGTGCGATTCAAGCGCATTTCCCCCATGCCCCGTCCCGACCAGAGACCGATACCCTTCTCGTCGCGAAGCTCCACCCGGCTGCCGCGGGTCTTGTCGGTAAGCTTCTGGGCCATGAGATAACTCTTGCCATCCTGCCCCTGGGCCAGTGAGCCCTTGGCGGTCACTTCGTCGTTGACGTTTATGGCGATGCCCTTTGTTTCCCAGAACGATGACGGACCGACGCAAATATTGATGATTTCGTCGCTGCTTTTGACCGTGATCGTGACCTGTTTTTCCGGGGAATTGCGGGGAGGGCCGATGACTGTACCGTTAATGGTGGTGACGGTATTGATATCGTAGCCGCCGTTCAGGTCAAGACCGCTCCTGGTGGAGTCGCTGCCGAAACCAAAACCGGCCCATGCAGCTCCGGTCAAAACCGGGCACAGGATGGTTGCGGCAATCAAGATGAAGACATGGCGGCTGGGCATGGGGTGTTACCTTTTCAATTGTTCGGTGGTGGCGCCTGTTCGGTCTGTGCAGGTGCCGGTTGCGATACGGTTGCATCTCTCTGATACTGCTTGCCGCGGCCGTCCATGGGGCGTTGATTTCCTGTCCCCTGTCCCTTCGGACCGGTGCCGTCGCAGGCAGGCTTGGTTGCAGCTGCTCTGTTCTGGCAGTTGGCACAACCGCCGTTGCCGTTGCCCCGTGATCCGTTGCTTCCCTTGGCAAACGCGGGGAAGGCACCGGCAAGGACGACAATTGCCGTGACCGTATAGATCAATGTTTTTTTCATGGTTCCTCCTTCTCTGGGATGTTTTGCTGAAGGAGTTATTCCATGTTCTATGCCAAGGGGACTATTCCCTGCAACATTGCGAAATCATTGCTTAAGACAATGGGCAGCCTTGATGGATGTGGTGCAGAAAATTGCACTAGTGGTGAAAGGATTGCACCATCCTATGTCTCGCCAATGAGGTCGTATTCCCTGAGCCTGTATTGCAGGGTCCGACGGGAAATTCCCAGCTCGTCGGCCGTCAGTCTGCGGTTGCCACGGTTTTTCTGCAAGGCCTTGACGATCATTTCCCGCTCCATGCTGCGCAGCATATCTCTGCTGCCTCCTGGCTTTTCCTGGACTTGGCGGTTGAAAAGCGATTCGGGCAGATGTTCAGGTCTGATACAGTCGTGGGCAAGGATAGCTGCTCGTTCCATGACGTTCTGCAACTCCCGCACGTTGCCTGGCCAAGGATGGGAGCGCATGGCCCTGAGTACCTCCGGCTCTATTCGCTGCAGCTTCTTATTGAGTTGACGGCAGAAACGTTGCAGGAAGAAATCCACCAGGGCCGGCAAGGCATCTAGCCGCTCACGTAGCGGTGGGAGCAGCAGCGGGAAGACATTCAGGCGGTAATACAGATCTTCGCGGAAGCGCCTCGCGGCAACTTCATCCTCCAGGTGGCGGTTGGTAGCGGCTATGATACGCACGTCGACCTTGATTTCTTTTCGCCCGCCAACCCGTTCGAAGACGCGTTCCTGGATAACGCGCAGCATCTTTGCCTGGACAGCCGGCGGCATTTCCCCCACCTCGTCGAGGAAGATGGTTCCCCCAGCTGCCAGCTCGAATTTCCCCTGTCGCGCCTGCAATGCTCCGGTGAATGCTCCCCGTTCATGGCCGAAAAGTTCGCTTTCCAGGAGATTTTCCGGGATTGCTGCACAGTTGAGAGCGACAAAAGGCAACCTGCTTCTTGGGCTGAGGAGGTGTACGGTCCTGGCAACCAGCTCCTTACCGGTGCCGCTTTCTCCACAGACAAGGACGTTGGCGGTCGTTGCCGCCACATCGTAAACCATCTTTCGTAGCGTCTGCATGACTTGCCCGGCAAAGACAAGTTCTTCGGGGGGAAGGCCTGCCGCTTCTGCTTCCTTCAGGGAAAGAAAAGCCCGGTTTCTAGTCTGGCTCTCCATGGTCCTGGCAACCAGGGAGAGGAGCGCTTCCGGAGCGGCAAGGGGCTTGGTGAGAAAATCGACAGCCCCTTCCTTCATGGCGGCCACTGCCTCATCCACCGTGCCGAAGGCGGTCAAAAAGATGAATGGGGGCGAGCCAGGATCCTGTCTCGTTTCCCGAAACAGCTCAAGGCCGCTTTTGCCCGGCATTTTCAGATCGGTAATGACCAAATCGAAGCTCTCCCTCGCAAGCACCCGGTCCCCCTCACGGCCATCACCTGCCAGACGCACTTCATAACCTTCGTCCTCCAGTATGGTCTGGAGAAAGCTCCTGAAGGTTTCGTCATCCTCGATCAACAGAATGCAACCTTTTGTTAACACTCGAAGCCTCCCTACGCCGCCATGGCGGCGGGAAAAGTCAAGGTAATCGCGGCGCCCCGGCCGGGTTTGCCGGCCACGCCGATGGTGCCGCCGTGTTCCTCGACGATCTTTTTGCAAATGGCGAGCCCGAGGCCTGTCCCTCTGGCTTTGGTGGTAAAAAACGGTTCAAAGATCCGCTCTGCTACTTCTTTGCCGATACCTGCTCCATTGTCGGTAATGACCATGGTCACCCCTGCCTGTGACCGATCGGCAACGATATCGACCATTCCCCCATGGGAAACGGCCTGTACAGCGTTCTGCAGCAGATTGAGCATCACCTGTCCAAGACGATCCCGGTCGCCACTTAGCCTCAAGTCTTCCGGGCATTTAATGGATATGATAACTCCTTTTGCTTCCACCTCTCCCCTGACCAGGGCAACAGCCCCTTCGATAAGGCCACATACCACGAAATCAGTTGCAGAAATCGGTCCACTGCGGGCATAGGAGAGGAGATTGAAGACCAGGCTTTCCAGTCGCAACGTTTCTGCGACGATCTTTCCGGCAAAGGCACTGTTTCGTTCATCCATCGGCTTTTTCCCGATCACCTGGGCGAAACCCTTGATTCCTGCCAGGGGGTTTCTGATTTCGTGGGCGAGCATGGCGCCCATTTCTCCCAGCCTGGCAAGGTCTTTCCGGTGGGCCATTTCTCGCTGGTGTTGTTTTTCCCTGAGGGCGAAGCGGTAGATGACAGCGGAGAGGATCCAGCCGGCCATTAGCAGCGAAAAGAGGATCGCCATGTTGAGTTTCGCCTTGCGGATAACGGTGTCTGCCCGATAGGTATGGAGGGTGAGGTGCAGTTTAAGGGTGCTGCTCGGGAGGTGGATTGGGGTAATGTATTGGTAGGCTTTTTCTCCGGTGCCGAGGGTGACGCGGCTCTCACCGGTCTCGCCGGCTGCTGCGGGGCGAGGGGCTTCGACCGGTTGGCCGATCAGATCGGGGTTGGAGTGAAAGCGATAGATGCCTTTGTCGTCGGTCAGGGCGAGAAAGGCCATATCGGCAGGGTGGAGCCCCTCAAGCGTCTCCAGAGAGGGATCATGATAGACGATATTTTCCACGGCCGAGGTTATGGAGAGGGCGACGCCGCGAAGATTTTCTTCGGCAATGGCAGAAGCATCGTGATAATTGCGTACTGCAAACCAGCATAGTGACGTGGTCAAGACTATACCGACAAGCAGAACAACTCTTTTCAGCATCAGTTTCTCACAGTACCGACAGCACCCGCTCCATTTTCTCCCTGACCTTTCCGGCCAGCTGGGATATTTCCGGATTGCCGATCAGGGCCAGGGCTGCCACCGGGTCCATTATCATGACGGCGGTGCTGCCGTCATCCGTCTCGTAAACAACCACATTGCAGGGGAGCAGGGTGCCGATATTCAGCTCCCTGGCGAATGCCTCCCAGGCCATTGCCGGGTTGCATGCCCCTAAAATGACATATTTGCGAAAATTCCTGTCCAGCTTCTCCTTGAACTTGCGGGAGACATCGATTTCGGTGAGAATACCGAAACCCTCCTGGAGCAGCTCTTTTCGTACTTTCGTTTCCGTTTCCTCGAATGAAGACTGCACTGTTTTACCGAAAGCATATGGTGTCTGCAGGTCCATGGCGAGCTCCTTGCTGAAAGGTAGTGAAGGTCCCTCGCAACTCAGGACCAAAACAGCATGCCACAGGAGGTGGGAGAAAGTCGATGGATTTTGTGGCTGGTCACTGAATGGCGGGTACTTCCATGGTACCAGATTTAGCCCCTTGAGCAAGGTGAGCGCATGAAAGCGAATATGGATGATAAGACCCGGCTAATTTCTTGACATTCTACAACCGACCCACTATAAAAGTCCCATGGGTAAAACAGCGGCTGTTAAATTCATTTCCTGGATTCTTCTTCTGGTCGTAATGACCGTGACGCTGCATTGCGTCACGGAAAACGCCCATGCCGTGCAAAACTGCCTGCCCATGGCCGGCGACCCTACCTCCTGTCAAAAGATACAATCTCACCAGTGCCCTTGTTCCCCCCCGGAACAGGACCAGAACCACAATGATTGCGACGCCTGCATCAATTGCGTTTGCCATGCACCTCTTACGGTCCAGCAATTCCACCTCAGTTACAAGCCAATCATCATTAGTTTTAGCTCGTCTGATCCCTTCAAGCACTTACCCGAAGTCTATCTTTCCAAGTTTGTTCCTCCTCAGAATCAAGCCTGACCAGCTTCGACGGGAGTAGTTCGCCCTTGTTCAGGGATAGTTGCTCCGCGTCTTCAGTCGTGGTATTTCCCCGTATCCTTTAGTATTGTCGCACCAAAACGAATAAACAGAATAAAGGAGGTTTTTCCTTTGGGAACAACTGTATTTGGAAAAGGAGCTTGGCTCTTTGTGCCCGGCATCCTCTGTTTTCTGACTTCTGCACCGGTATTCGCCGAGACACAGAAGCTGGCGTTGCCGCAGGTAATCGAAATTTCGTTACAGAACAACGGTGATCTCAAATCGTTCCGTGAAGAGAAAGGCATTCGCGATGCCGGTAAAAACCGTGCGGGACTGCTGCCCAATCCTACCCTCGAACTGAACGGAGGCACCGGTGCCCTGACCGGCAGCAGCGCCGAAAACAGCCTGTCGCTAGGGATTTCCCAGGAGTTCCTGCTGGCCGGAAAACGCCATAAACGGCTCGTCATCGCTGAACAGGAACTGGCAGCGTACCGGTGGCAACTGGCTGATCGTGAACGAGCGCTCCGCGAAGAGGTCAAGATGGCATTCTATGACGCCATACTGGCTGAACAGCGGCTTAACCTGACGGACCGTTCCATTGCACTCAATAGACAACTCCTTGATGTGACAAAGGAGCGTCTGGCCGCCGGAGACATTCCGGAGCTGGAAATGAATCTGGTCAAAGTGGAATTGACGCGCAGTGAAGGTACACGAATCGAGGTCGAGCGTGCGCTGCTGCAAAACCGCGCCAGACTTTTCACGCTGATGGGGTTGCCGGCCATTGAATCTCCGGCGATTGCAGGGAATCTGGATAATGACCTGCCTACGGCAAAGAGTCTGGTCGATCTGAAACAGCTGGCGCTCGTGAAACGTCCTGATCTGAAAGTATTGGAGGCGGAAAAATCAAAGGGGGAAGCGGATATTGCCCTTGCCAAGTCGGAAGCCATCCCGAACCTTACCGCCGGCTTCACGGTAACACGCGAGGCAACGACCATAGAGGTGGGCGGAGTGGAAGGCAAGGACACGGACTATATCGTCGGCGTGAAGCTGTCGATCCCCATTCCGGTGTTCGATAAAAATCAGGCCGGTATTCAAGAAGCCAGGGCCAAGCGGAGTACTACCGACAGCCGTTTTACTGCAGCCACAAGGAGAGCTGAACGGGAAGTAGAGACTGCCCATGCCAGCTATCTCAATGCCGATAAGATCCTCTCACTCTACAAATCGAACATCATTCCCCAGCTTGAAGAAAACCTGAAGCTGACCCAGGAAGCATATCGCCTCGGTGAAGTCGGCATTCTGGCCGTCATCCAGGAACAAAAGAAATTCTTCGAAAGCAATGAAGCTTACCTTACGGCGCTTCACAGCCGGCAGCTGGCGCTGACAAAGCTGGAGGCGGCGGTGGGTGTGTCATTTGATTAATCTATCGTAGGGGCGATCCTTGTGATCGTCCAGATAAGGGCAAACACAAGGTTTGCCCCTACACGACCAACGTATTTGGAGGAAACCGTGAACAAGAAAGCAATCATCATCGGACTCATCCTTGCCCTGGTCCTGGGGGGGGGCGTCGCCTACCAGCTGACCCATTCCGTAACAGGAGGTGACGAGCATGCCGAACATAAGGACGAAAAGGGTGTCCACGAAGAGAAGGAACACAAGGAAGAGAAGGGAGGACATGAGGGCCATGAGGAAAAGAGTGAGGCTGGCAGCGTCAAGATGACCGCCGAGGTACAGAAGGAGAATGGCGTGGTAGTGACCGTTGCGAAGAAGCAGCCCATTGCCGGTATGATCAGCGCCACCGGTAAGGTTGAGGCCAATGCCGACCGAATCGCTCATGTCTCACCGCGCATCTCAGGCAAGATAGTCGCCGTTAAGGCCTCTTTAGGGGATAGCGTGGCTTCCGGACAATCCTTGGCGACCCTGGACAGCATCGAACTGGGGGAAGCCCTCAACCGTTACCAACAGTCGAAAACGAAACTTGCCCTGGCCCAGTCGAATATGGACCGGATCAAGGCCCTTGTGGAAAAGAAGATTGCCGCTCGCAAAGATATCCTCCAGGCGGAAACCGATTACAAGACCGCCCAAACCGAGCTGCATACCGACGAAGAGCGCTTGTCGCTGTATGGTGTTTCTGCGTCTGACCTCAAAGGAGACGGCCACAAAAAGCCGCGTCTGCCGGTACGCTCCCCAATCGGCGGCATCATTACCGAAAAACACGCTATCGTCGGCGAACTGGCCGATCCCTCCAAGAGCCTCTACACCGTTGCCGACCTCTCGTCGGTATGGGTGTTGGTGGACATTCACGAAAAGGACCTGGCCAAGGTGCGTAGGGGACAGCCGGCCATTGTCTCGGTAGGCGCATTTCCCGACCAGAAGCTGAAAGGTCGTATCACGTACATCGCCGATTTAGTTGACGAGACTACCAGAACTGTTAAAGCGCGGATTGAAGTTCCCAATCCCGGTCGGAAGCTGAAACCGGAGATGTTCGCTACTGTCGAATTGGCGCTTTCGGCTGGTGCACCGCCGGTTCTGGCTGTTCCCGAAGATGCCGTGCAGGACCTGGATGGTAAAAAGGTCGTCTTCATCGCGGAAAGTGATGCAGAGTTCGCCGTGCGCCAGGTTCAGGCAGGCCGGACGGCAGGCGGCATGGTCGAGATTGTCTCCGGCCTGAAAGAGGGTGATCGCTATGCAATCAAAGGAGCATTCATTCTCAAGTCGGAAATAAAGAAGGGCGAACTCGTCGACGAGCATGGCCACGGAGAGTAACCCCCCTGTCCTGAGGGACGTAACGTTGTGACTGGAGCGGAGCATCGATGAAGTCGCCATTTTCGCCCCCTCTTAAGGTAAGAGGACCCACAGGGCCTAAAGGGGACGTGGGGAATTATGAACCGGTGCTGACTGCACAGCAACAGGAGAAAATACCGATGCTGGAAAAAATAATTGCCTGCACATTACGGCAGAAAGGGATGGTCATCTTCCTTTCCCTGCTGATTGTTGCCTTGGGATTGTATTCTTATCTGAAATTGCCGATCGATGCATTTCCGGATGTAACGAACATTCAGGTTGAAGTGGTAAGTCACGCCGACGGACTGTCGGCACTAGAAATTGAGAGGAATGTAACCTACCCGATTGAAATGGCAATGCGGGGCCTGCCCGACATCGAACAAATGCGTTCGGTGACCAAGTTCGGCCTGTCGATTGTCACCATTGTCTTCAAGGACAATGTGGATATCTATTTTGCACGCCAGCTGGTTTTCGAGCGGTTGGCGGAGGCCCGTGAAAAGGTCCCCAAGGGGGTTGAGGTAGCCATGGGGCCGATCGGCACGGCCATGGGGGAGATTTACCAATATACCCTCGAAGGAAAGATGCCGGCTGACCCACAGCAGAAGCTCGCCTATTTGACCAATCTGAGAACCATTCAGGAGTGGATTGTCACCCCCCAGCTGAAAAGTGTTGCCGGCGTAAACGAGATCAACTCCTTCGGCGGGTATTTCAAGCAGTACCAGGTGATCGTGGCCCCGGAAAAGCTGCTCAAATATGCCATAACCGTGGACGATGTCTATTCCGCCATCGGCAGCAACAACGAGAACGTCGGCGGCAACCTCTTAGAGCGGGGCACCGATCAGTACATCGTCCGCGGGGTCGGTTTGATAAAAGACGTCAGCGACATAGAAAATATCGTCCTGAAGTCTGCCGGTGGTACTCCGACGTATATCCGCGATGTGGCCCAGGTCAAGGTCGGCGAGGCGGTCCGCATGGGCGCCGCCATGAAGGACGGCAAGGATGAGTGTGTCGGCGGCATCGTCATGATGCTGCGCGGCGAAAACAGCCGTGACGTTGTGCGCCGGGTAGCGGAAAAAGTAAAGGAAATGAATGAAAACAATGTGCTTCCGGAGGGGATCAAACTTGTTCCCTATTATGACCGGAGCGACATTGTAAAAGCGAGTGTGGGTACCGTCAACAAAGCGCTGATCGAGGGCTCAATCCTGGTCCTGATCGTGCTGTACCTCTTGCTGAACAGTTTCCGGGGCAGTTTTGTCGTCCTTATCGCCTTGCCGCTGTCTCTATTGGCGACATTCATCGTCATGAAACTTGTCGGCATAACCGCCAACCTGATGTCCCTCGGCGGTCTGGCCATTTCCATCGGCATGATCATCGATACGACCATTATCCAGGTGGAAAACGTCCAGCGACATTTGAGCGAAGAGGGAGGAAAGCACCCTGGATTAATGACCGTGCTGAAAGCGGTCATGGAAGTCAGAAAGCCGAGTATCTTCGGCGAGCTTATCATTGCTCTCACTTTCATCCCCATCCTTTCCCTGGAAGGTCACGAAGGAAAGATGTTCGGCCCATTGGCTATAACGGTGACAATTGCACTTCTTGCCTCATTGTTCCTGTCAATATTCGTTATCCCGGTCCTCTGCATCCTGTTTCTGAAACCGCACCCGGAAAAAGAGAGTTTCCTCATGAAGCATGCCGGCAGGCTCTATCTGCCGCTGCTCGACTATGCCATGAATACGAAGCGCGTGGTGTTGAGTGTTGCGGGTCTGCTTCTGGTTGTTTCTCTCTTCCTGTTAACACGGCTGGGAACGGAGTTCATCCCGATCATGGATGAAGGCTCGTTTGACATGGATGTTTCCATGCTCCCCGGTGTTTCCCTGGCCAAGGCTTTGGAAGTAAACCAAATGGCCGCAGCGAAGCTGAAGCAGTTTCCGGAATTGGACACTGTCGTGGGCCGAACCGGGCAGACCGGGGTCGCCCTGGATACCAGGGGGGCTGACAAGACCGGCTACGTGGGGATCTTCAAACCGAAGGACGAATGGAAGCGGGATATATCCAAAGAAGAGCTGATCAATGAGATGCGGGAATCTCTTGAATCGATTGCAGGCATTACTTTCGGCTTCAGTCAGCCGATCCAATGCCGTATTGACGAACTCCTTGCCGGAACACGGGCGCAGCTGATTCTCAAGCTGTTTGGTGAAGATATCGATGTGCTGAGTGAGAAATCGGCCGAAATCGCCAAAGTTCTGTCCACGGTAAAGGGTGGGACCGATCTGAATGCGGAAAAAGTTACGGGGCAGCCCTACCTGACGGTCAACATCGACCGGGCAAAGATTGCCCGCTATGGCCTGAATATCAGTGACGTGCAAAAGGTGATCGAAATTGCCGTGGCTGGTAAAGCAGCATCGCAGCTGTTTGAGGAAAATCGCAGCTTCGATATCTCGGTTCGCCTGCCGGAAGAAAAAAGGAATTCCCTGGAAGCGATCAAGAATCTGATGATCACTACGAAAACCGGGATCAATGTGCCGCTGGAACAGCTGGCTGAAGTGGAGATGATCGAAGGCCCGGCCCAGATCAGCCGCCAGGACGGAGTGAGAAGAATCGGCATCGAGATGAACATCACTGGCCGGGATATGGGCGGATTTGTTGCCGAGGCCAAGCAGAAAATCAAGGAGCAGGTCAAGCTGCCGGCCGGCTATTATCTCACCTGGGGTGGACAATTCGAGAATCAGCAACGGGCCATGAACAAGCTGATGATCATCGGACCGGTAGCCATCGGTTTGATACTGCTGCTGCTGTACGTCACATTCAGATCGATCCGCCTGGCGTTGCTGGTCATCTGCAATCTGCCGTTCGCCTTGATCGGCGGAGTCTTCGCCCTCTTCATGTCGGGGCAATATCTGTCGGTTCCGGCATCGGTAGGATTTGTCGTTTTGTTCGGCGTTGCCGTCCTGAACGGGCTGGTTCTGGTATCGCGCATCTCGCAACTGCGTGATGAAGGCTTTGGATTGCAGGAGGCCATCAGGAAGGGAAGTCTCGATCGATTGCGTCCGGTACTGATGACCGCATCAATCGCTATTTTCAGTCTGATGCCCATGCTGCTGGCAAGCGGAACGGGCTCTGAAATCCAGAAGCCACTGGCAACGGTTGTTGTGGGGGGACTGGTTACCTCGACGCTGCTGACACTGCTGATCATCCCGTCGGTGTATGGCTGGTTCGAGAAGAGGAAGGTCGAAATGGAAATGTAATAAAAAACATGTACCGCAGGGTGCGCAGAGGGTGCTGGGGAAAAGAGAAGAGTTTCTGCCAATCTCTGCGCGCACTGCGGCATGTAACTGTAATTGCTGATCTCTATAAAAGAAGGTGTATGTAAGTTTGACCTTTGGCTGGGATGCTGGTTGGCTATATCCCAAAAAGCGGGGTGGGGTGCGCCTCCGGTCTGATAAGAATGGCTGTGAGAGAGGAAATTACGGGATTTGGCGGAGGATGTTGCTGCTCTTGATCAGTTAACATCCGGTAACCATAGGGGTTTTTCGCTGACCTCCGGGCTGATTTATCGTGTTTAAGCGATATTTTTTTTCTCTACACTAATAAACAGCTTCCTTAAGCATGACCATCCCTTCCGGACTCTTTTTTTTCATTCCTGATAATTCCTTCCCCCTCTAGTCCTGCCTTCTCCACTCACATCCGATGTTATATCTGGTTATATTTATGGAATGAATCTTGAATTAATGCTGACCAAACTGTCTGCGAAGGGAAAGATTCATGGTACCTGGTGTCAGAATAACAGTTGTTGTGTCAATTATCCTGTCAATCGTGCTGTCCCTTGCTGAACGCCATCATGCTCTGGCTGGGGAAACCATCCGGATCAATGGTTCCGGTGCAGCTTTGGACATCCTTAAACCGATGATACTGGAGTACAGGAAAAAGCATCCCCAGGTTAATTTCCGGATGGACAGGCCATTGGGAAGTACAGGAGCCATCAAGGCTCTTCTTGCCGGGGTGGTGGATGTTGCTGTCAGCAGCAAGATTCTTACGCCAGAGGAGTCGGCACAGGGGGCTCTGGCTAGCGATTATGGAAAGATTCCCCTGGCTGTTGTTTCCACCGCTGGGGTCGGCAAAAAAGAGATAACGACCAGGGAGCTAGAGGATATCTATACCGGAAAGCTGACGAAATGGCCCAATGGTGAGACGATCCGCATCATCCTGCGCCCCAGGGAAGACATCGACACGAAAATCCTCGGAGAGCTGTCTCCAGGGATGGGACGCGCGCTGCGGGAGGCACATAAAAAGCCGGGAATGATTTTTTCCATAACCGACCCGGAAGCCACGGAAAGCATAATCAAAACTCCTGGAGCTATCGGCACGGCAGCCATCTGCTGTGTCATTGACAACAAGGGCAGGCTGAATGCCCTCAGCCTCAACGGCAGGAAAGCCTCAGCCAAGGGGGTAGCCGACGGCACTTATCCCCTGGCCAAAGACCTCCGTTTCATCACTATCCGCAAAACCCCGCCCGCCGCCCTGGATTTCCTTCGCTTTGTCTACTCTGCCAAAGGGCGTGCCATTGCGGAAAAGGAGGGCATATTGGTTACGGCAAAGGATGCAGGAAGATCATGAGGCGCAGCGACAGAATAAGCCGCTTGACGACTACCCTTGCCATGCTCCTGTCACTGGCCATAACCGTTGTCGTTCCAGCAGGCTATTTTGCCGTCTCTTACCATTACATGCAGGGTTCGCTCGATGCCGAAGCGGCAACAGGTGCGGCAGCCGTGAGCGCTTTGGTCAATTCAAATCCTTCCATGTGGCAGTTCGAGCAGATCAGGCTTTCCGAACTGTTGGATCGGCGCCCTCACAACCGTACGCCTGAACAGAGGCGGGTCGTTGATGTCACAGACAACCCCGTGGCCGAAAGTTCGGACTTCTTGCAGAAGCCGATTCTCACCGGGACTCATGAAATCTACGATGCGGGGACAAGTGTCGGGAAGATCCTGGTTTCCCGTTCCCTGGCGCCTCTTCTTTGGAAGACTTCCTCTGTTGCAGTCGCTGCACTGGCGGCAGGTTTGCTCTTCTACACGGTCTTGCGCATTCTGCCGCTGCGAGCAGTGAGGCGAGCCTATTCCTCCCTTGAGGAAAGCGAAAAAAAATACCGTTCCCTTTACGAAAGCATGAAGGAAGGGGTGGCGTTGCACCGCATCAACTATGATGAGTATGGTGTTCCCGTATCCTTTACCATAGTCGATGTCAATCCCTCATGTCAGCTGCTTCTCGGCTTGAGCAGTGAAGAGTTGATCGGCAAGGACGGCTCTGAATTGTTCGGCGGGGCTGTGGCCGGCTATTTTCCGGAGATTCTCCGTGCCGCCTCCACCGGCGAGGCATTTTCCTTCGATTTCGTCCAGCAGGCAGATAAGCAGCGTATTCATGTGGCTGTCTTTTTTCCCGAGACCGGGTATTTCGCCTTTCTCATGGAGGATGTGACCCAGCGCAAGGTCAATGAAGAGCAGATCAGGCGGCTGGCCTATTATGACAATCTGACCGGACTGCCCAACCGCGCCCTTCTCATGGACAGGCTGGAGCAGATGCTGACCAAGGCCCGCCGGGACAAAACCAGAGTTGTCCTGCTTTTTCTCGATCTTGACCGGTTCAAGGTGATCAACGATACCATGGGACATGCCCACGGCGACCAGTTGCTGGTCCAGGTGGCCAATCGCCTGCGTCAGGCGCTGAGGAGCAGTGATACCCTTGCCCGCATCGGTGGTGACGAATTTGTCGTCCTTTTTACCCTTGAGGGGCCACAGCTGAACGTTTCCCCCCTTGCCCAGCACCTGATCGACAGCATTACCTCGGTCTATCCCATAAGCGGCAGAGATGTGTATGCATCCACCAGCATCGGCATTGCCACTTTCCCTGATGATGGCGGCGATTGCAACAGCCTCCTCAGGTGTGCCGACATGGCCATGTACGCGGCAAAGGAGGGGGGAGGCAAAGGTTACCATTTCTATTCGCCGGAGATGAACCTCAAGGCACACGCCAGGATGGAGATGGAGACAAACCTTCGTCATGCACTGGAGCGTGAGGAATTCTTTCTGGAATTTCAGCCGATCGTCAATGCCAGAGACGGCCGGTTGGTCGGTGCAGAAGCGCTGCTGCGCTGGAGCGATCCGGAGAAGGGACTGATTATGCCGGACATGTTCATCCAGGTGGCGGAAGAATCGGGATTCATCGTCCCTCTAGGGGAGTGGGTGCTGAGGACCGCCTGCAGGAAGATGAAGGACTGGCGCGAAGCCGGACTGCCGCCGTTCCGCATTTCGGTCAATGTTTCCGGCCGCCAGTTCTGCCAGGCGAACTTTACCGATACCGTTTGCTCCATCATCCGTGAAACCGGCATGGACCCAAGTTTTCTGGCTCTTGAAATGACCGAGACCAGCCTCATGGTCGATGTGGAAGCCACGGCCAAGGCCCTGATGCAGTTGAAGGAACTGGATATCTCAATCGTTATCGATGATTTTGGCGCCGGATACTCCTCCCTTGGCTATCTGCAGAAATTCCCCATAGATCGGATCAAGATCGACCGCTCATTTATCAGGGACCTCAGTTCCCATGCCAATGATAAAGCCATTGTCGAAGCCATAATTGCCATGGCCGCCCGTCTTAAGCTGCAGGTGGTCGCCGAAGGGGTTGAAACCTCAGAGCAGCTCGATTTTCTCAAGGAACAGGGCTGCCATGAGATCCAGGGCTTCTATTTCCATCGTCCCCTGTCCGAAGAGCTTTTCAAGACGCTTCTATGGGAGATCAAGGATCATCCCGTCCCTCTTTTTGCTTCCCCGGAAGGTGAGACGGTCGTCATTTCCCTAGCCACCTGCTGAGGATCAATCTGCAGCGCCGTTTTCGCCTCCTTGCCGGTTCTTCAGGGATCGGTTTCCACTGTCGAATACTTTCCTTTCACCATTCCTTACTCCTGAAACCTGCTTTTCATGGAAAGGGCAAGTGCCGTGCTGATGCCTGTTGCCAGCAGTCCCAGCCCCAGCCACTTGTTTTTTGCCAGCCACAGCTGATCGCACTGGTAACTTGCCTGTGCATCGAACCTGCCATGGGCGCTGAAGTCTCCTTCCACCGGGTGCCACATGTTGTTCGGACGATCCCGTTCTTCAAGTTCATCGGTCTGCTGCCCGGAATAGCCTTTTTTCGCCAGGTACAGGTCCAGTATGCCGGCAATGAACTTGTTGCCCCACATTGCTTTGACCGTCGGCATTCCCACATAGAGTTCCCGGCGACGATGATGGGAGGACCAGACTATGGCGTCGGCGGCAACCTCCGGTTGGAAGATGGGGGGGACCGGCTGCGGCTTGAAAGGCATTCTCGATTTCGTCCAGTTGAACTGGGGGGTGTTCATGGCCGGCAACTGGACCATGGTGATGTGAACCTTGCTCCGGTCATGGATGAGCTCGCAGCGAATGGAGTCGGTGAAGCCCCTGATGGCATGTTTGGCACCGCAATAAGCGGACTGCAGCGGAATGCTCCGTTCTGCGAGGGCAGAGCCGACCTGGATGACCGTCCCCCGGTTGCGGGGAATCATCCGGCTCATGGCTGCCGAGGTACCATAGACCACTCCCAGGTAGGTCACCTCGGTCACACGCCGGAACTCGTCCGAGGTCATGTCCTTGAAGGCGGAAAAGACCGAGACCATGGCATTGTTGACCCAGACGTCGATTGGCCCAAACTGCTCCTCCACCCTGGCGGCCGCCAGTTCCACCTGGTCGGCATCGGCCACGTCGGCGACGAGAATGATAGCCTCACCACCTCTTTCCTCCACCTCCTGCCGGACCGCTTCCAGCCGCTCCTGGTCCCTGGCCAGCAGGCCGATCCTGGCGCCTTCACGGGCAAAGGCCCGGGCAGTGGCGCGACCGACCCCTGCCGATGCTCCGGTAATCACCACGGTCCGTTTTGTGCCACCAGGTTTCATGCTCCCTCCATTTACAATTTATGTCGGCAGGCCGGATCAACCCCTGTCCCGTACACGTAGACCATTTCTCCTCCAAGCCAGCCGGAAATGGCGAGGAGCAGCACCGCCATCACCGATAGGGCAAACTGCCCGATGTTCCCCGGATCGGCACGCCGCCACAGGAACTCGATCACGTAGATGATGACAATGGTCAGATTTATCGCCATGTGCCAGATCCCGAGCTTTTTTTCCGGTGAGGCATGGAGAGTGAACAGATCGACGAAACCCGGCAGTGCCGCAATCAGTGCGCCGATAACACCTCCGCCGATGGCGTAGAGGGAGGTCGTCCGCCAGGTTACGTCCCCTGTGGCAAAGAAGATGATGTCGCAGGCCAGTGAAAAGATCCATAGCCCAATGGCCAAAGGTATGAGCATGGGGTGGAGAGGATGTTTGGCAATGTTTGCTGTGGCAATCATGATCGGGCTCCTTTCTCCCTTTTCAGGGCAAGCTGCAGCAGCTCCGCCGTGTGCAGCGCCTTTCTCCCTGCCCCTCCCATGATCTGCATCCGGCAGCTGAAGCCGTCGGCGACGATATAGGCGGGTAGCCCGGCCTTGCGGATGGAGGGGAGCAGTGCGGCTTCGGCGATCTTCATGGAAATTTCATATTTGCCCTTCTCGAAGCCGAAGGATCCGGCCATGCCACAGCACCCTGGCTGGGGCTCCTGGACCTCAAGCTCCATTTTCTTCAGCATCTGCCGTGCGTCATCGATCCTCAGCACTGCCTTCTGATGGCAATGGCCGTGAAAGACAGCCTTGCCTGATAATTTCGGCGGTGCGAACTGCTCCCGTTCCATAAACTCGCTGAACAGAAAAGTCAGTTGTGTCAGCCTCTGCCCGTCCTGATGCTGGGGCATCAGCTCCGGCAGTTCGTCCCGGAAGACGGCAGCGCTGCTCGGCTCAAGAAAGATCACCGGCATCCCTTGGCGTACATAGGGGCTGAGAAGTTCAACCGCCTTGAGAATCTCCCTTTTTGCGTGGTCAAGCATGCCGTAGTCGATGGGCGGGCGCACCGTAGGCGGAGCAGGCAGTATCCGTACGCTGCAGCCGTAATGTTCCAAAACCTCCAGGGCCGCTTTAAGGATCTCGGGAAAAAAGCAGTCATTGAACAGGTCTGGGTAGATGACCACCGGGCGACCTTTGCCGGGCTGCTTTCGGGTGCGTCGGTACCAATCGGTAAAGGTCTCATCGGCAAATCTGGGCATGGTCCTCTCCTGGGCGATTCCGCCCAGGGCCTTGGTAATGGTGCGCAGGAACGGCGCATGGGAGAGGAAATTGGCCATCCCCGGCATCCGGGCGCCGATCCTGCCCCAGATGCCGATCAGCCCCATGGAGTAGGCGGGTAGTGGCCGGAGTCTTCGCCGGTAATAGTGGGAGAGGAATTCCGCCTTGTAGGTGGCCATGTCCACGTTAACGGGGCAGTCACTCTTGCAGGCCTTGCAGGAGAGGCAGAACTCCAGCGCCTCCAGCACTTCCCTGCTGCGCCAGCCATCCTTGATGAAGTCGCCGCGGAACATCTCGAAGAGGAGATGGGCCCGCCCACGTGTGGTGTGCTTTTCCTCCCTGGTGGCGAGAAAACTGGGACACATGAAAGCATCGTGGGTGCGGCGGCATTTGCCAACCCCCACACAGCGCAGGGTGGCACGGGGAAAACTCCCCTCGTCCCGTGGGAACTGGAAATGGGTCAAGGGCTGCCAGGGATTGTAGCCGGTGCCGAGTCTCAGGTTCTGGTCCGGCAGATAGGGATCGATCACCTTGCCGGGATTCATCTTCCATTCCGGGTCCCAGAGGGTCTTGAACTGGCGGAACGCCTCCACCAGCTCGTCGCCATACATCTTGCCCAGAAAAATGGCTTTCGACTGGCCGTCGCCATGTTCGGCGGAGAACGAGCCGCCATATTTGACCACCAGGTCAGAGGCCTTATGGATAAAGGCCATGTAGTTCCTGATACCCTCATGGCTGAAAACGTCGAAGGAAATGCGGCAGTGGATGCAGCCGTCGCCGAAGTGGCCATAGAGGGAGGCCGCAAGCCGGTGATCGTCCAGGAGCTTCCTGAATTCCCTGAGGTAGTTGCCGATCCTCGCCGGGTCCACGGCGGCGTCCTCCCAGCCTGGCCAGCTGAGGGTCATGCCGGGCACGTTTGCCGTCGCCCCGAGCCCCGATTCCCGGATCTCCCAGATTTTCTTCTCCTCCCTTTCGTCGGTAAACAATTTCATGGATGGCGGATTCTTCACCTTTTTCAGCTCATCCATGGCGCGGCGGGCCTTTTGGTTCGACTCCTCCTTGCTGTCGCCGCCGAATTCCGCAAGCAGCCAGCCGTTCCCTTCGGGCAGCAGGGCCAGGTCATGGGTGTGGAGCCCCTTTTTCCGGGCCAACTTGATCAAGAGGTCGTCGAGCCCCTCCAACCCCACCGGCTCGAAGGCGAGGATATCGGGGATGTGATCGCCGGCGGCAAAGATATCCGGATAGCCCAAAAGCAGGATGGAGCGGGCCGGCGGGCTATGGATCAAGCGTATTTTGGCTTCAAGTACGGTGACGCAGGTACCTTCTGTTCCCACCAGCGCCCGGGCCACGTGGAAGCCGTTCTCCGGCAGCAGGTCGTCCAGGTTGTAGCCGGAAACACGGCGGGGGATCTTTGGATAGCGGCTGCGGATCAGATCGCCGTAGCGGTCGCGGATGTCACGCATGCCCCGATAGATTTCCCCCCGGCGCCCGCCTTCGTTGATGATCGCCTGCAGCTCCTCCTCGTTGGTGGGCCCCACCTTCATCCTGATGCCGTCATAGGTGACCACATCCAGTTCCAGGATGTTATCGACGGTGCGGCCGGCCATGACCGAGTGGATGCCGCAGGAGTTGTTGCCGATCATGCCGCCGAAGGTGTTGTAGTTGTGGGTGGCCGGATCGGGTCCGAAGGTCAGGTGGTAATTCTCCGCCTGGTCCCGAAGATGGTCGAGGATGACTCCCGGCTCCACCCTGGCATAGCGGTTTTTCTGGTCCAGCTCCAGGATGCGGTTCAGGTATTTTGAATGGTCGATGACCACGGCGAGATTGCAGGTCTGGCCGCAGAGGCCGGTTCCTCCCCCACGGGAAACGATGGGAGCGCCGTGACGGCGGCAGATCTCCAAGGTCTTGACAACGGCTGCTACAGATTTGGGGACGACGACGCCGATGGGAATCTGCCGATAGTTGGAGGCATCAGTGGCATAAAGAGCGCGACTTGCCGTATCGAAACGGACCTCCCCCTCCACCTGATAACGCAGGTCTGCTTCCAAAGCACCAGGATTGAGGGTGGTGCGGACGAACTCCTCGCTCTTCTGGGGTTGCGGCATCAAGTCCCTCCGAAGGCAATATCCAGCAATTCAAGCCCAGAGCAACAGCAACAATCCGCGGTGTTTATTTTTCGCTGCGGGACAGCATATTGGCCATCATCTGCTTCGCCGACTGCTTGACCATTCCACCTAGATTGGGGTCACCCTTGAAGATGGAGAACATGTAGCCCTTTGCCTGCTCGAAGGTTATGTGCGGTGGCAGTGGCGGGACCTCCGGATCGCAGTGGGCGTCGATCACCACCGGCTTGCCGGCCTTGAGAGCTGCGTCCCAGGCGGCGCCGATCTCATTGGGATGCCGGAGCTCGATCCCTTCCAGTCCCAGCATTTGTGCATAACGGGCATAGGGAAAGGCCGGAATGTCCTGGGAGCCCATGAACTTAGGGTCACCGTTCATCACCCGCTGTTCCCAGGTGACTTGATTCAGATCCTCATTGTTCAGCACCATGATCACCAGACGCGGGTCGCACCATTCCCGCCAGTATTTGGCGATGGTGATCAGACCGTTCAGGCCGAGCATCTGTACTGCTCCGTCTCCGACCAGAGAAATTACCACCCGCTCCGGGTTATTGATCTTTGCCGCCAGGGCGTAGGGGATACCGGGGCACATGGTGGATAGTGTTCCGGAGAGGGAGGCCATCATGCCGCGGCGAATTTTGAGGTCCCTGGCGTACCAGTTGGCAGCTGAGCCGGAGTCGCAGGTGATGATGGCGTGATCCGGAAGCCTTGAAGAGAGTTCCCAGAACAGCCGTTGAGGGTTGATCGGGGTGGCTGAAACATTGGCCCGTGCCTCCATTACCTGCCACCATTCGCGCACATTTGCTTCCACTCCGTCTTGCCAGCTGCGATCGGTCTTCTTTTCCAGCAGCGGCAGCAGTGCCCGCAGGGTCAGTGCTGTATCCCCCTGCAGGTTCACTTCCATCGGGTAGCGCAGGCTCAGCATGCGTGGGTCAATGTCGATCTGCACCCCTCTTGCCTGCCCTTCCCTGGGAAGAAACTCTGAATAGGGAAAGCCGCTGCCAATCATGAGGAAGGTGTCACAGTTCATCATCAGCTCATAGCTGGGTTTGGTCCCCAAGAGGCCGATTGAGCCGGTGACGTAGGGAAGATCATCCGGCAGCGCCGCCTTGCCCAGCAACGCCTTGGCGACTCCGGCACCCACTTTTTCCGCTGTTTCCACGACCTCTTCCGTGGCATGGAGGGCACCGGCACCGACCAAAATTGCTATTTTCCTGCCGGCGTTCAATACATCGGCCGCCTTTCGCAGATCATCCTTTTTCGGCACTACTTCCGGTCTGCTGAAACCGATTCCGGTGAAGGTGGCGCCATGCTTCCGGGGTGGCGATTCTACAGCTTCCAGTTCCTGGACATCGTTCGGCAGGATAATACAGGTGACGGTACGTTCGGCCAAGGCGATCCTGACTGCCCGGTCGACCAGATGTCTGATCTGGGCAGGATTGGTTGCCATCTGTACAAAATGGTGGGCCACATCCTTGAACAGGGAGATCAGGTCCACCTCCTGCTGGTAATCGGCTCCCAGGGAAGTGGTGGCTTGCTGCCCGACGATGGCCACCACCGGCTGATGGTCCATCTTGGCATCGTAGAGGCCATTGAGAAGATGAATGGCTCCCGGTCCGGAGGTGGCGATGCAGATCCCGACTTCACCGGTGAATTTGGCGTGACCGCAGGCCATGAATGCAGCCTCTTCCTCATGCCGTGCCTGATAAAAGCGGATCTTTTCCTGTGCCCGATTCAATGCTCCCATTACTCCATTTATGCCGTCCCCAGGATAACCGTAGACCCTGCGCACGCCCCAGTCCATGAGACGCTGCACCAGATAATCGCTGGTAGTTATAGCCATCTGGGTATTCCTCCATGTAAATTAGTTATGTCTCATAAAAAGAAGTCTAAGGCCACATCCCCCCTTGTCAACAGAAATCCTGGATATTTGCAGTCTTGACTTGTAGGTGTGTCTTGCTACAAATAAATAGTATTGGTTTAATTTAATGATTAATGTGCACATTCACCGCTGCTCCAGGAGGATGCTACAAGATGCCGAAGATGACCAGGCGCAACTTTCTCTGGCTTACCGGCGGAACCGGCGTGGCGCTGGCCGTCGATCCTCCGCGCAAGCTGGTCAACAAGCTGATTCCTCAAGTCATCCCTCCAGAAAATATAAAACCGGGCGAATGGGCCTTTTTTGCCACCACTTGCCGTGAATGCCCGGCCGGGTGCGGTATGCACCTCTGGCACCGGGATGGCCGGATCACCAAGGCGGAAGGCAACCCGGACCATCCGGTGAACCGGGGAGGCCTTTGCCCCCGGGGGCAGTCGGCGCTGCAGGGACTGTATGATCCGGACCGGCTGCAGAAAATCAGCTTTCGTCCCCAGAGGTCCGGCAATGAAGCTGTCGGCTGGCATGACGCCATTGCCGCCATCGGCAGCCGGCTGAAAGCAGGGGGCCGGGTTGCCTTGATGAGCAGCCTGCAGACCGGGTCATTGGCCGAGGTGATGAAGCATTTTGCCGCCGCCTTCGGTTCGGACCGGCTGTTATTTTACGAAGCGTTCAGCTATGAGCCGCTGAAAGCCGCCCACGGCGAAGTGTTTGGCTTGCCGCTGGTACCGCGGTACCAGATACAGGAATGTGAGTTGATCGTCAGTTTCGCTGCCGACTTCCTGGAATCATGGATCTCTCCGGTCTCCTTTGCCTCGCAATTTGGGGAGATGCATGGCTACCGCAACAACAGAGTCATGAACCGCATGGTTTATATCGGGCCGCGTCTTTCCATGACCGCTGCCAACGCCGACGAGTTCATGCAGGTGCCACCGGGGGCCGAGCGGCTGGTGGCGCTGAAGATGCTCCGGATAATCCTGGAAAAGGACTTGGGGAAGAATAACCTCTCCTCCATCAGCCGCACCATCGAGCGCCTGGTCGCCGAAGCGCCCGAACTGCCCGGAGTGGAGGATGCCAGGCTTGTTGATCTTTGCCGCACCTTCTGCTCGGCACGATCAAGCGTCGCCCTGGCCGCACCGGTGGGAAGCACAGGGCCTATGGCTACGGAAACGGCAATTGTTGCCGCCTTGCTTAATTATGCCGCCGGCCGTATCGGCCAGACCGTGGATTTCAGCCGGCATCACGCTCTATCAGATGTTGCCGGTGATGGCCAGGTCCGCCGTTTCCTCGCCTCTCTCGGTCCTGACGACACACTCTTTATCCACGACACCAATCCCTTGTTCAGCAGGGGGGATGCGGCGCTTCCCATCAGTCGTGCCGGGATGATCGTCTATCTTGGGACGCTGGAAAATGAAACGGCTGCGGCCTCGGACTGGATCTTGCCCATTGATTGCCCTCTTGAAACGTGGGGTGACTATGAGCCGGAGCAGGGAATTCGGGGCCTCATGCAGCCCACCATGCCGCGTCTTTACGATACCCGTGCCGTCGGCGACATCTTTCTCACCCTTGCCCAGGCAGCAGGGCGGCCGCTGGCCAAACGGGAAGGGGGGGCTCCTGTCGCTTCCTTCAGGGAATGGCTTACTCTGCGCTGGCAGGAGTTGCACCATAAAATCAGCCCGGCCCAGCCTTTCGAAAACTTCTGGAAAAGTGCCCTCAGCCGGGGCGGGGTGTGGAGCAGGAAAGAGCCGGCGCCAAATGCGCAATTCAGTGCCACCGCTGTCGGTCGCCTGAGCCCGGAGGCAAAACAGCCGCGAGCGGAGGCAGGGGAGGTCCAGGTCTGGCCATGGGGATCCATAATGCTCTTTGACGGTCGGACTGCAAATCGGGGCTGGATTCAGGAGGCACCGGACCCGGTTACCTTTATTGCCTGGGGCAATTGGATCGATATCAATGGCCGCACAGCAGCTGATCTGGAGATACAAGACGGCGAGATGGCCGAATTGAAGACCGGGACAGGGGCCATCCGCGCCCCGGTCAGGATTACCGATGAGGTAGCGGGGCAGACGGCGGCAATCGCCTTTGGCCAAGGGCACACCGCCATGGGCAGGATCGCCGGGGGCATCGGCGCCAATCCATTTCTGCTCCTGGGGGCTGGGGAGCGGGATGTTTCCTTTGCCAGGGGAACCTTGCGCAAGGTGGGAGGAAAACGGGTCAACGATCCCACCTACACGACCCTGACCCGGCAACAGTGGCATCGGGAGCTTGTCCAATGGATACCCCTGTCCCAGGTGAGCCGCATGGAGCCCGGGGACGGGGAAGAGCTGATCATGCCTCTTCCGGAGGGCTACAAACCGGAGCGGGACCTGTATCCCAAGCGGGAATATCTGACGCACCGTTGGGCAATGGTCATTGACCTGCAGCGTTGCATCGGCTGCGGCGCCTGCGCCGTTGCCTGTTACGCGGAAAATAATATTGCCGTCATCGGCAAGGGCAAGGTTGGCGAAGGCCGGGAGATGGCCTGGCTGCGGGTGGCTCCCTACCATAAGCCGGGAGCCACCCGCCGTCTCGGCTGGTTGCCCCTCCTTTGTCAACATTGCGACGCCGCCCCCTGCGAGCCGGTCTGTCCTGTCTTCGCCGCCATGCACAACGAAGAGGGACTCAACGCCCAGATCTACAACCGCTGCATCGGCACCCGTTACTGCTCCAATAACTGCCCCTACAAGGTGCGGCGCTTCAACTGGGTCAACATAAACTGGCGCAAACCGCTGGACATGCAGCTGAATCCGGAGGTGACGGTGCGCAGCCGCGGAGTGATGGAGAAGTGTACCTTTTGCGTCCAGCGGATCCGCAACGCCGAGGCCCATGCAGCACGGGAAAACCGGAAGATCCTGGACGGGGAAATCCAGCCGGCATGCGCACAAAGCTGCCCCACCAGAGTCTATACCTTCGGCGACCTCCTGGATCCTGCATCGGAAGTGAGCAGGCTGACCCGCGAGGATCCCCGTCGCTATCATTTGCTGGAGGAACTGAACACCAAGCCGGCAGTGACCTTTCTGCGCCGGGTGGATGGTGATTGGTGATTGGTGATTGGTGGGGAGTGAGGAGTGAGGAGTGAGGAGTGAGGAGTGAGGAGTGAGGGGGTCTGGAGGTACTGTGGCCGATCTGAAGTACGGTGACATAAACGATGATGTGCTGAACGCCATGCAGACGCCCCGGGCGCCTTATTTTGCCGCAGTTGCCCTGCTGGCGGCGGGCATCGGCTGGGGCGCGCTGGTCTGGCTTTACCAGATGCAGGCGGGGATGGGGGTCACCGGGCTGAACCGTCCGGTGGGCTGGGCCGTCTATATCGGCAATTTCGTCTTCTGGGTGGGAATAGCCCACTCGGGGACGCTCATCTCGGCTATCCTGTACCTGTTGCGGGCCAACTGGCGGGATGCGGTCTCCCGCTCCTCCGAGGCCATGACCATCTTCGCCATCATGACCGCCGGCCTGTTTCCTCTCATTCACCTGGGCAGGGTCTGGGTCCTTTACTACATCATTCCCTACCCGTCCCAGCGGCAGCTCTGGCCGAACTTCCTCAGCCCTCTCGTCTGGGACGTCTGCGCCGTTGGCACCTATTTCACCGTCAGTCTTATCTTCTGGCTGGTGGGTATGATTCCCGACCTGGCTGCTGCCCGGGACCGTTACGAAGAAAAATACGGTCCTCAGAACATCCGTGCCAGTATCTACCGGATCATGGCCCTCGGCTGGTCGGGGACGGGAAACCAATGGCGCCATTACGGCCGGTCCTATCTCTATTTTGCCGCCCTGGCCACCCCCCTGGTGATCTCGGTACACTCGGTCGTTTCCTGGGATTTCGCCATGAGCCTCCTCCCTGGCTGGCACTCCACAATATTTCCCCCCTATTTCGTGGCCGGGGCGATCCATTCCGGGCTGGCCATGGTGCTGACGCTCCTCATACCCATGCGCAAGCTGCTGCATCTGGAGCGGCTGATCCAGCGCCACCATTTCGAGATGGTGGCCAAGACTATCATTCTCACTGCTGCCATCGTCGGCTATTCCTATGCCTGCGAGGTCTTCATCGCCTGGTACTCGGGCAATCCCTTCGAATGGCAATTCTACAAGTGGCGGATGACCGGGCCCGCAGCCTGGATCTTCTGGCTGATCATTCCCCTCAATGTCCTCATCCCCCTGACGTTCGTCTTCAAAAAGGTGAGGACCAATTTCATTCTACTCTTCGTCATCTCGCTCCTTATCAACCTGGGAATGTGGCTGGAGCGCCTTTTCATCGTCTATACCTCCACTGCCCACGATTTTATTCCCCATAACTGGGGCGGTTATATCCCAACCTGGGTGGAAATAAGTATAACGGCGGCCTCGGCGGCCTTTTTCTTTTTCTGGTTTTTTGGTTTCAGCAAGATTCTGCCCACCGTTCCCCTGAGCGATCTCAAAGGGCGGATCGCCGACGAGGAGATCGAACCGACCGGCTGCTGCGAAACCAAGGTCAGACAGAAAGTGCAGGGGGGAAGCTCGTCGGTGCTGGCGGTATTCTCCAACGCCGGAAGACTCGTGAAAGCGGTAAAGCTGGTCTGCGATGCGGGATACAGGGAGATGGAGACCTTTACCCCGGTGAAGGTCGAGGTGGTGGAAAAGGTAATGGGGCACCCGAAAAGCCCGGTGCGGTTCTGGACGCTGGCCGGGGCGCTGGCCGGTCTTGCCGGCGGATTGTGGCTTGCCGTAGGCACGGCCCTGGTCAATAGCATCATCGTCGGCGGCAAACCCCCTGTCGCCATCATCCCCTATTGCGTCATCGCCTTCGAGGGGACGATCCTTCTGGGCAGCATCGCAAATTTGACAGGCCTGGTCCTGCATTCGCGCCTCTACCGGCTGAAGGTCAGTCCGTTCTACGACCGGCGCTTCAGTCGGGATAAATTCGGACTGCTGGTAAGCTGCGGCGAAGGGAATATCCAAAGTTTGCAGGGGATGCTTTCCAGCGCTGCAGCGGAGGAGATTCATGTCCACCACTGACCGGCCAGGACAAAGCTTTGGTTATGCCTCCTTCTTCTGGGGGGGGCTTGCCATATGTGGTATCGGCCTCTGGGTGTTCTCAATCAATACGGCAGCGGCGCCCCAAGGCTGGCGGGCACTGCTTATCAATTTCCTCTTTTTCAGTTCCCTTGCCGGTGGGCTCACCACCTGGCCGGCGGTGGTGCGGGCCTGCAATGGACGGTGGCCCGGGGAGCTGGAGCGGGTGGCTTTCTCCGCCATTGCCTTTGCCGTTCCTTCGCTGCTGGCGTTGGTGCTGCTCTGGGTCGGCAGCAACAGGTGGTCTCCCTGGTACGACATCGAATATCACCAGGGTGGCTGGCTGAACAACTCCTTCGTCTTCGGCCGGGATCTGGCGGGGCTGGCGGTGTTCTGGCTGACCGCGGTCCGCTATCTCGTTGCCCGCCGCAACGGTCAGGGGAGTGTTTGGGGCGGCCTCCTCATTGTCACTTACAGCCTGGTTTTCTCCCTGCTCGGCTTTGATCTGGTGATGGCCCTTGATCCCGAATGGTACAGCACCCTGCTTGGGGGATATTTTTTCATCTCCGGCCTTTATATTGCCTCTGCCGCCTGGGCCTTTCTGGCCGTCTGGCAGCGGGAGACCCGGGAAGAGCAGCTGATGGACCTGGGGCGGCTGATAGTCGCCTTCAGCCTCATGGCCACCTATCTCATGTATGCCCATCTTCTCCCCATCTGGTACGAGAACCTGCCTGACGAAACCAGATTCCTGGCGCCAAGGCTCAATTTCCAACCCTGGCTGGGGGTGAGCTACCTCCTCCTGGGGCTTGTCTACCTGGGGCCGCTGGTGCTGCTTCTTACGGAGCGATCCAAGCGCAACCGCTGGTCCCTTGGGGGCATTTCCCTCCTTGTCCTCTGTGGCATGTGGATCGAACGCTGGTGGCTGGTAACCCCCGTTTTCGATAAAAACCTCAATCTCGGCCTGGCTGAGCTTTCCGTGGCCATGGCCTTCGCCGGTCTGCTGGGTATGGGCATGGAGCAGTTCCAGCGTCGACTCCCGGCGAACTGTTTCCGGTCCGAGGATGAAAAGTGAGAATGCCGTGGCAGACGGAGAGAACCAGGAAACGAACCGGCCTGGCATCGGCATTGGCCGCAGTGGTAGTGCTGCTGCTGACGGCGATCATGCTGGTGCTTTTCCATGTCGTGTACCCGGCCGGGCTCGGGCCGCGGCAGCCGATACCCTTCAGTCACCGGGTTCATGTGCATGTGAAAAAGATCAGTTGCCTGATGTGCCATACGACGGTGATGGAAGGGCGACACGCCGGCATTCCGCCCCTGCAGACTTGCATGTTATGCCACCAGCGGATCATCAAGACTTATCCGTACATTCTGGAGCTGCGGCAGACCTTTGCTAAAGGCAAGCCGGTCATTTGGCAGCGGGTCAACTGGGTGTCCGAATTCGTCTATTTCGATCACTCGATGCATCTGCGCCAGGGGATCGACTGTAGTTACTGCCACGGCAATGTGACGATGATGGACCGGGTGGTGGCTGCGAGGAAGTTCGAGATGGGTTTCTGTATCGATTGTCATCGCCGGAAGAATGCTACGCACGACTGTTTTACCTGTCATAGGTGATGATTAGCTAACCTTCCCCCCGGCCCCCTCCCATAAAGGAAGGGGGAGAGAAAATACAAAGGTTGTACGATGCCCAAATTCTTCGACAAACCCCAGAGCGCTTCACTGGCCTTCATGGTTGCCGGCGCCTTCTGGTTCGTGGTGGGGGCGCTCTACGGCATGATTTCGGCCATTCACCTGGTCTCGCCCGAGTTCTTGCCCAACGTTTCCTGGCTGGTTTTCGGCCGTGAGCGGCCGGTGCATGTGAACACCATGCTCTATGGTTTTGTCGGCACCATGCTTATCGGCTGCGGTCTCTATTATACCCCTGCTCTTTTGCGCACCAGGCTGTGGTCGGAGCGGCTGGCCTGGGCCAGCTTCTTCCTCTGGAACATCACCATCCTGAGTGGACCGTTGGGCTTTTCCTTCGGCCATACCCAGGGGCGGGAGTACAACGAATATATCTGGAGCGCCGACATGATCCTGATGGTGGCGGTGCTGCTCCTCATCTGCAATGTGGTGATGACCATCGCCAACCGCACAGAAGAGCAGCTCTATGTTTCGGTCTGGTATTTCATGGCCACCTTTCTCTGGACGGCCGGCAATTATCCCTTGGGCAATGTCATGTGGCGTCCGGCTACAGGCGCCATGCCGGGGTTGATCGACTCCCTTTTCCTCTGGTTCTGGGGGCACAATCTGCCGGGGCTCCTCATCACGCCTCTTGCCACCGGAGCAGCCTATTTCGTCATCCCGCGCATGGCCAGGACGCCGCTCAACTCCCATACCCTCTCACTGCTGGGCTTCTGGCTGCTCATCGCCCTCTATAGCCATATCGGCGGTCATCATGTGCTGCAGTCCCCCATTCCCAACTGGCTGAAGGCGGTCTCGATTGTCGATTCGGTGGCCATGGTGGTTCCGGTCTCCATAGTGGTTCTCAATCTGTGGCTGACCGCCCGCCAGCGGGGAAGGCTCATCTGGGGAGACCCTGCAGCCCGGCTGATCATGGCGGGTATCGCCTGGTATCTCATCACCTGCATCCAGGGGCCGGTGCAGTCGCTTCCCTATCTGCAGCGGGTCACCCACTTCAATAATTGGACCGTCGGCCATGCCCATATTGCCATGCTCGGCTTCGGCGGCTATATCGCCCTCGGCGCCATGTACCACATCCTGCCACTGGTGACGGGCCGCTGTATCTACTCGAACAGGCTGGTAAACCTCCAGTTCGGCCTCATCACCTTCGGCCTGACCGGCTTTTTCATCGTCCTCACCATCGCCGGCCTGATCCAGGGCAACGCCTGGAACAACGGCGAGACCGTCTATCGGGTGCTGCCCCAATTGGCCCCATACTTCATCTCACGGGCCGCACTGGGTGTGTTCATCCTGACCGGCGCCAGCGTCGGCTTTTACAACGTGGTGATGAGCATCCGAGCCGGTCGGGAGCTTTCAGTCGGTGAGCTGCAGCGGGCGGAGGAAGCGGCATGAAGATGACCCCGGCCTTGCTCATCGTTGGGGCGCTGATGGTCTTCTGGGCCTCCACCTTCGTCATCATCGGCCTGCCGGTCATGACCATGAGCGATAAGCCTTCGGAGATCTGGCGGCCGATGACTTCGGCAGAGCGGGAAGGGCACCGCCTCTATGTGCAGAATGGCTGCAGTTACTGCCATTCTCTCTTTATCCGCATCAACGACTGGGACATTGGCGCTGAACGGATCGCCGAGAGCGGTGACTACGTAGCCCAGGAGCCTGCCATTCTCGGTAGTGAGCGCACCGGCCCCGATCTTTCTCAAGAAGGGGGGGAGCATTCCGATGACTGGCACAAGGCCCACTTCATCAATCCCCGTTACACCAGCCCCATTTCATTGATGCCGTCATGGGAGTTTCTTGGCGAGGAGAAGATCCGCAAACTGACGGCCTATATTCAGGCACTGGGGTGGAAGATGGCTGATGTGCGGGTCGCCCGCCAGCAACAGTGGAAGCAGCAGGCAGTTACCGCTTATGAATCCGGCGCCGATGCCAACATCAAGTGGCTGCACGGCCAGGTTCCCGTCGTCTGGCGACCGATGCCCAACCCTTACCCAGCTTCGCCGGCGGCCCTGTTGCGGGGTAAACGGATCTACCAGGAGTTCTGCATCAACTGCCATGGTCCCATCGGTGACGGTAAGGGGCCTGCCGCCTCCCACCTCTACCCGCCGCCGCTGGATTTTACGACATTGAGGAGGCACCTGGAGGCCAACCGTTACATCGGCGGCATCTTCTACTACCAGATCATGAACGGCATCACCGGCACCGCCATGCCCTACTTCAAGAAGCACCTGGAGTCGGAAAAGATCTGGGACCTGGCCAATTACCTGGGGGTGAGCTTTCTCGGCTATACGGATGCCAACATCGGGCCGCGGGGGATCGATGCCTCCTTTGAAGAGTTGTGGCGCAATCAATACCGTCCGCCGAGCAAAACGGGAGAGTGATCATGTGCAGCCTGGGATTCAATGCCTTTCTTGCCATGTGGCTCGGCTTTCTGGCGGTGATGATTACGGCCATCACCTTGGCGCTTGTCTGGGCGGTCCGGTCGAGGCAATTCTCCGATCAGGACCGGGCCCGCTACCTGCCGCTGGAAAGCGGTATTCCCGCTAAGGAGGAATTGAAACGACACAAGGGGAAAACACGATGATGACTTTCAACCTTTATGTGCAGCAGAACCAGTGGGTTGTGGTGACTCTCCTTGCGGGAGCCACCCTGATGATCCTTGTCTGCCTCACTTACCTGGCCATGTGGCGTCCCCGTGAAGAGGAGGCCCGTCGGGACAGGGAGATCAGGATTCAGGGGCCGCTGAGTTTCTTCCACTGGGTCTTGAGCTTCATGCCCTGGCCCCTGGTGCTTATCATTTTCGGCACGTTCATCTATGGCGTCGGGCACACGGTGATGGCCATGACCCAGCTCCCCAACTGGTGAGGCTGCCATGGCGGAAAAGAAAAAATACGACGAGCAGCGGGAACTCCCCAGCCCATGGGAATGGGTGATCATCACCCTTTTGAGCCTGGTCATCATCGCCTACGGCCTCCTTGCCTATCGCTTTGTTCTTGAGGGCCCAAGGCACTGGGATTTCGGCCAGCTGCCCGATACGCCTGCGGAATCCATCTATTCCACCGAAGAGCCGCCCCCCCGGGATGGGAAATTGCCTCGACAGCTCCCGAAACTGCCGGAGGCACAGCCGGAGAACCCGCCAAAGCCGCCCAACCAGCAGCTGAGAGAGCGGAGCCCGAACCGATGAAAAAGATAGCGGCAGCTTTTGTCATTTTTGCAGCCCTAATCGTGGCGGGCCTCTTCGGCCTGGTGCTGTACAAGGGTCCTCGCATGCAGATCCAGCAGCACCTGCGCGCCTACCAGTGGGTCCAGCCGCCGCCGGTGGATGGGGTGGTGCCGGTTACCCTGCCGGAGCAGCTGCCTTCCATGGAAGCTGCTCCGGCGGTGAGAAATCCGCTGCCGGATACGGCGGAAAACCGGCAGCGGGGACGCGTTTATTATCATTACTATTGTATCTTCTGCCATGGAAACGAAGGCGCCGGCAACGGGCCGGTCGGGGAGAGCTACATGCCGGTA
This sequence comes from Geotalea daltonii FRC-32, assembly GCF_000022265.1. Classification (NCBI taxonomy): domain Bacteria; kingdom Pseudomonadati; phylum Thermodesulfobacteriota; class Desulfuromonadia; order Geobacterales; family Geobacteraceae; genus Geotalea; species Geotalea daltonii. The sequence goes on from NC_011979.1 coordinate 962,837, forward strand.
CCGGCAGACCTGCGCTCGAAGCGGGTCACCCGATACGGTGATGGCTACCTCCTGCGCAACATGCTGCTGGGCATTGGTCATGAACCGGTGCTGGAACGGGTAGTGCCCCCCAGGCATCGCTGGTACCTGGTGACTTATGTGCGGTCGCTGGGGAGGTAAATTTCAGGGTTTAATATTTGCTTACTTTTCCTGCCTGATTCTGCTATTTTTCCGCATAGTTGTGTCTTTGACAATCGACACGGAAGGCGACAAAGAGGGACATGTCGCCTCTGCGCAGCAGCGCCTGTCGTTCGAGCTGTGTCGAAACAGCATTTATGCAAGGAAAAGCGGATGAAAAGTGGAATTCAGGAAAATCCGGAAGAGGCAGTGCGGGGTGGGACCGAAAAGGAGTTGCGCCACGCCCATGAAGAGCTGGAACAGCGCGTTATGGAACGGACGGCCGAACTGGTAAAAGCTCTGAAAGACTTGCACCAAAAGGAACATATGCTATTGCAGCAAAGCCGTCTTGCTGCCATGGGAGAGATGATAAGCAACATTGCCCACCAATGGCGTCAGCCGCTCAATTCACTGGGCCTGAACATTCAGCGACTGAGCCTTTATCACGACGAAGGAAAATTAAGCAAGGAAGTTCTCGACCAGTCAGTGGACGTCTCAATGAAGCTCATACAGCACATGTCGCAGACCATTGACGATTTCAGGAACTTTTTCAAGCCGGACAAGGAAAAGTTGAGCTTCAAGGCTAGTGTCGTTGTTGCCAATGTCATAGCCCTCATAACCGGCAGCTTCAACCATAACCAGATCACAATCGACCTGGAGTGCGTGGACGATCCGATCATCTATGGCTACCAGAATGAATACTCCCAGGTTCTCCTCAATATATTGATGAATGCCAGGGATGCATTCGAGACGTGCAGCCACCATAACCGGCGGGTTCTTATTACCACCTGCCTGAGAAAGGCCAAATCGGTAATAACTATTTGCGACAATGCAGGAGGGATTCCCGCAGATATACTGGAGAAGGTATTCGATCCCTATTTTACCACCAAGGGCCCCCATGGAACCGGCATAGGTTTGTTCCTGGCCAAGAACATCATTGAAAGAGGCATGCATGGCAGACTGACTGCGCGAAACACCGGTGAAGGTGCGGAATTCGCCATTGAGGTATAACATGCAGTCTGCACAAAAAAAGGCAACCGATGGAGATCGGTTGCCGAGTCTGATGAAAAAGCCCCATCTGCGGCGTTGCCCTTACTAGTCGTCGCTGCGGCGTACCGTTAAGTACGCCTCACTCCTCAGGTTTCGGGCGCCTTGCACCTGGGACTTTTTGATCAGCCTTACATATTGTGACTTTGTCAGCAAAAGGCAACCGATGGATATCGGTTGCCTTTTGCAGTTAACATCGTGAGAAACCTCAGATTGCTACCTGATTGCCGGTCAGAGTGTTGTTGTTTTCGTTTGCTTCCGTCACATAATTGAAGGTGTCGACGATGACTTTGTAGGTGTAGGTACCCGGCGCGATATTTGAAGGAATGGTGACCGGGATGGCGAGTGACTGGGTGGCGCCGGCTTGGAGGCTGCTCACATAGGTGGAGCCGATCTGGATGTTGGCGCCGGAGCTGCTGGTAATATACGCATGGACGTAGAAGGAGGATGCGTCACCTGATCCGGTGTTGGCAATCGTCGTATTCAGCGAGAAGGACTGGCCAATACTTGCCGTCGCCGGGCCGGACACTGCGGTTGCCGAGAGATCGGAGCCGCTCACCGCGACCTGGTTGCCGGTCAGGGTGTTGTTGTTTTCGTTTGCTTCCACCACATAATTGAAGGTGTCGACAACGATTTTGTAGGTATATGTGCCATGGGCGGTAGTCGAAGGAATGTTGCCCGTGATGGCGAGTGACTGGGTGGCGCCGGCTGCAAGGCCGTTCACATAGGTGGAACCGATCTGGACATTGGCGCCGGAGCCGCTGGTAATGTACGCATGGACATAGAAGGAGGAGGCGTCACCCGATCCGGTGTTGGCGATGGATGCGTTGACGGTTACCGGTTTCCCGGTGTTTGCCGTCGCCGGGCCGGACACTGCGGTTGCCGTGAGATCGGAGCCGCTCACCGCGACCTGGTTGCCGGTCAGGGTGTTGTTGTTTTCGTTTGCTTCCGTCACATAATTGAAGGTGTCGACAACGATCTTGTAGGTATATGTGCCATGGGCGGTAGTCGAAGGAATGTTGCCCGTGATGGCGAGTGACTGGGTGGCGCCGGCTGCAAGGCCGTTCACATAGGTGGAACCGATCTGGACATTGGCGCCGGAGCCGCTGGTAATGTACGCATGGACATAGAAGGAGGAGGCGTCACCCGATCCGGTGTTGGCGATGGAGGCGTTGACGGTTACCGGTTTCCCGGTGTTTGCCGTCGCCGGGCCGGACACTGCGGTTGCCGTGAGATCGGAGCCGCTCACCGCGACCTGGTTGCCGGTCAGGGTGTTGTTGTTTTCGTTTGCTTCCGTCACATAATTGAAGGTGTCGACAACGATCTTGTAGGTATATGTGCCATGGGCGGTAGTCGAAGGAATGTTGCCCGTGATGGCGAGTGACTGGGTGGCGCCGGCTGCAAGGCCGTTCACATAGGTGGAACCGATCTGGACATTGGCGCCGGAGCCGCTGGTAATGTACGCATGGACGTAGAAGGAGGAGGCGTCACCCGATCCGGTGTTGGCGATGGAGGCGTTGACGGTTACCGGTTTCCCGGTGTTTGCCGTCGCCGGGCCGGACACTGCGGTTGCCGTGAGATCGGAGCCGCTCACCGCGACCTGGTTGCCGTTCAGGGTGTTGTTGTTTTCAATTGCTTCCACCACGTAATTGAAGGTATCGACAACGATTTTGTAGGTATATGTGCCATGGGCGGTAGTCGAAGGAATGTTGCCCGTGATGGCGAGTGACTGGGTGGCGCCGGCTGCAAGGCCGTTCACATAGGTGGAACCGATCTGGACATTGGCGCCGGAGCCGCTGGTAATGTACGCATGGACGTAGAAGGAGGAGGCGTCACCCGATCCGGTGTTGGCGATGGAGGCGTTGACGGTTACCGGTTTCCCGGTGTTTGCCGTCGCCGGGCCGGACACTGCGGTTGCCGTGAGATCGGAGCCGCTCACCGCGACCTGGTTGCCGTTCAGGGTGTTGTTGTTTTCAATTGCTTCCACCACGTAATTGAAGGTGTCGACAACGATCTTGTAGGTATACGTGCCATGGGCGGTAGTCGAAGGAATGTTGCCCGTGATGGCGAGTGACTGGGTGGCGCCGGCTGCAAGGCCGTTCACATAGGTGGAACCGATCTGGACGTTGGCGCCGGAGCTGCTGGAAATATACGCATGGACGTAGAAGGATGAGGCGGCTGTCGGTCCGATATTGGTAACGGTGGTGTTGACGGTTACCGTCTTGCCGGTGTTTGCGGTAGCAGGGCCGGATATTGCGGTAGCAGTCAGATCCACAGTGCCGTTGATCTGTATTGTCCGGGTTTTTGCTGCCTCCCGGAAGCCTGCCTTGTCAATGGCATAGTAGGTGATGGTGTGGGTGCCGTTGGTCGTCAGCTTTGTAGATGCCAGCGGGCCTGCAATGACAACTTCTGCTCCGTCGTTGATGCTGTAGTGAATTTCCTTAACGCCCGAGCCGGCATCGGCTCCGCTTAAGTTCACGGTCACAACGGTCGTATATGAGCCGTTACTACCCATGGTTCCCTGCAATGTGGCGGTCGTAACCGGCGGGGCTTTGTCGATGTTGACCGTAACGCTATTTACCGGCTCCGCTGCTCCATCCTTGTCTACGGCATAAAAAGTTACCGAATGGCTTCCATCGGCCGTTAAAATGAATGAGGCGGGTGAAGTCGGCTGAGTTGCTTCGCCGCCTTTATCGATCTCGTACCTGATCTCCTGCAGAGCGGCAGGAAGATCGTCTGTGATGTCGACGGTAACATCTGAAGAATACCAGCCGTTGCCGACAGCTGTTCCTGAGAGCGTTGCCACGGTTGAGGAATGGGTTTTTTCGAAAGCTCCCAGGTCCGGAGCAGCGCCATAGAAGGCGTAACCGAGGTCCAGGCCTTTTTCCAGGCAAGGGGAGAATGCCTGCAGGTGAAAATCTGCAGCTGTTGGGCTGACGAACAGGGGATCCTGGGATATGTCGTTGGCACCCGCTGCCACATTGCTGTAGTTGGTGCCGTTGTTCCAGACGTTGTTGTAATCGCTGGTGACCTTGCCGTAATCATAGGTGTACTTGCCGATGCCGACACTATTGTTGGCAAAGATGTTGTTCTTCAATACCTTCACGGAGCCGGACCTGTCGTCTCCGGAAGCAAAGGCGGTACCGTTGTTGTAGAATACCGAGTTGTAGATATACTCGGCGCCGATCAGATCGCCGCTGGTAACGGCGGCGCCGGGGTTGTTGTAGAACCGGCAGCGGATGATGTAGTTGGAGCCCTGGGTGTGGGCCCACCAGATGACAGTGCCCTTATTGTTGTAAAATTCGCAGTCTTCGAAGGTGAGACCCTTGTCAGCATAGTAGGGCCTGATCACATAGCCGGACGGGGCAGTATGGTTGTAGAACCTGGTGTTTTTGAAGTGTTGCCCGCCGAATCCTATTCCGGTGCCATGCCCCTCCATAGCCATGGCGTTGTCGTGGATGTCGCAATCCTCGATCCTGTTGTCATAGGAGTCGAAATAGAAGGCGAACTGGGTGTAGTTGCGGATCTCAAGGTTGACAAAATCCACATTGCCGGCGGCTTCTCCAGTGAAAATAGCCGTTTGCAGAGTGTTCTGCCCGTCAAGGACGGCTTTTCCGACACCCTTAATGATGATTCTCTTGTCGGGGGTGGAAGGGGAATAAATGGTCAGCGCCTCGTTATAGACCCCTTCCTGTACCTCAATGATGTCCCCTGCCGTTGCGGAATTTGCCGCATGCTGGATGGTCCTGAAGGCGCCCAGGGCGCTGTTCTCCAAACCGCTGTTGGCGTCGTTTCCATCGGTCCTTACATAGTAGATTTTATTGACGTAGGTCTCGTAAGTTCCCATATCCGGGGCGGTGCCGTTGTATGGATAGCCCAGATCGATTCCGGCATTGACGGCAGGAGAGAATGGCTTCACATGGAAATCGGCTGTTTTGGGGCTGACGAACATGGGATCCTGGGATATGTCGTGGGCGCCCGCTGCCACATTGCTGTAATTGGTATCGTTGTTCCAGACATCGTTATGGTCGCTGGTGACCGTGCCGTAATCGTAGGTGTACTTGGCTATGCCGTAACGATTGTTGGCAAAGATATTGTTTTTCAATACTTTTACGGAACCATACCTGTCGTCTCCGGAACCAAAGGCGGTACCGTTGTTGTAGAATACGGAGTTATAGACATACGCGGTGCCGATCAGGTCACCGCTGGTGACGGCAGCGCCGGGGTTGTTGTAGAACCGGCAACGGATTATGTAGTTGGAGCCCTGGGTGTGGGCCCACCAGATGACGGTGCCCTTGTTGTCGTGGAAATCGCAGTCTTCGAAGGTGAGACCCTTTGCCGCATAGTAGGGCCTGATTACATAGCCGGACGGTGCCGAATGGTTATAGAACTTGGTGTTTTTGAATACTTGCCCGCCAAATCCGATTCCTGTGCCATGTCCCTCCATAACCATGGCGTTGTCGTGGATGTCGCAATTCTCGATCCTGTTGTCGTATGAGTCGAAATAGAAGGCGAACTGGGTGTAGTTGCGGATCTCAAGATTGACGAAATCCACATTGCCGGCGGTTTCTCCAGTGAAAACGGCCGTTTGCAGGGCGTTCTGTCCGTCGAGAACTACTTTCCCCATACCCTTGAAGGTGATTCTTTTATCGGGAGTGGCTGCGGAATTAATAACCAATGCCTCGTTGTAGACCCCTTCCTGTACCTCGATAACGTCCCCTGCCGTTGCTGAATTTGCCGCATGCTGGATGGTCCTGAAGGCTCCCGATGGGCTGTTCTCTAATCCGGTATTGATGTCATTCCCATCGGTTCTGACATAGAAAGACGCAGCTGATGCTTCCCCGGACCCAATAGTTAAACAGACAAAAACGAACAGGCTCAACAATAACAAATACTTCTGGTGCAAGAACTGGAAGATTCCACTCTTCATACTCACTCTCCTTACATTTTTGATAGCGGCTCATAAAAAGCACATTACTCCGTGCAGGATCTCAGTGCTGAGCCAGGGATATTTCCAGAAAAAAATTACGGTAATGATTAGGCCAGAAGAGGAACAGGGATGGTAAATGATTTTAGTAGATATTAATTACCGCGCTTTATACTTGAGGTGTATAAAAAAGTCAACATTTATTAAAGATTTATACTTTTGGGCGCCACCATGTATCATTGGTGCAGAAAAATCATTCAGCTCCGCAAGATGGTCGTAAGAAAATCCGCCTGGAATGTTTTTAATGATTGATAAAGGCTGAATGGTGCGGTTAAAGTGGGAAGTAAGGTCCTAGAGGAAGGATCAGGAACCATTGAAGCGGAGTTTTTGTAACGGTGGCATAGCACCACCGAATCCATGAATATAATCTGTGAGATAGTAATGTCAAATACAGCACCACGCACCCGTCGCCCCCCCGAGGAGCAGGCCCGCCTTGAGGCCAGGCTCCGGGAGGTTTTCGAAGAATGTTTTCCCTTCAATCGCCTCATGGGCATCAAGGTCGAGACCCTCGATCCGCGGCAGCCGAAGATCTCCTTTGCGATGCGCCAGGAACTGGTGGGGAGCTATATGCACAGCCGGCTCCACGGGGGCGCTATTGCCACGGCCCTTGATACCGTGGGTGGTTTTGCTGTTACCCTGGCGGTGGCGGAAAAACATGCCGATGAAACGGTTGAACAGCTCGCCCAACGGTTCACCCGCTGCGGTACCATCGATCTGCGTGTGGACTACCTGAATCCGGGGGTGGGGAAACGTTTTAGCGCCACCGCCACCGTAATGCGCCTGGGGGGAAAGATCGCCTCTGTTCGCATGGAACTCCATAACGATGCCGGTGTTCTGGTTGCCATCGGCTCCGCTGCCTATGCTGTCAGCTGACGGCGTGATTTCCGTTGAAGCATCTGCAATCATGGGTAGAGCTCCTCGATCATTTATGATACTCCCTTCCCGTTTTTCTTTGCCGTTACCGGGGTGACTCTTTCCTGAACCATCGGCAGACTGTTGTAGCCGCATATTTCCGGGAAAAGGATCGCACTTACTTCATTCTCTCCAGGGCCAGCTTGGCCGCCAGGTAACCGCACAGGCCGTGAACTCCGCCGCCGGGAGGGGTGGAGGCAGAACAGATGAAGATGTTTTTGTCAGGGGTGGCGTATGGGTGAGGCCCGGCGACAGGGCGGACAACCATCTGACGCAGGTTCTGCATGCCGCCGTTGATATCCCCGCCGACGAAGTTTTCGTTGTAGGCCTGCATTGCTGCCGTATCCCTGGTTCGCCGCCCGATGATCAGGTCCTTGAAGCCGGGGGCGAACCGCTCGATCTGATTTTCAATTCTTTCCGTCATGTCGACTCTTGAGCCATTGGGTACATGGCAGTAGGCCCACCCCACCTGCTTGCCCACCGGGGCACGGTCGGGATCGAAAAGGCTCTGCTGGGCCACCAGTACAAATGGCTTTTCCGGATGCCGGCCCAGGTGGACCTCTTTCTCTGCAGCTGCGATCTCCTCCATGGTTCCACCCAGATGCAGGGTGGCAGCTCGCCGGCATTCCTCTGCCCGCCACGGTATCGGCCCGTTCAGAGCCCAGTCCACTTTGAAAATGCCGGGTCCGAACCGGTATTTTTCCAGCTGCTTCCGGTAATCGCTGTCAAAACGTTGCCGTGCCAGCTGCAGCACCTGCCGGGGTGAGACATCGAGAAAAACCGTGGTATCGGCAGGCAGTTCATCCACAGTGCCTGTCCTTCTTCCGGTTACGATTTCTCCCCCCAGTGAAAGGAAGTGCCCGGCCAATGCCTGGCTGATTTTTCCTGTTCCTCCTGCAGCCATCGGCCAGCCGTTAACATGGCCGAGGGTGCCCAAGACCAGGCCAAATGCTGCGGAACCCGGCTTGTCCAGGGGGAGAAAGGAGTGGGCAGCCATGCCCGCGAAAAGGGCTCGGGCAAGCGGTCCTTGAAAAGTGCTGCGGGCGAGGCCGACTGCCGATCTCAACCCATGGATGCCGAATCGGGCCATGAGGAGGGGGTGGGCGGGAAAGGTGAGAGGCGCCAGCACCTGGGGGGAGATTTCCTGCCAATGCTCCCTGAGCGGCATCATCAACTCCATGTACGGACGCCGATCGGGGAAATCCAGGCTGTCCACCGTTTGAAATATCTCTCTTTCCAGGACGGCTACTGTCCCGTCATCCAGGGGATGTGCCAGGGCAGCCGGTGGATAGATCCATTTCAGGCCATGATCGGCTAGGGGGAGAGAATTGAAGAAGGGCGAAAAGGCCGCAAGGGGATGTATGGCTGCACAGACATCATGGACAAAGCCGGGCAGGGTGAGTTCGGCGCTGCGGGTGCCGCCGCCGACGCTTTGTGCCGCTTCCCCAATGGTGACCGGCAAACCTGCCTGGGCCATGACAATGGCTGCAGCCAATCCGTTGGGTCCTGAGCCGACGACAAAAACTCCGTTTTCGGGCATGTTACATTTCCTCCCCTGAAAAACTGCTGATGCGCAAGGAGTTGGCAAGCACCGTCAGGCTGGAGACGACCATGGCGATTGCCGCCAAGAGCGGATGCAGCAGGCCGGCCGCGGCCGCTCCCAGGGCGATGGCGTTGTAGCCGAAGCTCCAGGCGAAATTCTGGCCGATAATTCTTCTTGTCTGCCTGCTGAGGCCGATCAGCCAGGGGATCTGCATGAGGCGGTCCGATAAAAGAACCACGTTGCCCGCCTGACGTGCCAGATCAAGACCGCTGCCGAGAGCGATTCCCACCTGGGCGGCGGCAAGGGGGGCGGCGTCGTTGACCCCATCCCCGACAACGGCGACCTTCCTGCCTGCGCCAAGGGCTTGTTCCACCACAGACAGCTTTTCACCCGGATTTCGCGGCGCCTCGACCGACCCTATCCCCGTTTGTGCGGCTACGGCTGCTGCAGCCTGCAGACGGTCCCCGGAAAGGAGTACCGATGCAATTTTCTGAGTAGCCAGTTTCTGCACTGTCGCAGCGGCGTCGCTACGTATGCTGTCCTCAAAAAGAAAGCGGCCACGGATTTGTCCATCCCACATAACATCCACCGCCGTAAAACCCTCTTCGCCTGCTGCATCGACAGTCTGCCGGAATGATGGCGATGCTCCTGCGATTATCATCCTGCTTTCACCATTTAATTTTACCAGACCATCGATTCCCTGCCCCGGCTTTATATTGACGGCGGCCGGTGATCCCAGCTCCAGACCTCTTCTTGCAGCTTCAGCTGCTATGGTTCCGGCTAAAGGATGATTGCTGGCAGACTCGAGGGTGGCAAGTAATGCCAGCAGCTGATCTTCGGTCAGCTGGGGATCAAAGACGATTATATCCTTGAGAACCGGCTGATTGGTGGTCAGGGTGCCGGTCTTGTCGAAAAAGATGAGATCGGTTCTGCCAAGCTGTTCCATGGTTTCGCTGCCGCGGACGACAATACCCGCTGCTGCGGCTCTGGCAATGGCCAGGGATGTTGCCAGGGGGGTGGCGATTCCCATGGTGCACGGACAGGCGACCACGAGAACGGAGAGAGCACTCAGAAAGCCCTGCAGCGGGTTGTCGGCCAAAGTCCAGAGAATGAGGGAAGCAAGGGCCACCAGCCCTACGGCGACAATGAACATGCCTGCTGCCCGTTCGGCAATGCGCTCTGCCGGTGAAGGATTCTGCCAGGCCCCTTGGATCATGGCAACGATCCGCTGGAGCAGAACTTCTTTGCCGGCCCGTTCGGTTTTCACCAGCAGGCTTCCCTGGCCGTTGACCGTCCCGGCCAGCACCCGTTCTCCGGGGCCTCTGCAGACCGGTAGCGGTTCGCCGGTGAAAGCGGCTTCCTCGACGGTTGTATTGCCCTCGCGGATCAGGCCATCGACGGCAATCCGCTCGCCGGGGCGGATGAGCACCAGGTCGCCGGAGTGCAACTGCTCGATGGCAACTTCCACGGCAGTTCCTTTTTCAATCTTCAGTGCCGATGCCGGCAGCAAGGATTCCATGGCATGGAGCAGGTCGGCGGCTTTTCTTTTTGCCGTCGCTTCGATGATCTTGCCGAAGGTAACCAGCACCGGCAGCATGGTTGCCGTATCGAAATATACCTGCCCGGCAGCACGCACGGTATTGAGTGTACTGACGGTAAAGGCGGTAATCGAGCCCGCCACAATGAGCAGGTCGAGGCCCGGCTTTCTCTGCAGGGCGCCCATGACCAGGGGATAGAGCAGAATGGCCATGGCCGGCATTGCCAATGCCAGCATGACCCAGCGGAAGATGGGTATTATCTCTGTCTCGACCGATCCCGAATAGAGGAGCAGGGAAAGCATCATGATGTTCATGGCCAACAGGGCGCCGAAGCCGAGTCGAAGCAGGTTCCAGGCATGATCACCTCCATCCCGGCTGCCGATAATGCCGGCAATAAGCCGACAGGCGTAGCAGCAGAAGATGGCGCCGCCGGTTTGAACAAGCGATTGACGAATCGGGAGCCCACAGTGGGCACATACTTGGGGAGATATTTCAGTTGCCGCTGTTGCTGACATGAGATTTGCCCGAGCAGCAGCCCTTGCTGCTGTCGGCTTTGGAAGTTTGCTGGAAAACCGGCTGGGAAGGACAGCCGACTAGTTGATGAAAAACTTCCGTGCCGCGCAGCACCGTAGCCATTCCCAGAAGGATGAGAATGGTTCCGCCGGCAGCTGCGCCCCATTTTTTCAGGCGAGCTCCTGCCGCCAGGCTTGCCCCTCCCAATGTCAACAGAGGAAGTGCCGTGCCTATCCCCATGGCTGCCATGGTGGTCATGCCGGTTGCGACCGAGCCCGATTGCATGGCATAGGCGAGAAAACCGATGACAACAGGGCAGGGAAGCAGCCCTGTAATAATGCCGAGTGTCAGTGCCCCGGCTGGAGAAGGTGATCGGAGCAGCGGTCGGCATAAGGTTGCGAGCAGTCCGCTGCCTGGGCCATTGGCACCCTTGCCGGGTAATATACCCAGCAGCGCCAAGCCTGCCAGAAATATCATGCTTCCGGCAAGGTAACTGATGCCGTTCTGTAGATACGTGTGCTGCAGGAGATCCGCTGCTTTGTCTCCGGTGTAACCGGCAACAGCTCCGGCGAAGGCGTAGGTGAAAATTTTTCCTGCCAGCCATGCAAACTGGGCGGCGATGGCTGATTTTTTTTCGCCGGATCGTGACAGATGGACAATAAACCCGCCGCACATGCCCATACAGTGCGGAAAAGCAAGTAATCCTCCCATAAATCCAATCAGCGCATGATTCATGGCACCATATCCTTTCCCCCTATGTTTGCCGTGCAAGATTAAATATTATCAATTTAACCTGAGACTTCAATGGCAACGCTAATTCCTTGAACATTTTATCCAGAAGATGTATTCTTTTTAAGCTTTTGACTAATTAACCAACAAGTCCAAACAGTGAGGATCTTTCATGACACCAGATGCAAAAAAAATATTCCTTTTCATTTCCCTTGTCGCCGTATTTGCCGGTGGCAATGCCGCTTTCGCCAATCCCCAGGCCGCACTCACCCCTTCTGAAAAAGAGAAAGAAATAGCACAAAAGGAGAAGGAGCTGGATGAGAAGCTGAACCGGGAAGCCAATCCCCAGATTTCAGGCAAAATCGAGGAGACCATGGACAGCGGCAGCTATACCTACGTGCTACTGGCCAACGGTGAGAAAAAAACCTGGGTTGCCATGCCCCAGATGAAGGTGGCTGTAGGGCAGGAATTGATCTTCAATTGCAACAACGAGATGTGGAATTTCAAGAGCAGGTCCCTGGAGCGGACTTTCGAACGAATTTATTTCTGTAATGCGCCGGAGAAAACGGTCGGCGGTGCAGACGATGGCAAGATGGCCGGAAAAGCTTCTGCCGGCAGTGCCGGCGCCGTAGCGTCTCCCGCCGAGAAGATAAGGGTGGAAAAGGCGGCCGGCACGGATGCCTATACCGTTGAAGAACTCTACTCTAAAAAGGCATCTCTGGATAATAAAGCGGTAGCTGTAAAGGGAAAGGTGGTTAAGGTTTCTGCAGGAATCATGGGCAAGAACTGGATCCACGTTCAGGACGGCAGCGGTGATGCCAATAAAAGGACCAACAACCTGGTAGTGACCTCCCAGGATGTTCCCAAGGTCGGCGAGATAGTCACCGTCAACGGGACGCTGAGAGCCGACAAGGATTTCGGTGGTGGCTACAAATACGCCGTCATCGTGGAAGAGGCTGCCATCAAATAATTCTTACCCCCTGGTAGCGAAAAAAGCCCCCTCCGCAAAGGGGGTTTTTTAATTTTTCTCCTTACCGCATTCAGGAGGTAAATATGAACCTCGTTGGATCCCGCCTTCTCAGAATGGCCCTTCTCGCCTTAGCCGCTTTTGGTCTGTCCCTGGCACTTTTCCTTTCCGGCCTTTTTACCACCTTTGAATTCAAATTCTATGACCTGATGTCACGAAACCTGAATCCAGCCAGGGGCCCAGGTGATATCGTCATTGTGAAAATAGACCAGCAGAGCCTTGATGCCCTGAGCAGTGAGAACATCAACTGGCCCTGGCCCCGGCAGATGTATGCCCCCCTCCTGGATTACCTGTCCCAGGCTGATGGGGTGCTGGTCGATATCATCTTTACCGAGCCATCCTCCTACGGTGAAGAAGACGACCTCCTCCTGGCTGAGGCGCTGAAGAAGGCGGGCAATGTTTTCCTTCCCATCTTTCTGACCAACGACAATCGGCAGATGGGAGCGGAGGAACTGGCGTTCATGAAGAGTAGCGCCATACCCCATGTCCTCTCCACCCGTCTTATCTACCAGTCGGCATTAACCAATATCGAAAATATCCGAACTGCCGCCCTCGGTGCAGGAAACGTGGTCATGAAACCCGATGCCGACGGCACCTATCGTCGGGTGCCGCTCTCCTTCCGGTTTCGCAATGAAACAATCCCTAATTTCGTTCTGGCAAGCCTGCTAAAGGATAAAAAGATAACTGTGCAGGAGGGTAAGTTGTCTGCCGCCAACAAGCCGCTGCCGCTTTTGGGGGATTCGCTGCTGCTTCGTTTTTATTCGGACCCGGAACCCTTTACCATAATTTCAGCCGCCGACATTTTCAAGTCGTCCATCGACAGCGAAGCAGGCAGGACGCCTGTTATTGCCAGGGATTTTTTCAAGGGAAAAAGGGTCTTCATCGGCCTCACTGCAGCTGGGCTCTATGATCTGAAGCCTACCCCCATAACCGCCGTTTCAACGGGGGTCATGGTCCATGCTACGGCGATGGATAATCTGCTGCACCGGCACTTCATCAGGCAGTTGCCGTCTTTGGCATCAGTTATCCTCATGTTCCTCCTGTCGGGGGCAATTTGCCTCTTTGTTCTTACCCATCATAAATTCAGTACCAACCTGGCGTTCTTTGCTGCCGCAGCTGCCTTTGTCCTTGGCCTGTCTGGCCTGCTTTTCAAGAACGGCATCTACCTGCAGGTGATTCCTTCTGCGACAGCCCTGGTAGTTGCCATGATTGCTTCCGTTGCCTTTAGCTATGCCACGGAAGGGAAAGAACGGCGCTTTGTCCGCCGTGCTTTTGCCCAGTATATGGATGAAACGCTGGTCGATTACCTGCTGCAGAATCCCGACCTGATCAAGCCGGGGGGCCAGCGGCGGCGGGTCTCGGTTTTTTTTGCCGATATCGCCGGCTTCACCACCATAGCCGAGAGATTGCCGGCAGAGGCCACAGCGAAGATACTCCACACTGCTCTCAACACCTTCAGTGAGGTCATCATCCGCAACCATGGCGTCATCGACAAATATATCGGCGACTGCATAATGGCCTTCTGGGGGGCACCCATCGCTAGTGAAGATGACGAGCTCAATGCTTGTCGGGCCGCAGTGGAGTGTCAGGAGGCCCTGGTGGAGATCAATCGTGGGCTGATAGCAGATGGATTGACGGAAATAGCCATCCGCATCGGCATAAATTCCGGGGATGCCATCGTCGGCAATCTGGGAAGCGACAGGCTCTTCGATTTCACCGCCATCGGCGACACGGTCAACCTTGCTTCCCGTCTGGAATCGGCCAACAAGTATTTCAAGACCAGGATCATGGTCAGCGAGGATACTTTCAGCCGCACGGGAGATGCCTTTATTTCAAGGGAACTGGGCCTGATCGAGGTAAAAGGCAAGTCTCAGCCGATCAGGATCTATGAGCTGCTGGTGGCGGTGGACCGCTCGGAACTGGAGGTCAAGGCTTTTGCAGAAGCCTATGGGGTGGCGTACCGGACGTTCACCGGCGGCAACTGGCAGGAGTCTGCCGATCTTTTTGCTTCCTTTCTCGAATCCTATCCCGATGACGGGCCTGCCGCCTATTATTTGAAATGGTGCGGCGATCTGCAGGCAAATCCACCATTGACTAATGACTGGAATGTGATAAAAATGACCGAGAAATGAGAACTATCAAAATCATCATAATGGGAATTATCTTCCTGCAGCTTGGCGGCATCTCCCTGGCTGCCGATTCGGCGCGGGTCATTGTCAAGGAAAACGCCATCCGGGAGCAGTGCCGCTTCTTTTCACCGGTGAAGGCCAAGATCCGGCTCAATGATCTTTTGACCATCACCGGCAAAAGCGGTGACTGGTACAAGGCCAGCTTCAAAGGGATCAACGGGTGCGTTCACAAAAGCGCCATCGAGCAGAAGTCTTTCAAGTTGGGAAGCCTTGCCGGCTCCAAGGGAAGGACTGCATCCAAAGACGAGGTCTCACTTGCCGGGAAGGGTTTCAATCCCCAGGTGGAGGCATCCTATAAGGGAAGTCATCCCGAAGCGGATTTTCGCGCCGTCGACACCATCGAGGGGTTCAAGGTGAGCAGCGAGAGTCTGGGCGAGTTCCTGAAAAACGGGGGATTGAACGAGCAATGACCAGGAAACTGCTTTATATGGCCCTGGCCGGCTCGCTGCTCCTGACCGGCTGCCGGCTTGAAAATCTTTCGGCAGAACAGATCAACCTTATCACCAGCTCTGTTTCCTCTACGTTCAAGGCTGCCCGGCCTATCAGCGAGGAAGAAGAATATTACGTGGGGCGTGCCGTGGCCGCCAAAATTCTCACCTCGTACCGGCTGGTCAATAACAGGAACCTGACCGACTATGTGAATCTGGTCGGTCAGGCAGTGGCCATTCACTCGGAGAAGCCATTCACCTTCGGCGGCTACCATTTTGCCGTTCTGGACAGCAGCGAAATGAATGCCTTCGCCTGCCCTGGGGGCATTATCTTCATCACCCGCGGCATGGTGGCTGCTGTTAAGAATGAGGATGAACTGGCGGCAGTGCTGGCCCATGAGGTCGGCCACATCAATCACCGTGACGGCATTGGCGCCATATCCCAGTCCCGCTGGACCGAGGCGCTGACCACCATCGGCAGCGAGGCGGCAAAGACTTACGGTTCCAAGGATGTGGCAAAGCTGGTGGGGTTATTTGAAGGTTCCATCGATGACGTTTTCAAGACCCTGGTCGTCAATGGTTACGGCCGCAGCCAGGAATATGCCGCCGATCAGGCATCGCTCAATTACCTTACCGCCACCGGCTACGATCCCCATGCCCTGAAGGCTTTTCTGGACAGGCTTGTCTCCCGGAGCAAGGGCTCGGAGGGGGGCATCATGAAAACCCACCCTGCAACCAGGGACCGGGTAGACAATGTTGCCGCCAACATGCCGCAACAGCAGGCCGACACCGCCCACTTCAAGGAGCGGAGCCGCCGGTTTGCCTCGATGATGGGTAAATAAGCACTTTCTGCACACATCTCCTGCCGACGATGGACTTTCATGACCCTCACCGCTCTTATCTGTTACTTGCTCGTTGCCGCTGCCGGCTACTTTCTTCGGTTTCTCAATCTGCAGCACCTGAAGAAACATGGCTCGGAAATCCCCCCCGGCTTTGAAGAGGCCATTGACGCCGGCACCCTGGCAAAAACCTCCGCATATACAGTGGAGCAGAGCAGGCTCGGTCTGGTCGAATCCATTTTCGACAATATTCTGTTGCTCCTTTTTCTCTTCGGCGGCCTGATTACCGTCTACGACCGATTCATTGCCTCCATCAGCAGTTCTTTCATCTGGAACGGGGTGCTCTTTTTTCTTATTCTCACCCTCATCCAAACGTTGCTCGATCTTCCCTTCAGCCTTTACGGCACTTTTCGCCTGGAAAAGCGCTTCGGCTTCAATACCACTACCCCTCAGGTGTGGGTTTCCGACCTGTTCAAATCCACGGCCCTATCGGCGGTGATTCTCGTCATGCTGACCTCCGGCGCCCTTGCTTTGGTGCAATGGAGCCCGCAACTGTGGTGGCTGTGGGTATGGGCTTTTTTTGCCGCCGTCTCCATCTTTTTCATGTATGTCTCCCCGTATATCATCGAGCCCCTCTTCCACAAGTTCGAACCGGTCAAGGATGCGGAGCTGGAAGGAGAGATTCGCGATCTTATGGAAAAGGCCGGACTCCACGTGAGCCGGGTCATGCAGATGGATGCCTCCCGGCGCAGCCGCCATTCCAATGCCTATTTTACCGGCATTGGCCGGGTCAAGCGGATCGTTCTCTACGATACTCTCCTGGAGCAGATGGACAGGCACGAGATCCTGGCCATCCTGGCCCACGAGGTTGGACACTGGAAGAAAGGGCATGTGTGGAAGCGCCTGGTGACCACAGAAATCTCCGCCCTGGCAGCACTTTACCTTTCGTACCTGCTTCTTGAATGGGGAGGGCTGCCGTCGGTGCTCGGTCTGACACAGCTTTCCTTTGCCGGGCAACTGGTGGTTCTCGGCTTCATCAGTTCCGTCATCATGTTTCCCTTCACCGCCGTCTCAAGCTGGTTCTCGCGTCGCCATGAGTGGGAGGCCGATCAATTTTCCAGGGAGCTGACCGGGAATCCTGCTGCTTTGGCAACGGCCCTTGTAAAACTGAACAGGGAAAACCTGGGCAATCTCCACCCCCATCCGGTTTATGCCAAATTCTACTATTCCCACCCGCCGGTTGTTGAAAGGGTTGCGCGGTTGCGGCAGCCATAGGTTTGGCAGTGGTACGATCAAATCGCCTGTCTACGCAATTTCCGGCGATGCGGCCGCTGCTGCGGTAAAAGGCGGGGTAGAAGCTGGGCAGCAGTACAGCGGCGAATGGGAAGCTGTTCAAGAAATGACTCTCACTGACTTAAACCATCAGGTCGCTCCCAAGTCGGAATCTTTGCAGTGCGATGCCTGCCACAGCGAGAACACAATTCGACTTCAAGGTCTGGAGATTAGGAGCCGGAGAAAATAACGGTATGGTTGCAATTGCAAAAGGCCCGGCGGGATTTCCTGCTGGGCCTTCTTGCTTTGTAGGCGAATTGGCTCTTTACATGATCGAGGGCTTGCCGAGGGTTCCACGCACCGGCAGCTGGTAATGTCCGGGTGAGGTCTGGTATTTGAGTAGCAGCAGGAAGACGAACTTCTGCTTTTCCAGGAACTCCGGCCTGGGCATCAGTTCCAGGGTCAGATTCAGTGGAGACGCGCTCAGGGGGGTGAGCAGGGGCAGGTCCCCCTTGAGACGTGTGTAAAGTCCTTCGCCATCAAAGGTCAGGCTTTCAAGATTTGCCCTGCCGCCGCTGATCTTCAGCATTCCTTGCACGGTTTTATAGGCGGCATCGGGAAGAGGCATAGGGCCGATTTTTACCCCTTGCAGCTGAGCATCCTTTACTGCAAGTTGCAGTTCCCCCGATGCCGCAGCCTGTTTTCCCTTGATCGTTCCTTTTCCCCTCAGTTCTCCCTTGGCCTGGGCGCCGGTTACCGTCTGGAAAAAGGGAATGTCTTCCAGTCGCACGCCGGCCATTTCGAATTTCAGACTTCCTTTTTTCAGGGGACTGAACTCGCCGTCAATGATCCCTTTGCCGATGCTGCCATGGTAGCCGAAGACGATTTTGCCGAGAAAGAGCGGCAGGACCCGCAGTTTGACTGAAGCCTTGTCCAGCCTGATCACTGCCCCCTTCTCCGTACCGATCTCCACGCCGCTGCTCCGTATGCCCAAGGGAAAGGCCAGGCCGAAGCTCCTGCTCTGGAGGGTATAGCCTTCCCTGGCCAGTGCCCGGGCAAAAACCTCCTGCAGTTCTCTCCCGGGAACGAACAGGATGGTGAGGGCGATGAAACAGATTATGGCAGCCGGGATGCCTGCACCGAACAGGATAAGAGGGCGTTTCATCGGGTTCCTTGCTGTGAAGCCTTGATCAGCGCGACGGTCAGGGTAAGGTCAAGCCTGGACGGGTCGTCGAAGCGGGTTTTTAGCAGGGCTTTCTTCACCACCACCGGTTTCGCCCCTTTTTCCAGTTTGTAGATGAGATTTACCGCATCATTGGCAGAGAGTCCCTCCATCTTGACCTCCGCCGCGTCTTCCACAAAACCTGGCCGGTCTTCGCCCTTGACCGGTTTGATCTGGGTGTTTTTGCCCTTGATGCCGATTTCTTCGACGATCTTTGCCGGCGAATCGTCGGGACGGGTGGCGGCGAGGCGGTTGGAAAGCTTCTGGGCGCCGATATTCGCTTCCATGAAGCGTGCCTTCAGGGTGAGCATCTCCGTTATATCCGCTTCCCGTGCGGCTCTTTTTTTCTCCAGGCGGGTAATCCTGCCATTGATCGTCGACAGGATCACGGCCAGGATGAGGATTGCGGCCAGTACCATTCCCCAGCGCAGGCGGGTTTTTTCATCCATGCTTTGCACGGTTTCCATGAGGAGGTGCAGGTATTTCATATGGTTCCCTCCTTGAACGTGCCACGGAGTACGAAGGTGACGCTGCCATCCGGTTTCGATTTGGTTTCGCTAACCTCGGCACCGGACAACAGCGATGCCGATTTGGCTTTAAAATCATTTACCGCCTGGAATGATTTTGCATCACCCTTCAGCCGCACCTGGTTTCCATCAATCTCCGCTTCGAAGACGCCGAAAATGTCGTCCCCCTTTGTTTCCGCCAGGGTTTTCAGGACAATGAGGGTATTGCTGGAGGCCTTGCCGCTGTTCAGCCGCTTGATCTCCGAGCGGAGTTCGGCAACCTCATCGACAGCCTTTTTGCGGGTGGGAAAAACGTCCCGGTATATCTTGTTGATAGAGCTGTTCAGTGAATCCAGGTCCTTTTTTACCAGATACCAGCGCAGACCGGCTTCGGCAAAGAGCAGTGCAACTACGCAGCTTGCAAGGATCATTGACAGGCGCAGCTTTTTCCGCGTTTTTGCCGTCCCGGCCGTATAGGCAAGGTCGCCGCTACGCAGGTTTATGGCATCTCCGGCAATGACAGCCCGGGCCACAGCGTATGCGCCGGCAAGATCCCTGGCTGCGTCGGCATCTCCGGCAAAGGTTTCGGCAAATTCTCCGTCGATGGCCAGGGGGGAAATGGGTGAAGCCGCCGGGGAAGTGCCCGGTGCATCCTGCCTCGAATGCCCGCCATGGGCAAAAGCTCGCTCAACGGCAGTCCCTTTGGCGATTTCCACAGCAGCCATGGTCCTTGCCGTTTCACTTTCGCCCCCTGCCAATACCCGGAAAAAGATCGGCTTTTTATCCTGGTAGACAACCAACGACTCGCCGTCGGTAAGGGCGACCGTGCCGGTGCCGGCTTCTGCCGGGATAAGGCTCTGCCAGTTGAAAAGTGAAGCGGTAACTATTTCCGGCTCCAGCCCCTTTTCGGCCAGAAGGGCAATTGTCTCCTGCAGCCAGTGGTGTTTGGCCCAGACCGCCAGGACCTTTCCCTCGGTCAGGGGCAGTGCATCGAACACCAGTTGGTCCGTATCCACAGCGGTCTCGCCCTTCAGCTCCAGCGGCAGCAGTTCTCTCACCTTGCGCCGGTCGGCAATGGGCAGCTCCATTTCCCGCATGAACAGGTGATTTGATGGAATAGCCAGGATCACCCTTCGTTCCTCGGCCTTTTTCGCGGCAAATTCCTGCAAAAGTACCGGCAGCGAGTCTTCCTGGCTTAAGGGATGCCGTGCAGCTTCAATAAAACTAAGCTCTCCCCGCTTGCTGCGGAAAGTGGCAAAGACCAGCTCATTTCTCTTCAGTTGGATGATGAGCAGATTCATCAGTATTCTCTCCAGTATAAAACAGTGGGTGTCATGCCGGATGGGCGAACCACCGCTTCCACCAGCCGGCTGGTCTCTTTGACGAAGGCCTCGGACTGGATACGATAAACGGCTCCCTTGGCGGTGATAAGCAGCATCAGCTCTTGGGCAATGGTTTCAAAACCTGCAACTTGTGCCAGCTCGGAGGCATTTTTAAAAGGGGTTGTCTTGCGCCGGTCGAGAATCCGAGTCGCCAAGTCGTCGGTTATGTTGTCCGATAGTGCAGTCAGAACCTCTTTGGGGGCGGTATTAATATTGATCATAGCCGCCACTGATGCAGGGTCAGCATAAACCGTAACAAACGGTCTCAGTTTGGCAACAATACTGCTGTCGAATCCCTTGATCAGTCTCAGTTCTTCCGTGGTGTCCAGATTGCCGTTTTTTGCCGGGTAGGGAGGCTTCAGCCTGTTGTAGTAGGCTGATTCAGCCCCTGCCGGACGTGGCTCTTCATTCACATCCAGCCAGTCCACAAGGGCGTCGAGCAGATCCTGGGAAAGGCCCAATTTCTTGAAGAGGCGCGCCGCCATGTCATACTGGCGCTGGTCAACTGTTCCGTTATTCCCAACAAGGTAGTTAAGATTCAGCTTGCCGCTTTCCTCGGCGATGGAGATCACCAGTTTTCCCTGCTCTTCTTCAAAAATCAGGGGCTGAGCCCATGGATCAAGGAGAGAGGAGTAGGCCTGCAACGACTGTGTGTACTGGAGCAGCCTGTTCCCGCCTTCCACCCCCGACGCAGCCAGAATGCTCGCCTGCTGGGCCGCAACATAGTTATGGCTGACCGAGGTGTCCACATAGACTTCATCGACGAACTGGACTGACAATGCCACCAGCAGTGCGGTAATGAGCAACGTTATGACGAGGGCAAAGCCGCGCTGGTTTTTCACGGGCCGGCAATCCTGGGGGTGGCGACGGCGGTATATTCCACCGGTTTGTTCCCTTCCTTGATCCGCAGGGTGATCCTCACCGATCTGGGCAGGACATTGTTCAAGGTCGTATCCCAGCTTCTTACCCATTTGCCGCCGTCGAAACATTCCACGAGAAAGCCTTCCAGCTCCTCCATCTGCGGATAAGGATCCGGCTTGAAATCAAAATGAAAATCCTTCGCCCGGCGGACAAGGGAAATCCGGTTGTCCTTTTCAACGGGTTCGTAGGCAATTTCCATCAGGTCGGAAACGGGCGCCGTACCGAAATTCGGCGCGGCGATGGAAGTGAATCTGATGGTTGAAGCCGGTTTACCGAAGAAATCACGGTCCTCAACAACGAACCTGAACTTGTTTTCCACATTGGGCTGACTTGGCTTTCGGAAATAGGTCGAGCTGATTTCCCGGCGCAGCATGTCCAGGGTGGTGCGGATTTCCCTTCTCGTTTCCATGCCCGATACCGCAGCCTCGCGGCCATTCATCAGCGAGAAGTAGGTGCCGTACAGGGCTCCACAGATGATTACCAGGAGCGCCATGGCGACTAACAATTCCAGCAGGGTGAAGCCCTTACTTCTTTGCATAATATTGCACCAGGGAGAGGGACTGTTTTTCACCCCAGCTTACGGTCAGGATCAGTTTCTGCAATAGCGGGATTTCCGTCGGCATCATTTCCGCCTGCCATGCTATTTCGGGATGGTCGGGGCTGAAAGTCCCCTTTTTTTCCTGAAGGTCCATGAATCCGGGTTCTTCCAGCTTTGCCCGCGCCAGGAGCATGGCAGCCGTCTCTTCTTTATCCCTGCCGACCACAGACAGGTGGTAGTTGAAGGAAGTGATGACGGTGAGGATCACTCCTGCCATGATGGCCAAGGCAATCATGATTTCCAGCAAGGTAAAACCCTTCACCGTGCTGCCTCCTGGTATCCTTTTTCCACCTTGACCTTGCCGCTGCTCGGGTAGGCTGTCACGGTAAAATGCCCATTCTTGCCGTCCTTCAGATGGATGATCATGAAATCCTGCAGACCGCCAGGGCCGAAACCGATGATAACCTCCCCTTCGCTGATCTTTCCCGACTGGGGAATGGTAACATCCTCGATGATGATTCCTTCGGCTATGGGCCTCCGGCTGAGAAAAGGATCGTCTGCAGCTGTTTCTTCCCCTGATGGAGACAACTGTCTTACCCGGGTGGTACTGTCGGTGATATTCAGGTGCAGGCGGTAACCGGTTTTTGTCGTCGCAGCCCGATCGCCGATGAATCTTATGGCCGAGGCTAGTGAGCGGGCAGAGTCTCTAAGTTTAGCCGATTCGGTGGATGGCAGTCTGGGCAGCACTATCCCCGCGATCAGGGAGAGAATGGCGATGACCACCATCAGTTCCATCAGGGTGAAACCGCCCTGAAAACCAGTTCGAGGTTCGAGGTTCGAGGTTCGAGGTTCAACCAAGGTTCGAGGTTCGATGTTCGAAGTTCTATGTTGAAAAACTCTAGAGATTTCCATGTTTGCTTGTTGCTTACAACGTCGAACGCCGAACACCGAACTTCGAACGATTTTCACCTTATATCCCAGCTGTTGATGTCGGCACTTTTGCCTTCGCCGCCCCGTGCGCCGTCGGCACCAAGGGATGAGAGATCATAATCGCTGTGCTCGCCCGGTGACAGATAGACATAATCATTTTCCCACGGGTCCTTCGGTAGATTCTTGCTATCCAGATAACCTTCCGCCTTGTAATTTTTCGGAATCTGGCCGGTGACCGGCTTGGTGATCAGCGCTGCCAGACCCTGTTCGGTGGAGGGATAGACGCCGTTGTCCAACTTGTAGAGCTTGAGGGCGCTTTCAATGTTCCTGATCTGCACCTTGGCATCGGCGATCTTGGCGTCATCGGAACGCCCCATGATTTTGGGGGCGACCAGTGCAGCAAGCGCTGCCAGGATCATGACCACCACCATGATTTCGATCAAGGTAAAGCCGCGATTGTTTCGAATACCATTCATGTATGACTCCTTTTCATTCTTTAATTTCTCTTGGAACGCTCAAAAGAGGCCAGGTGCAAGGCGCCCGAACGCAGCAGATGGGTGCTTGCAGCGTCCATCATTTGATCAGCTGGTTGAGCTGGAATATGGGCAACAGCACTGCCAGCACCACCGTGCCGACGCAAAGCCCCATGCCCAGTATCAGCAGTGGCTCCAGCAGGGCCATGGACCGGGTGATGGAGGCCTCGAATTCCTTTTCGAAGGCGTTACCGGCCTTGATCAGCATCGCTTCCAGTTCTCCCCCTTTTTCGCCGACGGCAATCATGTGTACCATGAGCGGCGGAAAGAGTGGGCTTTTCCGTAGCGCCACCGACAGGCTTCCCCCCTGGATCAGTTCCTCGCTTGCTTCGGCAAGGAAGAGGCGGTATTCGCGGTTGACGATGGCCTCGCCGGTGATTTCGATGGCTTTGATCACCGGGACGCCGCTGGCCAGCAGAAGGCCTAGCACCTTGGCGAAGCGGGAAAGGATCAGCCGCTGCCAGAGGGGGCCGGCCAGGGGAAGCTTGAGCATCAGCCGGTCTCTTTTCCGCCGGAACGCCTCGTTGCCTTTGGCCCGTTTCAGTATGAACGCGGCGGCAACGGCGATGATGATCAGCAACCACCATCCCTGGCGCAACAGACTGCTTACCTTGATGAGGATGACGGTTATCAGGGGGAGAGCGGCCTTGCTCTGCTCGAAAACGGTGACGATCTTCGGCACGACAAAGGCGAGGAGGAAGAGCATGACACCGGTGCCGACCACAACCATGAGGATCGGGTAAGCCAGCGAGGTGACTATTTTGCTGCGTACGGCATTCTGGTCTTCCAGAAACTCGGCCAATCTCTCCAGCACCACTTCAAGGGCGCCGCTGGCTTCCCCGGCTGAAACCATGCCGATATAGCTGTCGCTGAATATCTGCGGTTCGGCGGCGAGGGCTTTGGCCAGGCTGGTCCCCTCCGCAAGGCGGTCGCGCACCCGGCCAAGCATTGTGCGCAGTTCCCCGGGCCGCTCCTGGTCGTGAAGTGTTGCGATGGCTTCATAGACCGGTACCGATGAACCGAGCAGGGTTGCCAGTCGCCGCGTCATCAGCGACAGTTCGGGCAATCCCACTTTTTTCCTGAAGGACATGGGTCCGCGTCCGCCGACCACCTCATCTGCCGGGGCTATCTGTCTGGCATAGAGGCCGTCTTTCTTCAGACGCTGCCTGACCTCGTTGACGTTAGCCGCTTCGATGGTGCCGGCGACTTCGTTGCCACCGGCCTTGAAGGCACTATAGCGGAAGGTCGGCATAATCCTCCTGGGTTACCCGCAGTACCTCTTCGATGGTGGTGATCCCCGCAGCAGCCTTGGCCAGACCGTCTTCCCGCAGGGTCTTCATACCCCTGGAGATGGCATATTCCTTGATGGCGCCGGCCGGGGCCTGCTTGATGATCATGGAGCAGAGCTCCGAATCGATAGGCAGGAATTCATAGATGCCGATCCGCCCCATGGAGCCCAGGTTGAAGCACTTTTCGCAGCCCCGGCCCCGATAGAGGATGGGGGGCAGGGTGATGCCTGCATATTCGCGTTCCGGCTCGTATTCTTCGCGGCAGTGGGGGCAAATGACCCGCACCAGCCGCTGGGCCATGACCGCCGACAGGGATGAGGCAACCATGAACGGCTCGATGCCCATATCGATGAGCCGGGTGACAGCGGTGGCGGCATCGTTGGTGTGGAGGGTGGAGAGTACCAGGTGGCCGGTGAGGCTGGCCTGCATGGCTATTTCCGCCGTTTCCACGTCGCGGATCTCGCCGACCATGATGATATCCGGGTCCTGACGCAGTATGGAGCGCAGCCCATGGGCAAAGGTGAGGTCGATTTTGGGATTTACCTGAATCTGTCCCACCCCTTTCAGCTGATATTCCACCGGATCTTCGATGGTAATGATATTCTTTTCGGGGGAGTTGACCCGGTTAAGTGCAGCATAGAGGGTGGTTGTCTTGCCGCTGCCGGTAGGTCCCGTTACCAGGATGATGCCGTTGCTTCTGGAGAGGAGCCGCTCCATGGTTTTGACATTATTTTCCGAGAGACCGATGTTTGTCAGGGAGATGACCCCCCGCTGTTTGTCCAACAACCGCAGCACGATCCGCTCGCCGAAGAAGGTGGGGATGATGGAGACGCGGATATCCACGTCTCGCCCGGCAACGATGACCCGGAGTCGGCCGTCCTGGGGTAGCCTCTTTTCAGCAATATTGAGGCCGGACATGATCTTGACCCGGGAAATGAGAGCTTCCTGGACCACCTTGGGGGGCTCCAGCATCTTATAGAGGATGCCGTCGATCCTGAAGCGCACCTCCAGTTCCCGCTCGAAGGGCTCGATATGGATGTCGCTGGCCCGCTCCTTAACCGCCTGAAAAAGAATCGAGTTGAGGAGGCGGATCACCGGCGCCTCGTCGGTGAGATCCAGCAGGTCCTTCGGTTCGTTGAATTCGGTGGCTATGGCGGAAAGCTCCACCCCTTCCAGTTCTTCCACCACTTCCTGGGCAGAACCGGACATCCTGCCGTAGAGGCGGTTGATGGCGTCCATGACCGTCTGGGGCGGCACGGCAACAGCCTGCACCGGCATGGAGAAAACCCCCTGCAGCTCGTCCAGGGCCAAAAGGTTTGCCGGGTTCCCCGCAGCGGAGATAAGCGTGCCATCTTCCTCTCGCAGGGGCAGGAGCAGGTTACTGCGGGCGAAAGCCAAGGGCAGACGCATGAGCAGAGAAGTTTCAACGGTGCTGTCGTCGATTTCCGCCTGGAAGGATAGCCCCAGCCTTCTGGCAATATCTTCGGTCTCGCTGGCCGGGGTCATTGGTTTGCCTTCACCTTCAGTTCATTGTCGAAATCGATGGGCTTGTCCGATTTCAATTGCTCGCTGAAACGGTTTTTCTGCATTTCCGACACTTTTCCCATATCCACCGAGTCCTTGATGATGTAAGGGGTGAGGATGATCATCAGATTGGTTTTGGTCCGCTTCATGCTCTTGGTTTTGAACAGGTATCCCAGGAGAGGGATATCCCCCAGAAAGGGAATCTTGTTGATGGTTTCCTGGTCCTGGTCCTGGATCAGCCCGCCGATAACGACCGTGTCCGTATCCTTGACCACCACCGAGGTCTTGGCGGAACGCTTGGTGGTGGTGATGTCGACTGCCGCCCCTTTGTTCAATGCATCTTTAACGGCCGATATTTCCTGATAGATGTCAAGCTTGACGTACTCTCCCTCGCTGACCATCGGCTTGATTTTCAGTGTTATACCGGTGTCTTTACGTTCGATTCCTTGCTGGGCAAGACCAGTTGATGAAAGATTGGATTGGGTAAGAAATGGAACATTTTCACCAACAAATATCTCTGCTTCCTTGTTGTCAGAGGTCATGATGTTCGGTGTTGAAAGGACATTCAATGCGCCGTTTGACTGGAGTGCCTTGAGGATGGCGGGGAAAGTGGCTGCACCGGCCAGATTGAGTGAAGAAGTTCCTATCCCGGCTTCGCCTAGAGATTTAATAATAGGTGCCAGTGCGCCGAATGTGCCGAAGGGATCATATATGCCGGCAGTTGCTACAGTGCCGTTGGATGCTCCGCCGATTACTCCCCACTGCACCCCAAGTTCTCTTGCCCGGTCTATGGAGACTTCGGCGATCATCGCCTGGACGAAGACCTGGCGGTTGCGCCGGTCAAGCTTCTGGATCACCTGGAGCAGGTTCTGGTAATCGGTGGGGGAGGCCATGATCACCAGGGAGTTGGTGGCCTTGTCGGGGGTGATGGAGATTTTCCCCCCCTCGAACAGGGACTGCTGCGGTGCAGCTGCAGCTCCAGGTTGCCCCGCTGCCGGTGTTGCAGCATTGGAACCTTTGACGACGCCGTCCAGGACCTTGGCAACCTCTGTGGCATCGGCATTCTCCAAATAGTAGACATTGACCTTGCTGCTGGTGGTGGGTGGCACCACGTCCAGCTGGGCGATCAGTTTCTTGATGTCTTCCTTGTCCTTAGCGTTGCCGAAAAGGATGAGGGCGTTGAGTCGGGTATCGGGAAGGATCAGGCCGGTGGCTGTTGCCGTTGCCGGCTGCCCGGCAGGGCGCGCGCCTTTATCCTTGCCACCGAGCCATTCTTTGATGACTGAGCTGATGCTTTCAGCCGATGCATTCTTCAGGAAGACCAGTTCCGCTCCTTCTCTCTTCTGGTCAGTATCCACCAACTGCAGGATGTTGAGGATTTTTTGTACATTGAGGGATGAGTCCACCAGGAGCAGCATATTGCCTGGGCCGAAGGCGGAGATGTAGCCGTCCTTGGAGATCATCGGCTGGAGAAAGGTCATCGCCTCCTGGCTGGAGATGTGCTCCAGGTTGATGATGCGTGCCACGTAGGCTTCGTTGACCGGGCCACGATCCTTGTCGCTGAGAATCTTCATTCCCGATTGCTTGGCTGCGCCGGTGGGAACGATTTTCAGCACCTTCCCTGCCGGGACAACGGTAAAGCCTTTCAGTTCCAGCACTGAGGTGAAGACGTTGAACGCCTCTTCCGTGGAGAGCTTGGCCGGGGAAAAGACAGAGATTTTCCCTTTCACCCGGTCGTCCATGACGAAGTTCTTGCCGGTCAGGTCGCTGATGAACTTGACCATGGTGGAGATATCCACGTCGCTGAAATTGAGGACTACCCCCTTGGCCAGCGCCGGAAGCGGCAGTGCCAGCAGGGAGAGCAGTGAAAGGATGGTTATGATTTTACGCAATGGGCGCCTCCGGAGACATGTTGCAGGGAACGGTGTTTGGGCAATCATGGGAAAGCAGTACTGTTCGCTGCCTATCTAATGTCATAGTTGAATGTGGTCGGCTGGCCGTCCCTTACCAGGTCCAGTTTTATGCGGCTCTGTCCTTTGAGTGAAGCAAAGGACTGTATGGCCTTTTCCGGCGAGTCGATGGGGAAATCGTTGATGGCGCGCAGGATGTCGCCATTTTTGATGCCGATGGTACCGAAAATGCCCTGGGGCTTCACTTCCGAGGCCCTGAATCCTTCGACTTTTCCGTCTTTGATGCTGGGCAGGAGGCGGGCATCGGTCATGGCCTGGCCGATATTATCCAGGGATGCATTCAGTGCCCGCTGGTCAACGACATAATTTCCGGCTCCAACCTGAGCGGCGAGCCCAGTATTTCCCGCAGGGGCAGTGGACTGGGGTTGTTTGGCTGCCGATTCTGTGCCGGCTGCAGTGGGCGAAAATATCTTTAACCGTTTGCCATTGACGAGAATTTCAGCCGACTCTTTGCCCACCGAAACCAGCGGCCCCGTCTCGAAGACCGTATCCCCAAGACGGAAAACACGCTCTTCCTTGCCTGCTTTCTGCACAAGAGCAAAGGTTTCACGATAGGAACCGACCGCAGTTCCAAGCAGGATGAGATCTCCCAGCGAGGGTGCAGGGGCCGCCCCTGTGGCGGTGGCCTGTTGTACGACAGGGGACAGCTTTCCCTGTGCAGCCTTGCCGAATAATCCCTTTTCCAGGATGGGAGCGAAAGACATCAGGTCTTCTGCCACCATGGTGGATGGGACGGACGCAGCGCTTTTCGGGGTTGCTTTGGGATAAAGTCTGGTAAGTCTGAAGGAAATCACGTCAGAGGCTATCAGCGCCAGTGACGCTATGATCAAAAAGGTGAGAAAAAAATTAAGTGGGGCTATCCATTTCAGCATGTCAGGCCTTTTTACGCATCGATAAAACCAGTTGAATATAGTAAAACTGGTTGCCTTATGCAAGGGGAAAAGAGGGGGCCAGGCAGAGCGAAACAGGGCTGCTCAGCCACCAGCGGGTTTCTTAAATTTGAAATTTCTATAATTGTTGAACTGGCCTTTGTGGCTGTGGTAATATCTGCCCTGCTGGCCGGCTTTTCCCATGCAGCGATAATAAGTACGGAGGGACCATGAAGTCGATTTTTGTGACAGCTTCGGTCATGCAGGAACTTTCCCTGCTGATCCGTTCCATTGGCGCTGTCCAAGCCGAGCCAGACATTTTTCCGGATATCTACCGGGGGCGCATTGGCGATAAGGACATAACCCTGGCTGTTACCGGCATCGGTAAGATAAATGCGGCCTCTGCCACCACTGTTCTGCTGCAGGGGAGAACTCCGGACCTGCTTGTCAATACCGGTTGCGCTGGTGCCTATCAGGGGAGCGGACTGACCGTGGGCGGGCTGGCTGTCGCCACTTCCGAGATCCTTGCCGATGATGGGGTTCTGACACCCGAGGGCTGGCAGCCCCTTGATCTGATCGGGATTCCGCTGGTGAAGAGAAGCGGCAAGGCTTATTTCAACGAGTTTCCCCTGTCCATGCAGGCAGCCGGCAAGGCGGCAAGCCTGGCTGCTGCATTGGGCCTTTCCACAATTCGAGGCAAATTCCTCACCGTTTCCACATGCAGCGGGACTTCTGCACGTGGCGATGAACTTTTTTCCCGCTTTGGCGGCATATGTGAGAATATGGAAGGCGCTGCAGTTGCCCAGGTGGCACTTCGCTACGGTGTTGACTGCCTTGAAATCCGGGGGGTCAGCAACATGGTTGAGAACCGGGATATGTCTTCCTGGAATATTCCCGGAGCAGTTGAGTCTGTGCAGCGTTTTCTCCTGAAATACATAGAAGAATTTTAATACAAGCTTAATGTCTTT
The DNA here is from genome assembly GCF_000022265.1 of Geotalea daltonii FRC-32. NCBI lineage: Bacteria > Pseudomonadati > Thermodesulfobacteriota > Desulfuromonadia > Geobacterales > Geobacteraceae > Geotalea > Geotalea daltonii. The sequence continues at coordinate 992,669 of NC_011979.1, forward strand.
ACCATGAGGTTTCAGATGCAATCTCTTTCCCTCGGTTATTCCCCCTGCCCCAATGACACTTTCATTTTTCATGCCCTTGTCCACGGCCTGGTATCGAAGCCGGGGCTCATCTTCAATGAGCGGCTGGAGGATGTGGAGACCCTGAATCGCCTGGTCCTGGAAAAAACTTTGGACGTAAGCAAGATATCCTATCATCTTCTTGGATATGTCCGGGAGGATTACTGCCTGCTCTCGGCCGGGGGAGCCTTGGGCCGGGGCTGCGGTCCCCTTGTCGTCTCGAAAAAGTATGAAAGCATGGACCAGTTGAAGGGCAAGCGGATCGCACTGCCGGGAAGATATACCACGGCAGCTCTGCTGCTCAGGCTTTTTGACCCTGCCCTTACAGATATTATCTATCTGCCCTTTGACCGGATTATGGGTGCAATTGCTGATGGCAGTGTCGATGCCGGGGTTATTATCCATGAATCGCGGTTCACCTACGCCGGTCTTGGACTCGTAAAGCTTCTTGATCTGGGAGATTGGTGGGAGAGGGAGACGGGGCATCCCATTCCGCTGGGGGGAATAGTGGCAAAACGTTCACTGGGCTCTGAAGTCATTGCCGGTATTAACAGCCTTCTCCGCCAGAGTGTTGAGCTTGCCTTTGCCTACCCCGGTAAAGCCAATGCATATATCCGGGCCAATTCCCAGGAAATGAGCGACGAAGTATGTGCTGCCCATATCGACCTTTATGTCAACGACTTTTCAAAGGACCTTGGACACGAGGGAAAAGCAGCCGTAAATACGCTTATGGGCCGTGCCGAGGCCAAGGGACTTATCCCTCCTTCAGCCAAAGATATCTTTCTCCCGTGATTGCCATCCCGGTATCCGGGTTCTTAATCATCCTTCCCTTGCCCGCCGCTGTTTTTGCTGTTCAAGAAAACTTCTTCTCTGCCCGATAAGGTTCAAACCACCTGTTCAATAGCTTTGCGAGGAACGTGATCAGCATGACCCGGTTCTGGAAGTTCTCAAATATCCCCCAATGGGAAAAATATGTCCTGATGGTAGCTCTGGTGTGGACATTTTCCATAGGTGGCTCTTATTCTTGGAATGTGTACTGGGAAAAACATGCAGAGGTGTTTGCCGCACAGTTTCAGGCCCGGAGTCTTTTCAGCAAGGACCTCGTTTACCGCCGCTGGAATGCACGATCCGGGGGAATCTACGTCCCTGTGACCCCCTTGACCCAGCCAAACCCTTATCTAAAGGGAATTCCGGAGCGGGAGGTAACGTCTCCGTCCGGACGGGTACTGACGCTGATGAATCCTGCTTACATGGTGCGCCAGGTCCACGAGATCGAAAAACAGGGGCAGGGCATTCGCTCCCATCTTACTGCTATCAATCCCCTGCGGCCACAGAATGCTCCGGACAACTGGGAAAAAGCGGCTCTTGAAGCCTTTAAACAGGGTGCAAAAGAGATCAGCTCGGAAAGTTACATCGAAGGCAAAAAGTTCCTGCGCCTGATGAGGCCGCTAGTTATGGAGGAAGCCTGCCTCAATTGCCACACAAGGCAGGGGCTCCATAAGGGAGATACGTACGGCGGCATCAGCATCTCCGTGCCATTTGCCCCGTTTGCAGAAATAACCTCAACCTATCTTCGGCGGGTCGCTGCCGGCCATTTTCTCCTTTGGGGTACGGGCATGGCCGGAATCCTTTTCGGGGCCTGCCGGTTCAGGCGAAGCGAAAGCCGGCGCATTAAAGCTGAGGAAGACTTGAAACACTCTCTGGAACTGTCAGGAATTGTTCTGGAGGCAACCCATGATGCCATTTGCATCATCAATGTTTCTGATTATACGGTTCAACGTGCCAATCGTGCCTTTCTCCGCAAGATCGATTGCACCGATGAACAGGTTTTCGGGCAAACCTGCCATGCGATGACACACAGCCTTTGCCAACCTTGCGGAACGCCTGAAGCGAAGTGCCCGATTCAGATGACGCTGACGACCGGTGAAAGTCATACGGTGGAACACCTCCATTCGGGCAAACAAGGAGAGCTGCTGTATGAGGAGGTCACGGCTTACCCAATTCTGGATGAACTTGGCAAAATAACAAGAATTCTCCATGTGGCCAGGGATATTACCGAACGTAAGACGGCGGAAGAGTCCCTGAGACAGTCACAGGAGAAGTATCGTGCCATCTTCGAAAACACCGGTGCTGCGACCATTATTGTCGAGGAAGATGGGACCATCTCCATGGCCAATAAGGAATTTGAACAGTTGAGCGGCTATTACAGGGAAGAGCTTGAAGGCAAACGGTCCTGGAAAGAGTTCGTTGCTGAAGAAAATCGTGAAAAGGAATCGGCAAAACAGGGCCTGCCGGTTGAGGTAAATGCCTGTCCGGATAGTTACGAATTCAGATTCACCGGGGCAGACGACTCGGTCAGGGACGTTGTGGTAAGGTGGGGGGGGATACCCGGTACGGGAAAAAGGGTCGCTTCTTTTCTCGATATTACCGAGCAAAAACGCATCGAGGAAGCGCTACGCTCCAGTGAATCACTTCTTGCTCTGGCACAGAAAATCTCCCATCTGGGGAGTTGGGATTGGGACATCGAATCCAATGCCTTCCGATGGTCAGATGAGATGTACAGGATCTGGGGGGTTAACCGGGAGTTATTTCCCGTATCATACGAGGCGGTGTTCGCCATGGTGCACCCCGAAGACCGGGAAGGGCTGAACCGGGCCATCAACGAGGCACTCTATGCCCACAAGCTGTTCAACATGGATTTTCGTCTTATATTGGCCGATGGAAGGGTGCGAACAGTGGCCGGTCAGGGGGAGGTCGTCTTCAATGAAGGGGGAAAACCCATAAGAATGGTTGGCACTACCCAGGATATTACCTGGCGGAAGGAGACGGAAGACGCCCTGCGGAAATCGGAGGAAAAATTTGCCAAGGCGTTTCATGCCAGTCCTGACTGGATCGTCATCACCCGAGCCGGGGATGGCAAGTATATAGAGGTTAACGAAGCCTTCCTGGAGATTACCGGCTATTCCCGTGATGAAGTTATCGGAAAGACCTCCACAGAGCTCGGCATCTGGTTCGATTACCGCGACCGGATGCTGATGCTGAAACTTTTGAACACAAATGACCTGGTTCGCAATCTTGAAGTTTCTTTCCGCATCAAGTCAGGAGAGCTGAGAACCATGCTCTGGTCTGCCGAGGTTATCGAGTATGGCGAAGAGGCTTGCCTGATTGCTGTTGCCAGGGACGTTACCGAACAGAGGTACCTGGAGAAAGAACTGCGCAAGAGCCAGTCCCAGCTGTTCATGAAGCATGAGGAATTGAAAAATCTGTTTCTCCAGATGGAAAACATCCGGCAGGAATGGGAGCAGACCCTTGATTTCATCACCGACATGTTCATTCTCGTTGACAACATGGGCCGGATCAAGAGATTCAATCGGGCGGTCGAGAACTACACGTCCGTCTCCCATCGCGAGATTGTCGGCAGGGACTGGAAAGAATTCCTGGCTTCCCATGGATTGCAGCAGAATGTGTTGCAGCCGGGGGTGGAGATATTTGACGAGGCTGCAGGGAAATGGCTGGTACTGACTTTTCGTCGCTACGATGACGGGGCTGTTTCCGGTGATGTGGGTGGGGTTGTGACCATTAATGACGTGACCGCGATAAAAACGGCTGCCATTCAACGGGGATCTATCATGGACCAATCCCACTGACTTTATCCCTCTCTAACAGGTTGCTGAAAAACTGTTGCGTGGCCGGTCTGCTGCGTTATCGCTCGCTCAAAACCTCAATGTACAGTGGGTACGCTTCGGCTTTTCGCTCGCTTAAGCCTTGCATTTCGGCCTACTCTCGACGTTTTTCAACAACCTGCTATAACGTGCGGCATTACTGGCCTCATTAGAAAAATAGATTAGGAATTTCTCTTTTTCCTTGACTCCATTTGCATTGCCGTGCTATATGAACCCCTCGCCCAACAAAGGAGGTGCGCATGGCATCACTTGAGCGTAGGGGCAGGTCGGCTTTGATTGCCGCAATCTGTCTGATGCTCCTTCCGATCCACACGCTTCCCCTGCTGGCTGAAGAACTGCGATCGGAAAGCAGGCCAAAAGAAACACCAGTTACGACAGAAGTAACACCGAAGGAAGCAAAAGATGCTGAAGCAGTCGGCATTGCTTCCTATTATGCCAAGCGGTACGACGGCAGAAAAACAACCTCCGGTGCTCGCTATAATCCGGAGAAAATGACAGCTGCTCATCAGGCGTTGCCGTTCGGGACCAAGGTAAAAGTAACTAATCTGTCCAATGGCAAAGAGGTAGTGGTAACGGTCAATGACCGTTGCCGTAAAAGGAAGAAGCCTTTTATCGACCTGTCACGGGCGGCGGCAAGAGAGTTGGGATTTCTTGGCAATGGAATAGCCAAGGTGAAGATAGTCCCGCTTGCAGAAGAGGCATCGTTAAAATAACTTTTGGGCGAAAAAAAAAGGCCGCGGCATATATGCCGCGGCCTTTTTTTTATTGCAAGATATTGCTACTACCTCTTTGATTTTTTTGACTTCGATTTTCCTGACTTGTTTTTCCCGCTTTTCCTGCCCGCTTTGCTTTTCTTCGACTTGTGACTCTTCTTTTTGTATTTCTTTGGTTCCGGAGACATTTCGTCCTTTATATTGCTGAGAAGCACCGTTGTTTCTTCCAGTTCCGGGTTGGCTTTCTTCGCTGCTTCCAGGGCTTCCTTGGCCTCGGTTATGTGGCCGCTTTTCATGTAGGCTCTTCCCAGTGCATTGAGCGCTTTTGCATGATCGGCCTTCAGTGCCGTCGCTTCCTTGTAGTGATCTGTTGCCGCAGTGTAGTCTTTCTTGAACTCGTACATAAGACCGAGTTTATAGTGGCTGTTGGGGTCCTTGGGATTTTGTTCCACACCTTCCTTGAGCAGGCCGATCAGTTCGTCGTATTTCTTGTTCTTCACATAAATGGAGGTAAGGGCAGTGCGGGCGTCATTGTCATCTTTTTTCACTTTCAGTACTGCCTGATACTCCTTTGCCGCTTCCTCGTTCTGGTTTTTCTTCCTGTAAAGCTGTGCAAGTTCCCGATGTGCCTCAATGTTGTCCGGTTCAAGCTTTGTCGTTGCCAGGTATTCCGATATGGCGGTTGTGTAATCCTTGCTGCTGACATATACCCGAGCCAGTTTCAGATGGGTCGCGGCATCATCGTTTTTAAGCTTTAGCAATGCATGGTACTGCTCAATGGCCTGGGGATAACTGCCGCGTTGGGTATAGATGTCAGCCAGCCTGCGTCTTGCGTCCAGATTGTCGGCAGCAGTGGAAAGATATTGTCGGTACTCGACCACCGCTTCGTCGAGAAGTGCCTGGCGCTCATAGAGAACGCCCAGTTTGTAGTGAATAATGTCATCCCCTGCCTTAAGCCTCACCGCTTCTTTGTAGTATGTTATGGCGTCATCGTCATTGTTGACTGCCATGCAGGCGTCCCCCAGTTTTTGCAGGGCTTCGGGCCAATCGGGTTTTTCCTTGAGAGCCGCCTTATATTCGGCAATGGCCTTTTCGAATTCCTTGGTTGCCATGAATGAATCGCCCTGGCGCAGATAATCCGGGAGCGACGCGGTTTCCGACTTTACCTGCACTCCTGCCAGAAGGGACTCGTATTCAGCGCTCTTCCTGTCTCCTTTTTTTTCATAGGCTTCGGCCAAAAGCCTATGAATTTCCTTGTTACCGGGATCGGCCGACTGGGCTTTTTTCAATTCGTCAATGGCCTTGTCAAACTCGTTTCTGCCGAAGGAAATGGCAGCCACACCGATTCTCGCCCGCACATTTCCCGGATCTGAGGCAAAAACCTTATTGAACTCCTCTTCAGCGCTGTTTGGCAACCCCGATTTGAGATAGACATCCGCTATATCTGCATGCAGATTTGTGTCGGTGGGCATTTGGGAAAGAGCTTCATTGTAATGGTAAAGAGCGAGGGAGTTGAGCTTTTTATCGGAAAATATTTTGCCGAGGGCTTTATGGTAAACGCCACTGGAATCGGTTCTTGTCGCCTTGGTCAACTCGACGACCGCATCATCCTCCTGTTTCTTCTGCAGATATACAAGACCAAGATTGCCGTTGGCAGCGCCGAAATCCGGGTCCTCCTTGATAGACTCCTGATACTCGGCGATTGCCTTGTCCAGAGCGCCGCTCCGTTCAAAATTCAGCGCCTTGGCGAAATGGACAGCTGCACCTTCCGGGCAGAGCTCGATGATTTTAGCTTCTACTTCACTGCGTGCAGCTTCATCTTTGATCTCACTCAGGTCTGTGGCCAACTTTTTCGCTTCGGAGCATTTGTCCTTGAAGCTGAATCCCCAGTCGAAACCGCAGAGAATAAGGGGAGTGAACCCCAGCATAATTAAAGTTGTACGTTTTTTCATAGGCCCTCTCAAAGTCATTATCATTACCATTACCGGCTGGAACCGATTCTCAGTAACCCGCAAGCCTGCTTAATGCGTGAAAAAGTCTTTAGTCAAAAGGACTCCTGCCCGCCAACCGGGGTGATTATACACGCCGGTATTCCATAATTCAATTCCTAAGAGTGGAGAAAGGCTTAATGACGCCTTTTTACGTCCATAGTGTTTCCGCCAACAGCGCCACAAGGGCGGATTGGCTTGACTTTCGCGGTAAAGATGGTTAAATCAACAAAATCAAGCATTGTATCTATGGCATTTGAAAAGGGGCAGGACAAGCTCCTGGTTTTGCAATCCGGCACATCTGGGGTAGTTATGGCGGTGATCCCACGATATCCATTGGAATGGCTGAATTTTTTCCGACAGCAGATGGATGAGATATTTTCCTACCTTTCGACTTTGGAGGGAAAGGATGGCAGGGAATGTGAATTCTCGCCCAGTGTGGATGTTTTCGAGACGCCGGACAGTTATGTGGTCGAATTTGAGCTGCCGGGATTTGCCAGAGAGGATTTGTCACTGACCACATGTTGCAATACAATGGTTTTGGAAGGTGTGAAAAGGGAAGATGACGGTGCTGTCGGGGCGAGTTATATGTGCATGGAGCGGCAGTTCGGTCATTTCTGCCGGACAGTGGAAATTCCCCCTGCTGTTGATATGGGCAGGGCAAAAGCCAATTATGACAAAGGGGTTCTTTCTGTCGTTTTTCCCAGATTGCAGGACAAAAATACGCTGATCCGCGACATCCGGATTGAGGAGATTCAACATGGAAAATAAGCAGGAAAACGAAGAGCTGAACATACCGGACGTCCTGCCGCTTCTGCCTGTAAGGGATGTTGTAGTCTACCCTTACATGATCCTCCCCCTGTTTGTCGGGCGGGAGATATCCATAAATGCTGTCGATTCGGCACTGTCCAAAGACAGGCTGATCTTTCTCGCGACCCAGAAAGACGTGAGTGAGGAAGATCCTGCTCCAGACATGATTTACGGCGTCGGAACAGTAGCCATGATCATGCGCATGCTGAAATTGCCGGACGGCAGGGTGAAAATCCTTGTTCAGGGATTGACCAAAGGGCGCATAACCGAATATATGGAACAGAAGCCATTTTATTCCGTGCGTATCGAGCGGATCGTTGAACCACTGTTGCCTGAAAACACACTTGAGACGGAAGCCTTCATGCGCACCGTCAAGGAGCAGCTGGCGAAAATAGTTTCACTGGGTAAGGTGGTATCTCCCGAAGTCATGGTGATCGTGGAGAACATGCAGGAGGCCGGAAGCCTTGCTGATCTCATTGCCAGCAACATCGGTCTCAAGGTTGAGGAAGCCCAGGGTCTCCTGGAGATAATCGACCCCATCGAGCGGCTCAAGCGGGTCAACGATTTCCTCAATAAGGAGTTCGAACTTCTCAGCATGCAGGCCCGCATCCAGTCAGCGGCCAAGGAGGAAATGGGTAAAAGCCAACGGGAATACTACCTTCGGGAGCAGTTGCGGGCTATTCAGCAGGAACTGGGGGAGACCGATGCCCGCAGTGAAGAGATTGCCGAACTGCGTAAAGCCATTGCCAACGCGAGAATGCCTCAAAATATCGAAAAAGAGGCCTTGAAGCAGCTGGGACGCCTGGAACAAATGCATCCTGACGCAGCGGAATCGGGGATGCTGCGTACCTTCCTCGATTGGATGGTCGAACTGCCCTGGAGCAAGTCCACCAAGGACTCACTGGAAATCAAAAAGGCGAAGGAAATCCTCGATGAGGACCATTACTTCCTGGAGAAGATCAAGGAGCGGATACTGGAGTTTCTTGCCGTGCGCAAGCTGAAGAAGAAGATGAAAGGCCCGATCCTTTGCTTTGTCGGCCCTCCGGGCGTAGGCAAGACTTCCCTCGGCAAATCCATTGCCCGGGCCATGGGACGAAAATTTGTCCGTATCTCCCTTGGCGGCGTGCGGGATGAGGCCGAGATCAGAGGACATCGCCGGACCTATGTGGGGGCGCTTCCAGGTCGTATTATCCAGGGATTGAAGCAGGCCGGCTCGAACAACCCTGTCTTCATGCTCGACGAACTTGACAAACTGGGGGCAGATTTCCGTGGTGACCCGTCTTCTGCTCTTCTGGAGGTGCTCGATCCGGAGCAGAATCACTCTTTCTCCGACCATTACATAAATCTGCCCTTTAATCTTTCAGATGTCATGTTTATTGCCACGGCCAATCAGATGGATACCATTCCCGGACCGCTACGCGACCGGATGGAGGTAATCAGCCTTTCCGGCTACACGGAAGAGGAAAAACTCCAGATCGCCAAGCGTTATCTGGTCCCCAGGCAGACCAAGGAGAACGGTATCACCGAGAAAATCATCACCTTCTCCGATGAGGCACTGAAAACCATCATCTCCAAATATACCCGCGAGGCAGGGCTCAGGAACCTGGAGCGGGAAATCGGATCCGTCTGCCGGAAGGTGGCCCGCCGGGTCGCGGAAGGGGAGAAGCGGCAGTTCCCGATCAATGCTGCCACCGTCACCAAGTATCTAGGCCCGCCGCGATTCATACGGGAAGAAGAAATGAAGCAGAACGAGATCGGGGTTGTCACCGGCCTTGCATGGACTCCTGTCGGCGGCGAAGTCCTTTTCATAGAAGCGACTATTATGAAAGGCAAAGGGGGGCTATCCCTGACCGGGCAGCTGGGGGATGTGATGAAGGAGTCGGTTCACGCGGCTCTGTCCTACATCCGCACCCGTGCTGTTGAGCTGCACCTGACGGAGGATTTTTACAGCAACATGGATATTCACGTCCATGTCCCGGCCGGAGCCATACCCAAGGATGGCCCGTCGGCCGGCGTCACCATGGCGACTGCACTTGTCTCGGCACTGACCAAAACGCCGGTTAAAAAGGATGTTGCCATGACCGGTGAGATTACACTGCGGGGAAAGGTTCTCCCAATCGGCGGTCTCAAGGAGAAGATTCTCGCCGCTATCCGGCTTGGGATAGTTACCATTATCATTCCCGAACAGAACCGCAAGGATATTGAAGATGTTCCCCGGCATATCCTGAAGAAGGTGAAGATTGTTTATGCCAGCACCATCGACGACGTACTGAAGGTGGCCCTGGAAAAATACCCACCGACTCCGCCGGGGACGGTGAAAAACATGCCCCCCAAGACCAAGGCGCATACGACGCGGGTTCTGGTTTCATCCCGTAAAGGCATAGTGGCGGGGGCAAAGGTGTGAAACTGCACGACCTGGGCGAATTCGGCTTCATTGACCGAATTGCCGCCGCCATTGCCGAAAAAACGACCGTAAAAATCGGTATCGGTGACGATGCCGCAGCTGTTGAACCGGCACCAGGCCACTTGACGCTGATGACTTCAGACATGCTTATTGAAGGGGTCCATTTCGATCTGAACCTGAGCGACCCCCTCACTCTTGGCAGGAAATCGCTGGCAGTCAATCTTTCCGACCTGGCAGCCATGGGAGCCAAACCACGTTATTACCTGCTTTCGTTGGCCATTCCCCAGAGGCTGGATCTGGAATTCCTCGACAAATTTATTTCCGGCATGATGCAGCGTGCCGACCAATTCGGTGTTACGCTGATTGGCGGTGACACCTGCTCGTCGAAAGGGGGCCTGGCCATTTCTGTGACCGCCATCGGCGAGCAGTTGCCCCAGTTGGTGGTGCGGCGTAGCGGCGCCCGGCCGGGGGATTTGATTTTCGTGACGGGAACAATAGGTGACTCGGCTCTTGGGTTGGAACTTTTACGGCAAGGGGAGAAAATCGGACCTTTGATATCCAGGCATCTTGATCCTGAACCACGGCTGTCGGCCGGCATTGCCCTGGCAGAGGCGGGTCTGGCAACTGCCATGATCGATATAAGCGACGGGCTTCTCGCCGATCTGGGGCATATTCTGGAAAAATCAGCTGTAGGTGCCAAGATGGACTTGAAGGGCCTGCCACTCTCCGATCAATACAGGAAAGAAATTACGAAATTTTCGGAAGATTGTTTCTCGCTTGCCCTTGGCGGTGGGGAGGATTATGAACTGGTCTTTACGGCACCGGTTCTGCTCAAGGACCGGGTCTTTTCATGCATGGAGGCCTGTGGTGTCAATGTTTCCATGATCGGTGAAATTACTGCAGAAAATCGACTCGCCATTACAGCAGCCGATGGTTCGGTATACCACCCCCGGCGACAGGGATATAACCATTTCGCCTGAGATGCCTGTTCAGGCATCGCCTGTTATCTTGACTGCAACTCTTCGCTCCCGCGGTCCGTCAAATTCGCAAAAATAGATCGCCTGCCAGGTGCCGAGAACCAGCTTCGAATTGTCGATGAAGAGGGTTTTTGCCACGCCGATGATGGATGCTTTGACGTGGGCATCCGAGTTCCCTTCGGCATGGGTAAAATAGGGGTCATTGGGCACCAGTTTGTTGAAGAAGTTTACCATGTCCCGTTGCACGGCAGGGTCTGCTCCCTCGTTGATGGTGATCCCGGCCGTGGTGTGAAGGACGCAAAGGTGGCAGAGGCCGTAATTCACCTTCGAAACCCTTACCGTGTCCTGTACCTGGTCGGTAATATTGATCAGCTCGGTTCTGCTGTGGCTTTTAATGGTAATATATCTGATCATGGCGCCTCCGCCAGGCCGTCGTGGGGAGTCCTCAGTTTCCTATGCCTACGTCATCCGGGTGAACGGTCGGGATTAGCTCACTCTGATGGGTACAGACGCTGATAAAGAGGCGGGCGATGAGGTCGTGCATGATGATGGTTTTTTTGTTGCCGCTTTTTGCGAAGGCGGCCTTGACTGCCTTTTTTAACGCAGTGTCGCCGCTGACTTCGATGAGGATGTCGATGTCATCCCCTTTACCCACAAGGGCCATTGGGTCGGATGTGGTGTAGATGCCTTTCTCTGCAGCTATCTTGATTCCTTCTGCAGTCGGATTCAAATCGGCAACCCCGATAATGCTGATGTATGGGTACTTGAGCAACTCTTTCAGCATTGGTGTGCCGGTACGCCCTCCGCCGATAAGAGCAACGCCTATCTTGTCTGCCATGGCAACTCCTTTGGAAATGGAAATGATCAAAAGGCTCAGCGCAAGCCGGTTTTTTTCAGAACAATGCCCAGAAATTTATTGATGGGGTTATTGCGCCCGAGGAAGGGGAGCAGCGGATCTTTCCTGCTGCCCAGACGTTCCAGTTCTTTGGATATGTCAGGGTTCCTGCCATTTCTCAGCCCCATGCGGAATATTCTTATTGCTTCCTTTTTCTGCCCGGCCAGGAGATGTATCCTCCCAAGGTACAGGAAATGTTCCGGATTGCGAGGCTCATGCTTAATGGCTTCCTTGCACAGTGAGATCGCCTTGGCAAAATTCCTCTTTTCCTTTGCCAGGCAGAGTCCAAGACGTGAAAGAGAAGCCGGATTCCGCTCCAGTGCAACCGCCTTTTCAAAATATTTCAGGGCGGACAGAAATCTTCCGGAGTTGAAAGCTTCCACTCCGCTTTCGTAATGGTCTTTGGCTTCCTGCTCATTGCTTTTTGCTGTGCCGTTTGCCGAGTTGGTTTTCATCGTGCCTTCCTGTGGGACGGGCTGAATAAAGTGCTGTTGGCAAATGTTTAAAATATACTCAAAAATGCCTGTCATTACAATGTCAAAAAATAATAAGGCTCAACCGTTGCCCGATGAGAAGCAACTTCCATATCGGATGCCGGGTGGGCCAAGCTTTTCCAACAACTGCTCGCAGGGTTGAAAAAACAAAAGATTTATGTTCTAATCGCCAAGGTGAAAGCGACGGCTTACATAGCTCTCGGATCAAACCTGGGAGACCGGGAGCTTAACCTGCTGCGTGGGGTGGCCGAGCTGGGGAAACTTTCCCGGACCCAGGTCACGGCCCTTTCCGGCTTTTACCAAACCGAGCCTGTCGGAGGAGTACCCCAGGCTGATTTTTACAATGCGGTCGCCAGGATAAACACCGAGCATTCCCCCCTTGAACTTCTTGACGAGCTTCAGCGCATCGAATCAGGCATTTTCAGGAGAAAGAAAGAAGCGCACTGGGGCCCCCGGCCGATTGATCTGGATATTCTTTTCTACAATGATGAAGTAATCACAGGTGAAAGACTGACCATTCCCCATCCACGACTTCATGAGCGACGGTTCGTTCTTCAGCCTCTTGCCGAGATAGCTCCCGACCTGGTGCATCCACTACTGCATAAAACAATCGCTGACCTGCTGGCTGTCCTGAAGGCGCCGGAGCGGGTCGAAAAACTCTAGGAGGATAAGCTTTGGCAAAGTTGCTGGTGCTGATCCTTGTCGGTTACATACTCTACAAAATGTTTAAAGGCCGTTCTGCGGCCAAGGAAGTCCGCAGGGATGCGGATCAGGAGGAAGAAACATTCAGGGATCCTGTCTGCGGCACCTATGTGGCAAGGGGGGATGCTGTCATCGGCAACCTGGAGGGGCGGAAATTGTACTTCTGCTCCATGTCCTGCCTGGAAAAGTTCCGCGATCAATTGGAAAACTCAGAAAAAAACAGTATCGGAGGAGAAAAATGAAGTTTTTTATCGACACTGCAGATGTGAAGGAGATACGTGAGGCTCATGAGCTGGGAGTGGTGGATGGCGTTACCACCAATCCGTCGCTCATTGCCAAATCCGGCCGCAAATTTGCGGATGTCATCAAGGAAATATCCGGCATCGTCGACGGTCCCATTTCGGCAGAAGTGGTTTCCCTCGAACACGATGGCATGATCAGTGAGGCGGAGGAACTGGTAAAGATTCACCCCAACATTGTCATCAAGCTTCCCATGACTCCGGAAGGGCTCAAGGCGACCAAGACACTTTCTGCAAAGGGAATCAAGACCAACGTCACTCTCATATTCACACCCATGCAGGCGCTTTTGGCGGCAAAGGCCGGCGCTACCTATGTCTCTCCATTTGTCGGCCGTCTGGATGATATCTCCCAGGACGGCATGGGCATCATCGAGGAAATCCGCACTATCTTCGATAACTACGGCTATACGGCGGAAATCATCGTTGCCAGCATCAGGAATCCGATTCATGTGCTCAATTCGGCCCTGATCGGCGCCGATGTGGCGACCATCCCTTTCTCGGTGATCATGCAGCTGGCAAAACATCCACTGACCGATGCCGGGATCAAGAAATTCCTCGAAGACTGGGAAAAAGTTCCCAAGTAGCAGGTTGAAGTTACAAATGCAAAGCCCCGGCAGATATCCGTCTGCCGGGGCTTTGTTTATTGTGCCTTGTGAGCTTCAGGGATTGGTTGCGCTTTTCCGTTTATGGCGCCAGACATACACGGCAATGAGCCCGGCACTGAAGACTATGACGCCAATTACCGCCTGGTGGGAGTATTCCATGATCAGCTCCTGGTTTTCCCCGATTATATAGCCTATATAGGCCAGGACAGTGCACCAGATGCCGGCACCGAGCAGGGTATAGGTGGCGAACTTGCCGTGGTTCATGCCGGCCAGGCCGGCAGGGAGAGAGATCAGATGGCGCACCACCGGCAGCAAACGGCCGATGAAGGTTGATATTTCACCATGTTTGTGGAAGAATGTCTCGACCTTGGCGAACTTCTCTTCGGTAATGCCCACATATTTCCCGTACTTGAGAATGAGAGGCCTGCCCAGATAATGAGCGGCATAATAATTTGCATAGGCGCCCACCAAGCTGCCGGCAGTGCCGCAGAGAATTGCCAGCCACAGATTCATTTTGCCTTCGACGGCCCAGTAGCCGGCCGGTGGCATTACCAGCTCGCTGGGTATGGGGATGACAGAGCTTTCCATGGCCATAAGCAGGAATATGCCGGGATAGCCCAACTTGAGTATGGTGGCCAGAAGCCAGTTGATTGCCGCGTGCAGCATGCTGAGACCTCGCAGAAATAAATTTGATCGGTATTTTAACTACCGGGCCGTAAAAATGCCAGCAAAACATGGGTAATAGATGAATTTTCTCCAAGCACTCCAGCATGAAGTATTGATAGGCGACGGTGCCATCGGCACCATGCTCTATGCCAAAGGTGTGAGCCCGGACGCCAACTTTGAGCATCTGAACCTGGTCAGACCTTCGTTGGTACTGGACCTCCACCGGGAGTACGTTACAGCCGGGGCAAGGGTCATAGAAACCAACACCTTCGGTGCCAATTTTGCCAAGCTGGATGCTATCGGCATCGGTGCCAAGCTCCATGACATCAACGTCAAGGGGGCTCAGCTTGCCCGCCAGGCGGCTTCCGGACGCGATGTTTATGTTGCCGGCTCGATCGGCCCCTTGGTTGGCGCCAAGGGGGAGGAAAAGGACCTGGTAGAGGACCAGATCCGCCGGATGTTCGACGCCCAGGTAGATGCACTGGTCGAGGGGGGAGTGGATCTTTTTCTTCTGGAAACCTTTTCCGATCTCAGGCAGCTGGAAATTGGGGTGGCCGTGGCGAAAAAGACGGGGCTACCTGTCGTTGCCAGCATGGCTTTTGGCGAAAACAGCCGCATAGCCGGAGGCATACCGGTGGAGTCAGTTGCCGAGAGGCTGGCTGCTGCCGGAGCCGATGTGATTGGCGCCAACTGTGGCGCGGGGCCACTTGAAATACTCCGCACAGTGAAACGCCTGGGCAAGGTCACTGCTCTGCCCATTGCCGTTTATCCCAACAGCGGCTTTCCCGAGTATGTCAATGGCCGCTACCTGTACCGTGCCACTCCCGAATACTTTGCCGGCATGGCTGAAGAGATGGCTGCCGCCGGCGCTGTCCTCATCGGCGGCTGCTGCGGTACTACCCCTGACCATATCCGTGAGATTGCCGCCAAAGTCAAGGGGCGAAAGCCTGCCCAGCGTCAGATATCCACATCCGTGCCCTTGGCCGAAAGTGGCGAGACGCGGGCTGTGGCGGCTCCAGGTTTCCTTTCGTCCTGGGGGAAAGGGCCGGTGGTAACCGTCGAACTGGACCCGCCACGGGGGCTGGACTGCAGCAATGTGCTGACCGGCAGCCGCATCCTTAAAGAAGCCGGAGCCGACGCCATTAATCTTGCCGAAAACCCCCTGGCAAGGGTGAGAATGGGCAATATCGCCCTGGCCAACCTGATCCAGCGGGAGATCGGCATCGAAGTCATCGTCCACATCACCTGCCGGGACAGGAACCTGCTCGGCTTGCAATCGGATCTGATGGGAGCGAGCCTGCTGGGTATCCGCTCCATTCTGGCTGTGACCGGCGACCCGGCAAGCCTGGGGGAGCAGGCAGGCGCATCCTCGGTGTTCGACCTCAATTCATTCACCCTGATCAAACTCCTGGATGACTTGAACAGGGGTGTCAACGCCCTTGGCAACCCTCTTGGCGGCGGCACCGGTTTCACCATCGGCGCCGCCTTCAATCCCAACACGGCGCGTATGGATGTCCAGACCGGCCGCCTGCTGAAAAAAGTGACCAACGGAGCCTCCTTTGCCCAGACACAACCCATCTATGACCTGAAACGTCTGGATGATATGCTGGAACAGACGGCACATCTGAACATACCGATCCTGCCCGGTGTGCTGCCCTTGGTGAGTGAGAGAAATGCCGAATTTCTCCACAATGAGGTCCCCGGCATCGTCATTCCCGAGGAAATAAGAGGGCGGATGAAGGGGAAGGAAAAAGAGGAAGGTGCCCGCGAGGGGCTGGCCATTGCCCGCGAGTTCATTGATGCCGCTCGTGACCGGGTAGGGGGCTTTTATCTGATCCCCCCCTTCGGCAGGCACGGGATAGCTGCCGAGCTGGTGAGATACATAAAGGGGATAGGAGAATAATCATGAAATTCGGCTTTCGGATGGTCCTGCTTGCTGCATCGTTGCTCATGTTTTCCGGTTGCAACTTCGGCTACATCGTGAAAGAGAATTTTGACAAGACTTCCAGATCCTATGCCACAATGCTGCGCTGGCAGGAATTCGATGCAGGTGTTGCCTATGTGGATGCGCCGCTGCGTGACAACTATCGGAAACGTGTCGAGGCTGCCAGGGGTATCAGGGTGCTTGATTCGCGTATCCTCAGCAAGGATTGCGACACTGGGGCCAAGAAGGCGGAGGTGGTAATGGAGCTGGATTACAACATTAGTCCATCGACTACGGTGAGGACCGTTACCGATCTGCAAAAGTGGCGCTATTTCGATGAGGGTGAAAAGAAAGGGTGGCGGTTGGAGTCGCTGCTACCTGAATTTAAATAAAAACTTATCCGAAGTCAGGAGGAAAAAATGAAGAAGGATATTCCGGAAAAAGGGGCAATACTGCAGCGCGACCGGGAAACCTACGCCATTGCCCCCCATATCCCGGGAGGGATAACCGATACCGCCACCCTGCGCAAGATCTGCGATGTGGCGGACAAGTACCAGGTGCAGGCAGTAAAAATCACCTCTGCCCAGCGCATTGCCCTGGTTGGGATAAAAGAAGAGGACCTGGATGCGGTTTGGGCTGAGCTGGCCACAACCCCGGGTGCCGCCATCGGCCTCTGTGTGCGTAGCATCAAAATCTGTCCCGGGACAAGCTACTGCAAGCGGGGGGTGCAGGATTCCATCTCTCTTGGGCTCAAGCTTGACAGTATCTACCATGCCATGGAGCTTCCCAACAAGCTGAAGATGGGGGTTTCCGGCTGCCTGGTTTCATGTGCCGAATCGGCCCTGAAAGATATTGGCATCATGGGCACCAACAAGGGGTGGCGGATCATGGTAGGGGGCAATGCCGGTGCCCGTCCGCGTATTGCGGATCTATTGGTGGATAATGTGCCGACTGAAGAGGAAGTCCTTGAAATCGTGGCGAAGATAATAGCCTGGTACAAGGGCTCGACAAACCAGAACCGCATTGGTCGCATAATAGATGAGATGGGTATTGACCGTGTTCGCCAAGAGGTGCTCGGGAAGGACGCTTGATTTCGATGGTCAAGATTTACAAGTAAAGGAGAGGGGCGATCCATTGGGGGCGCCCCTTAATAATGTGGGGTTCCTGTGGCACTCATTGAAGATGCTTTGTACAAAAGGATTAAAAACAGGGTAGGTCGCGCCATCGCCGAATACGGACTGATCGAGGACGGAGACCGTATTGCAGTTGGCGTTTCCGGTGGCAAGGATTCATACACGTTGTTGCATATGCTGGATACCTTGAGGAGAAGGGCACCGGTGCGCTACGAGGTCGTCGCCATCAACATCGACTCGGGATATCCCGGTTTCAGGGCGGACATCATCGAAGAACATCTCCATGAGAACGGCTTTACCGTGCATATGGAGAAAACGGATCATTATGGCATCATCAAGGAAAAGCGACGTCTCGATTCCTCCTACTGTTCCATCTGTGCCCGCCTAAAAAGAGGAGCTCTCTATGCCCTGGCCCAGCAGCACAATTGCAACAAGCTGGCGCTGGGTCACCACATGGACGATTTCATCGAAACCCTGCTGCTCAACCAGTTCTTTGTCGGCGCACTCAAGGCGATGGCGCCGGGGATGCTGGCCGACAACGGGCTGACGACGGTAATCAGGCCACTCGTTTATGTATCAGAAGAAGACATCATTCAATTTTCCCGCAACAACCGTTTCCCTGTGGTCTGTTGCTGCTGCCCGGTTTGTGGTTCCGCCGATCAGCAACGCAGAAGGATGAAAGAACTTCTGAAGGAGCTGGAAAAGGAAAATCCATACATCAAAAAGAGTCTCTTAAGGGCTCTCGCCAATGTGCAGCCGCGCCACCTTCTGGACAAGAGACTGAAATCCTGATTCGGCTGACTTCCTTTCTGTGGCGGCGCCTGCGCCCGATTTTCACAGCTTTCAGTCGCTTCCAGTCCCTGATCTCGTCCATGGCAGCCAGATAGCCGCAGTAGATAACAGTTACCGCTCCCGTTACAACGATAAGTTCCATTTTTCCCCTCCCCACTCTTTATGGTCAAACCATAGCATAGGGTTGGGACACAATAAGTCGCAAAAGTATGTGTGGCGCTCTGTAGGGATCCAATATATGAGTCAACGATATATTCAGCCCCTGAGGATCATGATCCAGTGGGGTTTTCTCCTCTTCTCCCTTTACCTGGGGATCCTCTTTTTCCGTTTTGTCTACCATCTCCGCCTGGGCGCATCGGGCCCGCTCCCTGGCAGGCCGGAAGGGATCGAGGCCTTCCTGCCCATCTCCGCCCTTTTGAGCCTGAAGGATTGGCTGACCAGCGGTTCCATCAATCCGGTACATCCTGCTGCTCTGGTCATTTTTCTCAGTGTCGTTGCCGGTTCCTTCCTGCTGAAGCGGTCATTCTGTTCCTGGATCTGTCCGGTAGGAACCATTTCAGAGGTGCTGTGGAAGGGAGGATTCAGCATCTTCAAGCGCAACATCCAGCCTCCCCGCTGGCTGGACCTGATTTTGCGCAGCATCAAGTTTCTGCTGCTCGCTTTTTTCCTCTATTCAATTTTCTTTGCCATGCTGCCGGAGCAGGTCACCGCTTTCATCTATTCCGAATACAACAAGATCGCCGATGTGAGACTCCTGGACTTTTTCCTCAACCTGTCAGGGCGGCCTCTGGTGATAATCGGCCTGCTTGTGCTGCTATCACTGGGGCTACGCAATCCTTTCTGCCGCTTTCTCTGCCCCTATGGCGCTCTTCTGGGGCTGATATCGCTTTTTTCACCAGTGAAGGCAACCCGGAACAAAAGCACCTGCGTATCCTGCGGCGTCTGCAACCAGGTTTGCCCTTCGTACATCCCCATCATGTCCAGGGAGCGGGTTCATTCGGAAGAGTGCATCGGCTGCCTGCGCTGTGTCAGCCACTGCCGAGCAGAAGGGGCTTTGGCCATGAAGCTTACCGGATGCAAGGTTACGGTGAATGGGGTGGTCTTTGCCATGCTGGTGGTTTTGTTTTTCTGGGGCGGGACAATGATCGGCAAGATGGGCGGGCACTGGCATACTGCCATCACAGCAGCGGAATACGGTCGGCTGCTCGGCAGATAGGAAGAAGAAATAGGACTATCTGAGAATTTGTGGAGAAGCCTGTCGCGACTTCGTCCGCTCGCTCGGTCGCCGCAGCTACGGACCTTGCACGGTCTGTCGATCCCGTTGCCCGGTTGGCAGATCGCTACCGATGGTGCCTTGTTCTACTTCGGGGCGGGTGTCCGCTCGCCGCTGCGGCTCGGTCACTCACTCCCGAAGCCGCGACAGGCCCGGCGCCATCGGATGAACCTAAAAAGAAAAAGAGCGCTGCTTCCGCGGCGCCCTTTTTTTGCTTGTTGGCTTTTCAGGCCTCTTCTTCCTCGCCCAGAGCGATTTCTCGATAGGCACGATCTTCTTCAAATCGCTTGGTCTGGGCCTGCAGCTTTTCAATATCCGCCTTGCACTTGACGCAATAGCGGGCAAAAGGGACTATCTTCAGCCGGCCAATGGGAATCTCTTCTTCACATTCTTCGCAAATGCCATACTCTTCCTCTTCGATCTTCAGCAGAGCCTCATCAATATTGCGCAGTTTCTCCCGCTCGCGGTCGTCGAGCAAAAGCCCCAGTTCCCGATCCCGTTCGCTGGATGCCTGATCATAAATATCGCCGCTCGGTTCGTTGGTGGGAATATCCGAACCTGATTTGAGAGACTTGCTGATTTCCTTGATGGTCTCTTCTTTCATCTTAAGGAGGATGGCTTTCATCTCATCCAGTTTATCAACCATAAATGCGCTCCGTTCCTTGAGTTTACCGCCGTAAAAGGCGTCGCAATAATACAGCAATAGTTTTCTTTGTCAAGGGAAAAGCCCTCTTTAAAATGGCGTCTTTAGGGGCTTTGGGAAACTATTTCACCGATGAGATCATAATCGGAGGAATCGGTGATCCTCAATCTTACAATCTCGCCAACCTGTGCATTTCCCGCTGTAATGTATACCTGTCCGTCAATGTCCGGGGCCTGTCTTGACGAACGTCCCTTAAGCAGGAGTTCGGTTTCCTCGCTGTATCCTTCGATGAGCACCATTTCTTCCTTATCGACCAGGCTGCGGTTATGCTTGAATGAAACCCTCGCCTGGGTCCGCATCAACTTCTTGTAACGTTCCCTCTTGATCCGTTCGGAAACCTGTTCGGCCATCTCGAATGCAGGTGTGCCCTCTTCCCTGGAGTAGCAGAACACCCCCATGCGATCGAAGCGGGTTTCTTCAACAAATTGAACAAGCTTCTTGAAGTCGTCATCTGTTTCACCGGGAAAACCGACAATGAATGAGGTCCTGATGGCAATACCCGGTACTTCCGTCCTCAGCTTTGCAATAAGTTCCCTGATCTCAGCTTCACTGCTCCTGCGGTTCATCTGTTTCAGAATCGGGTCGCTGATGTGCTGGAGAGGTATGTCCAGGTATTTGCATACCTTGTCCTCCTCCTTGATCAGCTTGATCAGGCTGTCGCTGATGCCGTCGGGGTAGGCATAGAGAAGACGGATCCATTGCAATCCCTCCAGTTTTACCAGCGACCTGATCAGCGCCTCAAGAGTTGCTCCTTCGTTCAGATCCTTGCCATAGCCGGTAATATCCTGGGCAATGAGGTTGATCTCCCTGACCCCCTTGGCCACCAACCCCTTTGCTTCCCTGAGAAGCTTGTCCATGGGACGGGACCTGAAAGAACCCCGCAGGGAAGGGATGACACAGTATGAACAGCAGTTGGAACAGCCTTCGGCGATCTTGAGATATGCGGTGTAGTAGGGGGACGACTGCAACCTGGGCAGTTCGTCATCATAAAGAAAGTTGGGATCGCCGGTATAGCAGAGCTGTTCCGAAAGTCCCCGTTTTTCGGCAATGATTTCAGCAATACGGGGGTAATCGCCGGTGCCGACAAAAATGTCGACCTCGGGTAGTTCTTTGACCAGTTCCTCCTGATACCGCTGGGGGAGGCATCCGGTGACGATCAGCATTTTACAACGGGCATCATGTTTGCGGTCGGCCAGGTCCAGAATGGTGTCGATGCTCTCCTGCTTTGCTTCCTTGATAAAAGAACAGGTGTTGACAATGATGATATCGGCTTCATGTTCGTCGGTGGTTACCTCGTAGCTGTCCTTTGACAGGTAGCCAAGCATTACCTCGGCGTCCACCAGGTTTTTCGGACAACCCAGGCTGACCAGACTTACTTTTTCTTTACTGTTCGTACTCAAAATTACTCCTTTTTTAAGCGGTCGGCGGTATTCAGTCGGCAGTCGGCAGTGGCGGTCAGCAGCAAGTTGCTGACGGTGCCCCGGCCTGGTTTACTCGGCTACTGCCTGAAATTGACAAACTGCAGATCGAGGCCCAGGTCTTTGCCCTTGAGCAGTTGGATGACCTGCTGCAGGTCGTCGATGTTCTTTCCCGTTACACGTACCTGATCATCCTGGATCTGGCTTTGCACCTTCAGCTTGGTCTCCTTGATGACATTGTTGATCTCCTTGCCCTTTTCCTTGGATACTCCCTGCTGAACGTCGATCACCTGGCGCACCATGCTGCCGGAGGCATTTTCCACCTTGCCGTACTGCAAAGCCTTGGCTGAAATGCCCCTCTTGATGAACTTGGACTGCAGGATGTCGATGATTGCCTTGAGCCGGAAGTCATCTTCGGTCAGAACCTTGATGGCATCCTTTTCAAGGGTAACCTCGCTCTTCGAACCCTTGAAATCGTAACGTTGGGCTATCTCCTTTACTGCCTGATTTACGGCGTTGTCAACTTCCTGCATATCAACTTTTGATACGATATCGAATGACGGCATCTCTCCTCCTGAATAACATCTGATTTCATTTAGTCTGACCGGGATTGATAACCTCTACCCCGCTCGGTACCTTGAAATTGAACCTGTCGCTGCGCATGCCCCGGTTAACCTTGATGTTGCTGAATTCAATGACCGTGCGGTTGCCGAAAGAGTCGAAAACGACCGAATAGGCAATGGGGAATGGATCGGCAGCCTGTCCTTCCCTGGTAAAGCTTGCCACTGCCTGTGCCTTGATGCCAAGATGCAGCTTTGCCATTGCCTGGCTTGGTTTCTTGGGTATCAGCTCCAGGAGGTAATTTCCTTTTTTGTCGCGGCCATCGCCGGCAAACCTGATGTTGAAATCCCGAGAGACGTGTCCCATGCCGCTCAGATAGTTGAGGGCGACCGAATTGCCCCCCTCGAACAGGGAAGCCACATCCGAAACCATTACCTGTCTGTTTTCAGGCAGATAATACCAGACTTTTTTGCCATTGGAGATAATCTGCTGCCTGGGCTTCGAGTAGTTGAAGCTGAACATGGCCTGCCCGTTTGCTCCTTTTTTCAGGAACAGTTCTCCGGCGCCACGCTCCTTGCGTTTCATCGATGCGATTTCTGTCTGCTGGGAAAAATCGGCCTGCAGGTCGTTCAATGTCCTGTAGCCCTGTTCGAGAGTTTTGACCACATCGTTCATTTCTGCAGCTAATCCATGCTGCGGCAGAGCCGATTGCAGCAGAACCACGCATGACAAAAGAAGGATGGAAAAACATGAACGCATTTGAAGCACCTCTTTGGGGATAGCGATTCCCTATAAATTTACAAAGGCGACATTTGATCATGTCGCCTTTTGTCCTGGCAAAGGTCGAAGAAACCCTGATTCCTACGGTGGCGAAGGCCTTACAACATCGACTCCGGCCGGAATGACAAACTCGAAAAGCTGGTCGGACATGATGGTGTTGGCTCTGATGTTGCTGAATTCCATTATAGTGGTATTTTGCTGATGATCAACCACCGTTGTTGACAGAACGGGGAAAGCCAGGTCCTGCCGGAGCGGGTCGTTGAAGAGCCTGCTAATATCGCGGTTGTTTTGAACATAGAGCAGAACCGCATCCCGACGAACGGCGATGAACAGTTTCTCTATGGTTGCCGTAGCACGACGCGGCGTCAGCTCAAGGATGTAATTGCCTTCGATATCCTGTGCCTGGGAGGGAGCAGTGATAAGGAAATCTTTCGAGATCCGCCCCAGCCCCTGAAGGAAGTTGGAGGCACGGTCCCGGTCCGGGTTGAACCTGGAGGGCTCGAAGACGAAGCTCACATCGCTCAAGAGCACCTTGCGGCTTTCCGGCAGATACATCCACAAGGTTCTTCCGTTGCTGACAATTTCCTGGGTGGTGGGACGGAAGTAATCAAAACGGAACTTGATGGGATCACCGTCCGTTGCAGCCTTGAGGAACATCTGTCCATCGGCGCGCATTTCCCGGTTCTCCCTGGCTATGGTCGAGCGCTGAAAGAAATCGGCGGTCAGGGTACTGAGTGCCCGGTAGGACTGTTCCACCGTGTTGACTACGTCCTTCAGGCCTACAGTAATCTTTTCTGCCGCACTGGCTTCGGCTGAAATTGCCGTCAGGACAAGGAACAGGGCAATGATCGCTCTTACCGTGATTTTCATGATTGCTCTCCCATAAAAACAGCAAAATGCTATATCACATGACTGTCAATATTGCCACAAGTCTTTGACCTCCGCAACTGACTTTCAGTTGCTTCAAATGAAATTTAAGTCATAAGATTTGACGCTGACGGGCGGCATGCGTTAAAGCAGGTTCGGTATATCCAGGATGTAAACGATTTCTCCGTCCCCCAGAATGGCGCTGCCAAGCAGCCCTTTCAGCTTCAGCAGCGGCCTGCCCAGCGGTTTTATGAACAGCTCATGTTGTGTCAGAAATGAGTCCACAACGAGGCCGAGCTTTCTGCCCCTGATTTCGCAGGTGATGAGAGAGATGTCTCCCCCTGCCGTGGGCATGGGGGGGAGGCGTAAAATGCGGTTAAGGCTGAGAAGGGGAATGGTTTCCCCCTCCAGAATGAAGACGCTCTGTTTTCCCTTTTTCAGGATCAGGTCTCTTTCCAGCTGACGGGTCTGCGTAATGGCAGTTACCGGCACTGCCACCTTCATCTGTCCGCAGTAGACAACCAGGGTCTGCATAATGGATATG
The DNA here is from genome assembly GCF_000022265.1 of Geotalea daltonii FRC-32. Taxonomy (NCBI): domain Bacteria; kingdom Pseudomonadati; phylum Thermodesulfobacteriota; class Desulfuromonadia; order Geobacterales; family Geobacteraceae; genus Geotalea; species Geotalea daltonii. The sequence goes on from NC_011979.1 coordinate 1,016,957, forward strand.
CCGGCCGGGACACTCAGGTGAAAGCTGCTTCCCTTACCCTGCTCCGTGTCGATCAGCAGTGTGCCCCCAAGTGCATGAACTGCCGATTTCACAGCATCCATGCCGACTCCGCGTCCGGAGACCTCCGTGACTTCCCCGGCTGTGGAAAAGCCGGGCAGGCAAGTGAGCATAAGGGCATTGTGCTTCGACAAACCCGCTGCCTCTTCCCTGGTGATCAGCCCCTTTTCCAGAGCGGATGAAATTAGCTGGGCAGGCTCCATTCCCTTGCCGTCATCCTCTATGATGATCGAGACCCGGTCTTTCTCCCTGCGAACCGACAGGCGAATTTTCCCCTTTGCCGGCTTGCCGGCGGCCAAGCGTTCTCCTGGAAGTTCAATGCCGTGATCGACCCCATTGCGCAGGATATGGATCAGGGGGTCAGATAATGATTCGAGGATTCCTCGATCCAGCTCCACTTCACTGCCGCTGACCTCAAGAGCGATTTCCTTGCCCGCTTTTTTTGCCAGATCACGGACAATTCTGGGGAAACGGTCGCCGATCTGGAAAAAAGGAATAAGCCGGGCCTTCATGACTTGATCATGCAGGCTGCGTAGCAGTTTCCCCAGCTCAATGCAGGCATTATCCAGGTCGGGTTGTTTGAGGCGGCTGCTGACGGTGAAAATCCTGGACTTACTGGTTATCAGCTCCCCGGTAAGGTTGATCAGAGAATCGAGAAGTTCTGTTCTTACCCGGATGGTCGGTGAACCGTCTGTCTCCGGGGGAGAAGCGTTTGCTTTTGCCGGAGGTGCCGGGAGACCGGTCTTTGTGGTTGGCGAAGGAGCATCGTTGCGGGGAAAGTTGACAATCCGGCGGATCAGATCGTCGGTACTGCGGTTGGCGGTAACGTTCCGGTCAACATCGCCGATCATTGTTTCCAGCAGGTCTGCCCCTTCGAGAAACAGATCTGCGGCCAGGCTATCGAATACCAGAGCCCCCTTGCGCAACCGGTCCATGAGGTCTTCCAACTTGTGGGCCAGTTCAGAGATGTCACCGTATCCCATGGATGCCGCCATTCCCTTTATGGAGTGGGCGGCGCGAAAAAGGGCGTCCAGGGTGCTGCGATCGCCGGGGTCACCTTCCAGAGAGAGTATGTGATTGCCGATGGCTCTGAGATGTTCTCGCGATTCGGTAACGAAGAGCTCCCTGTAGTGGGACATGTCCATGAATCAGGCTCCCCCGCTTCGGTTGCCGATATTTACCCCATCAGCCATTGATGGTTGCCTCCAGTCTCTGCAACAGCTTGTCCAGGGCCAGAAGCCTGATTACCTGCGTGCCGTCGGAAATAATCCAATCGCTCAGTTCATCGTCTTCCTCTGTCGGCTTACGTTCCATTGTCTCTGTGGCCGCAATAGCCAGAACTCCATCTACCCAGATTGCAAGGCTGGCAAAGCGGTCTTCCAATACCAGTATCTTTCCGTCAAATTTGCGGTGGCCCTGGTTCAGCATGAGGGACAGGTCGACAACCGCCTTGATATTGCCATGTGAGTTCATCGCGCCGATCAAGTGAGCCGGTGCCCGGGGAATCGGGGATAAGGGGGGGGGCTCGACAACTTCCGCCACCTGTTGAAGATCGATTGCGTAGGTGGAATCCATGAGGGTGAAAAGAAGATAAGGGCTGGTGTTTGACTCGCTCATGACTCCGGAGTTTCTCCTCCGGGGGTGCGGAATTGTTCGACGACCTTGAGCAGCGCTTCGGCCAGCTTGGTCAACTCAATGGTCGCCCGGACCATCTCCTGCATGGCGGACGATTGCTCTAATGTCGCTGCCGAGACTTCTTCCGTAGCTGCAGCGTTGTCTTCGGCAACTTTAGCAATCTCATCGATCATTCCCACCATCTTGCCGGCGCCTTCGGTCTGCAGTTGTGAAAGTTCCGTGATGCTGCTGGTCTTGCGTTCGGTTTCCATGACGGTGTTGAGAATATCCCGGAAAGATTCTGCCGTGGTATCGATATTTCTTTTACCAGCTTCAATATTTCTAGAGCTATCGGTGATGGTCTCGTAGACTCTGCGGCTTTCTTCCTTGACCATGCTGATCAGTTCGATGATGTCGGCTGCCGATTTTCCGGTGCCGTCTGCAAGCTTGCGTACCTCATCGGCGACGACGGCAAAACCTCTTCCGTATTCACCTGCTTTTGCTGCTTCTATGGAGGCATTCAGGGCGAGGAGATTGGTCTGACGGGCGATTTCACCTATAAAATCGGCAATTCTCCCCACCTGCAGCAGTTTGGCATTCAAGTCCATGAACTGGACGCCGACCCGTTCCACATCGTCGAAGAATAGCTTGACGCGCATCAGGGAGTCCTTGGCCAGGTCTCCCCCCCGATGGGCGGTTAAACTGGTTTCCCTGGCGGCTCTTGAAGCCTCGTTGGCCCTTCTGGAAATCATCTCCATGGAGGCAGCCATTTCATGGATGACCTTGGAACTCCTGGTGACCATCTCTGCCTGGGTTTCTGCCCCCCTGGAGATCTGCTCCACAGCCTGTGCCACTTCCTCCGTGGAAGCGTTTATTTCCAGGGCGTTTGTAGAGATTGTCCGGGACGAGAGAGAGACCCGTTCAGAGGTTTCCCTGATGTGCTTGACCAACTGGCGCAGGTTCTGCACCATCAGGTTGATGGAATCGGAAATATCGTGGGTCTCGTCTTTGACATAGGCATCTTTGAGTTTGATCTCCCTGGTCAGGTCGCCTCTGCTTATGTCTTCCGTCGCAGCAGTAAGAAGGGAGATATTCTTGGTAAAGCTCTTGGAAAAGAACCAGCCGAGAATCAGGCCGATGGTAACGGCAACGGCATAGGTGAGGATATTGGTGCCTTCCGGCGAATACCCCACATGTTTGACAAGACCGGGGGTGAAGGCGACAGTGGCGACAACCAGTATGAAACCGAGGATGAATTTGTAACCTATGGCAATACGCATGGAACTCTCCCTGAAGGATCTGGAACTGCTTCAGAAACTGATACTCAAACGGCCCGATAAATGCGTTCTATGGGGCAAACCGTATTGAAAAGCTCCCGTGAAGGACCGAAAAGGGTCTCCGACTTGCCGAGCACGAGAAATCCCCCCTGTTCCAGCACGGTTGCAAAGCCTGCCATAATCTTCTGCTGCTGTGAACGTTCGAAATAGATGAGCACATTCCGGCAGAGGATCAGATCGCTCACGGCGTAACTGCTTGGGTCGAAGAGATCGCTCTGCCGGAATGTGACCATTTCCTTTATATCAGGCAGCAGATGGTACTTTGAACCCACTTGCTTGAAGTAGCGTGTCTTTACCGGGTCAGGAACCTCCGCCATTCTGTCCTCTCCATAAACTCCTGCCCGAGCTGCTTGGAGGGTGTCGGCATCCACATCAGTAGCCAGGATGGATACGTTCAGGTCCTGCAGATCTTCCTGGAAATGTTCCTTGAGGATGATGGCCAAACTATACGGCTCTTCACCACTGGCGCAGCCGACGCTCCACAGCCTGAGTTCCCGGTGGTCCCGGTTTTTGCACTGCTGAATCAATTGGGGGATGATCTCTTCTTTTATTTTGCGGAAGGTGAGGGGATTTCTGAAAAACTGGCTGACATGGATGGTAAGAACCTTGTACAGGAGCTCCAGTTCCACCTCGCTGCCCAAGAGGAGATCGCAGTAGTCTTCGGCAGTTTTGCAGTGAGTCGCCCTGACCCTGATGCCGATGCGCCGCTTTATGCACTTGTCTTTATAACAATCGAGGTTGAATCCTTTCAGACTCTTGAGGACTTTGCCTATGGTGCCGAATGATTCAGGTGAGATATCAAGGGGGGTATCTTCCGCCAGATCTATATCCTCTTTTGGGTTAGCATCAGGTTTGACGAGGTCCGCCCCGTTAAATGCTGAAGGCAGTGTCAATACCTGTCCAATTCCCGGCACAGTGCATTGAATGCATCTTCTCCGTCTAATATCCTGATTATCCTGACGCCCATGCCGCTCTTCTTCACCAGTCGCAGCATGTTTGCCGGTACCTTCTTTGCCCACATGACGCGGGCTTCCATCCTGACAAGGGTCGTCTCATCGATGGCCAGATCCACTTTTACATCGCTTCCCGGCGAAGCGACGTTTGCTGTTTTGATGAAAAGGCCGTGATGGGAGATATCTTCAGTAAAGGCAATGCGGTCGGTCTGCAGCAGCCCGAATTTCACAGACAGCCTTTTCCGCAGCCTTTTTATTCTTCGCTTGTCAGCCATCGGTCGTCATCCCAAGTTGCAATAAGTGTCGACAGATTAACACAATTTTTCCATATCTCACAGCTAAAACTGGTTCGGTAACGTTTCACCCGAACCGACTCAGGCCGGGATCGAGCCTGAGTAACCGGTGGCGGCAAAAGGGGATGATTGGTGGCCAGACAGGCAACTGGGGGTATGCATTTAGAGGATGGAAAGGGCAACGTCGTTTTGAGTGGAAATTTTTCCTTAACACGGCAGCGGCAGGAAGCCATCACTCCTGATGTTGCAGCAGGTTCTTTACGCTGTCTACCCGGAATACATACCAGGCATCGGCTTCTGCCATCCGTCGTTCCGTTTCGTTGGTCACCAGCCCTTCCAGGGTTACCGCATAATCGCGGCAACGGACACGTATCTGGGTCGCATTGACGAAAGGATCCTTTTCCAGCGCCAGGCGGATCCCATCGATGACCTCGTCGTCGTTGTCTTCTTCCGGCGGGCTTATCTCAAGCCCGTTGATGACATCTCTGCTGCCGGGAACCCACCACGCCAGAACGCCGGCCATCCGTTTTTGGGAGAGGCTTGCCACCTGTCCGTTAAGGGTTACTACCCCCTTGTCAACCGCCACTTCAATTGCACCCGACGCGGTTAGCGGCTCTCTTACCGACTCCATCTGCCCTTTTACCAAGGCGCGAAGTGCATATGGTTCCAGAAGATTTTCAGCGACAATGGCATTGCAGACGTGGGTCCTTATCTCGCCGTCTTCCATACGTTCGGCAGGCATGACATGGAGCCGGTCGATGATCGCCGAAACTCCGGGGATCTTGCCCGCTGCTTCGAGGGCGATCTTCTTTGCTGCCAAGGTTTCTGTTTCCCCCGTCAGCGTTACCTCTCCGTTGCTGTAATCGACTCTGATCGGGCTTGCATGGAGATTTATCAGCGGTTCCCGTTCAAATGCCGCCATTACCTCTCTGGTAACGTCATCTCTGTTTTTCATGGTTCCCCCCGGTTAAAATAGTCGATGTAAGTAAATTTTAACTCAAAAATTGCCGCGGTCATCTGTCCGGGTAAAAAAGGGGGGGAGCGAAGGGGCGTTTTGGTGAATTGGAAAGGGCGAAACAGGAAAGACGGCCTCTGCAAGCCGCCTATCTCCGATTAGCTTTAAAATGGGGTCAGTTCATTTGCTCAAGTTCGTGTTCAGCAAGTTGGGCTATCTCCAGGTAAATGGCGATCATCACGCCTATGTCGCACCATTTCCTGGCGATGGTGCGGATCAACGACCAGCCATTCACTAAAGTACCGGCAAAAAGGAAGATGCCCACGGTCCGGTCTTCTTCAAAGCCCATCAGAATGACGGCATAGACGGCGATGGTAATCATTGACGCCAGCCAGGCAAGTTCCGGTCCTTTGAACGGATTTGACATGACCCGAAGAAAGTCGATGTAGTAATTGCTCAGTCCGCGGACCTTTTGCAAGAATTCGCTGACACCGTCTTTTCCCTGTTTCAGGTAGGCATAGGAAAGAAACCTTTCGGTGGCACGCTTTCTTCCGGCGGTCATCCGCTCATGGACGTACTTTTCGATTGCCTCGTCGATTATTTCCGTGTTCATGACTGTCACCTCACTTCTGTTGCAGTGCTCTCAGCGATGGAAAATCATTTACATTATTCGTGCCGATCTCGCGCCGGGGAAATCTGCTGTCCATATCCGCCAATTATATCAGGTCATAACCCGTATTTCAGCAGCCGGTGACAATGCTTTTTTCAGGGGGAAAGTGTGGCATTTTTGCAACTATGCAAAAATATGGTTCAAAAATTCGCAAATCTACGGGAGGATGGGGGGGCAAAACAGGAAAGAGGGAGTTTTCAGTACGGAGATAGGTTGGCGGGAACAGGCTATGGCTTTGCAGCCTGTTCCCGCTGCTGGTCAGGACTTGAGATATTGGCCGATTTTTTCCGCCAGCGTCTGGTAAATGCGCTCGCATTCCTTATCGTCCTTTTCCAGGAGCGTGACCCTGAACCCCTGCAGGTCGGTATTGAAGGATGAAAGCGGAACGATACAGATGCCGGTATGGGCCAGGATGTAGTAGACAAAGCGCTTGTCCGGCGAGACGCCGGGGGCGTTAACCAAGCCTTCCACCAGTTCCCTTACCTCGACGTTGTCGATGGGCAGGCTCTGCCGGTTGGTAAGCAGCCCTTTTTCAAAGGCAACCGCCATGTAAAAGGCGCCGTTGGTGCGGTTCACCACCAGCCCCGGCACATCCTTGAGGAAATTGTAGGTGATGTTGCTCATGCGCTCATAGCGGGTGATGCGCTCCGCAAGGTAATTGCCGTACTCCGGGTGGGACATGATGGCCGGAATGGTTTTTTGGGGCAGCGTAGTTGAACAGACCTCATTCATCTTGGTGTTGAGGATGGAGTTGATGTATTTTTTGAAGCGCTCGTCCTTCTGGCCATTGTAAACCTCAATCCAGCCGCAGCGTGAGCCCGGCCAGGGCAGTTCCTTGGAGATCCCTTTCATGGCAATGGCCGGCACATCGCCGATGACATCGGAGATGGGAACCGTTTTCTCGTTGTTGTAGACGATGTTGTTATAGACTTCATCGGCAATAATAAAGAGGTCGTATTCCTTGGCTATGGCGACAATCTGGCGCAGGGTCTCCACCGGGTAGACCATGCCGGTCGGATTGTCCGGGTTGATGAGCATGATGCCGGAGATCTGCGGGTTATATTTTACATGGTTGCGCAGGTCGTCAAGGTCGGGGAACCAGTTGTTTTCAGGCCGCAACTGGTAGCAGACAGGAGCAGCCAGTGCGTGGGCCGCCTCCCCAAGGGTATGGGTGGTGTAGGTGGGGGAAGGCATCAGCACTCTCGTCTCATGACGGAGATTGCCATAAACCTTGGCGATGGCGTCTCCCAGGCCATTGAAGAAGATGATGTCGTCCGGAGTTATCTGGGCTCCACCCCGCTTATTGGTAAGGCCACAGATGAATTCGCGGGTCTCCAGAACCCCCCTGGTGTGGCAATAGCCATAGGTATCATCGTTCATGGCTTCTTTGGCGACAATCTCCTTCATCCAGGTGGGGATAACCTCCCCTTTGACAATCGGGTCGCCGATATTTTCCCAGTTGATCTTGACGCCATGTTTCTGCAGCTTTTCCGCCACATTGACGATGTTCCTGATCTCATAGGTCAGTTCTCCAGCTCCGGGGGTGACAATATCGTTTCTCATCCGCTTACCTCGCTCCTAAGAATTTTAAAATTCCAGCCAATCCCAAATGATAAAAGGCCGTGGGGGGAAACCCACGGCCTTTAAAATAAGTAAATGTTCAACGCACACTTACAGGGCAGCGGGCAGACCTGCGGCGTTAAACGCCGCTGCGCTCATAGCTCGTGCATCCCTGCAAGTATTGAAAAACGGCTCTTTGTTCATAAGTGAACCAAATAACACAGACCAGGTATCCAGTCAATGTTTTTGTGGGTCGAATTTTTCATCGATGGATATGGTAAAACGCCCGTCGCTGTCGCGCCATCGCAGCCATCCGTATGCGGTAAGGTCGACCAGAACCAGTGCCCAGTCTTCCCTGACATCGATGATGCGCAGATTCTTCTGCCTGGAGAGAACTTCCAGTTGCGGCGCAGTTGCAGAGGGATCGTGGCGAAGCAGGTAGAATTCTTTTTTCAGCCCGGGCAAAAGTTTTGCCGCCCGTCCCTTGAGAAAATGGTTCCAGGTGACGTACTCCCATGCCCTGGAGTTTTTCAGCCACCCTTCGCGTCCTGCTTCGTCATAGACGATGTGCAGCCAGTTTCCTTTCTTGCCAGTTACGGCAGCGGCGTATTCACCGGTCCGGCCCTGAATAACAGGGGTAAGGGAAGGGAGATCACTGCTTTCCAGGTCTGTTATTCTCTCAACGCCAGGCTCTCCGTATATGGGGAGGGTACAGCATGGTTCGCTGCTCCGGGAAGGGAATGGGCGGATCACCAGAAGCCCTTCGCCGCTGAACGGCCGGGGAGGTGCGATGGCGGCGAGAGCGGTCTGGACAGAGAGACCGAGGCAGATGGTTATGAGAATGATGCGCAGTATCATCGTTAGGAGAGGAGCGCCTTCAGCTCGGCAAGATATTTCCCCGCAAGGGAAGTCCCGTCTTCCGGAGCCCAGGGGGCTTTTTCCCCTTCGGCCAAAGGGCGGTACGGGCCGGCTTTCGCCTCAAAGAAGATTGTTCCCGGCTCCAGGCTCACTGCCGTATGAAATACGCCGTGGGGAATGTCGGCAATGACGGTCCCGCTTTCCGTGCTGAGAACAGAGCTCTGCAGAACCTTACCGTCGTTGGCGAAGATGATGATGCCGAGCTTGCCCCTGAGGATGACGAAGGACTCATCCTTGACCGGGTCAAGATGGCGATGGGGACGGATGTAAGAATCGGGCTCGATGGCGTTGAGCAGCCGATGACAGCAGAAATCGTCCGTCGGATGCAGGTTGTAGTTCTTTCTGAGCCTCGGGTTTGCCTGGGCTTCATGGGTCAGGCCGTCCAGCAAGTTTTTATCGATGATTTTCACAGTGTTAACCTTCGACCAAGGCGAACTGGTTGCCGTCCGGATCCAGCACCACCGCCATCTTCCCCCATGGCGTCCGCTCCAGCGGCTCGGCAAACTTGACGCCCGCGGCAGCAAGCTCCTTGCACAGTTCCTCAATGTCGGAAACAATCAGGGTAATACCGGTATGCCGCCCTGCCAGCGGCTTCGCCGCATCGTGCATGGCCAGCGCCACACCCAGGGTAGGCCCACCGCCGGGGAAAAACTCCATCATGGTCGGCGACTCCTGCACCAGGGGCAGCTTGAGCTGATCCTTATAAAACTGCTTGGCCTTTTCCAGGTCGAGAACAAAGACCACCACATTTTTCATCTTGATCGGCATTGTTACCTGTCCTTTTCGCGTGAATTGAAGGGCATAAAATAGCAGAGCTGCTTATGGCTGGCAAGGGCCATTTGCCGGGCAAAGCCAAGAAAGGTGCCTGCCACGTTCATGATGATGCTCTCCCGGTTGCGACTGCACAGATGTTACAAATGATTTTTCTCCAGGCAGAAGCCGGCCTGGTGCAGGGCTTCAAGCAGCTCTTCAATAAAGAGATCGATATATTCCTGGCTGATGGCGCTGGAATGGGGGGTGATCAGTATGTCCGGTTCATGCCACAGGAGGGAATCGGGCGCCAGCGGCTCGACTGCAAAGACATCCAGACCCGCACCCGCCAACGGGCCGTCATGGAGGGCGTGCAGCAGATCCTCTTCCCTGTAGCAATTGCCGCGCCCCAGGTTGTACAGGCAAGCCCCCGGCTTCATGGCATCGAAATGCCGGGTGGTGAAGATACCGTCGGTTTCTGCGCCCCCCGGCAGGAGCAGCACCACGTGATCGGCATGGGGCAATGCCTCCTCCAGCCGGCCAAAGGGGATGACCCGGTCAACGGCGAGGGGAGCCGCAAAGCCTTCCACACGCCGCTTGACCCCCGTAACCCCGGCCCCGAACGCCTTCAGCAGTTCTGCCATGGACTCTCCCAGCGCACCTAAACCGACGATGAGCACCTGCTGCCGGAAAAGGGCCGTGCAGTCATTGTATCCCAGGCGTCCCCAGACCCTGTTCTTCTGGTCGTCCAGGGATTTGCCCATGCGCCGGTTGAAGTAGAGCATCATGGAGAGGAGGCTTTCCCGCATGATACGGCCGTGGAAGCTGCCATAGTGCGTCTTCACCCGGCCCGATGGATCTTCGTCAACCCAGTCGTGGCCGGCAGCCGGGGTAAAAACCATCTTCAGCTTCGGCGCCTTGTCGTACCACGGTGCCTTGAAATGCCAGACCAGCACGCACTCCGCCTCGGGAAGTCGCTCCATGAAGTCCTTGGTGTCACTTGCCACGGTGATGGGGATATGGGGAAGCGCCTGACGTAGTTGGTCAAGATGACGCGGCTTGAAGGAAAAGGCATCGACGGTGTTCTGGAGATGGATGAGGATGTTATGTATGTTCATGGTGGTTTCCGTGTTTTTAAAGTTCGCTCGCACTTAAGCAGTCCGGGTTCCTGCAAATCACCAGATGCAAAGTCTGACATCATCTCCCTATTTATCAAGGGCTGATCTCAGACCCTGCCTTGACTTGAGCTCCAGCCTCACTCCACTTTTGTGCCAGCTTTTCAATGCTTTTGCTGCTTTCCGTCGCAATACCATCTTGGAAGAGCGTCACTTTATAGCCGCGATTCAGGGCGCCACGGGCCGTGGCGTTCACACAGTAAGCCCCGTCCAAGCCCGTGATTAATAATTGGCTTATCTGCTTTTCTGCAAGGTAAGCCTCAAGCTCGGGGTTGGAAAAAGCGTCCGGCCGATTCTTGGAGAGGGTTATGGCCATGGGGACTTTGATAAGGCGGTGGTCCATTTCCGTTCCAGGGGAACTAGGCGCGTTGATCCCGTCTGTAAAAAACGACATGATTGGATTATCGATTACATTTTTTATATAAACAACAGTAATTCCCTTTTTTTGAGCCTGTGCAAGTAAGGCGTTAGAGACCCTCACAATTCGATCTCCGTCATGGTAACGCTTCTTAGCTTGGGGTCCCGTGTAATCTTCTTGGATATCAATGATGAGAAGTGCAGCACGTGGAACTGCATATTTCTTGATGGGTATTCCCCTTGTGGGTCGCATGCTCCAGTAGATCAGAGCAAAGAGCATAAGTGCCAAAAGAAGAACCGAAGTAGCCGACCAGTACAGAATTTTTTTCAATCGCTTCATTATTGACCCCTTTACTTTACGCTTGATAGCAGGATGTCACTGAGCTCTGCAAAAAACTCCCCGCGATAAGAAGTGCCGGCAGCGTTTAAACGGTGGTCTGCAGCTGGATAGACCCTGAGAGTGAGGTTATTCTTCCCTGCCTCCTTGAACTTCGATTCCAGGAAACGTGCAGAATCGACCGGAACACTTTCGTCCTGTTCGCCGATACCCACCAGGATGGGAATGTATAGCTTGAGAAAGTCGGGTAGAGGTTCGATGTCCATGACGTCGGACCACCAGCGATAGGGGTTGCCATACCAACTCTTTTCAATGCTGCGTGAATCGGTTGCAATCTTCTTCCAGCCTGACTCCACATCGAACCATATGAGGCCTTTTTCCCGGAGGGTGGAGAGTGATTTGCGCATCGAGTAGCCGCCGCTGCCGATAATCGCAAGGTGGGTAACTGCTGGGTTTGACCCGGCTACCTTGGTTGCGGTCAATGCTCCCTCCGAGACGCCAACTAAGACGATATTTCTTGGGGTGGGCGCAGTGGAGCCGATCTGGGCGACGATGAATTCGGAATAGTCGGCTGACCATTGTTCTGGATTGTTAGCGAGATGAAATTCCTGGCCGCAGCCGAACAGTCCGGTAGAACGGTCCGGTACAAATCTTTTATTCAGGACGAATATACGGGCATTGACTGTGAGACCGCCGACATAGCTGGGCATTACGGCCTTCCAACTGGGGCAGCCTGTCGCTCCGTAAAAGAAGAGTAGGGTATCCACCTTGGATGCGTCACCGACGGTGAATGTGTAGTAGATGCTCGAACCGCAGTCTTTGTAGTGAAAAGAAAGAGGGGAAGGCGCTTCGCTGCCGTACATGTGGACGGAGCGCTGAATCAACGTGCAGCCGGACAATAGGAAAAAAAATAACAGCAAAAGAACGCGCATGTGCTAGTCCTGGTTGATTTGTCCAACGGCAGTGGAGCGCAGTAATGTGGTGAAGCGCCGGGGGCGACGCCGCGCTTCAATAGCCGTATCACAGCCTCACGGCAAAAGGATCAATGCCTGCCAAATTTGCGCGCACTATAAACCCGATTTTAGTGGTTGTCAAAGGTGATGACGCCGCTATGAAAGGAGCAGAAAGAATCCTGCCGGAAATTGCATATCTCTTCCCATCGGCTACAATGTGATTCACACTTCGCAAAGCCAACGAGGGAAGGAATCGACCATGAAAACAGCTTTTCATCCGCGCAGGGTCTATATTGCGGCGTCATATATGGCGCCGGTGGGGCGGTACAATGGCAAGGAACGGGAGGCGTGCACCTTTCTGGAACTGGCGGAAAAGGCGGCGGCTGTGTTTGCATCCAGCCCGGTTCGCCCCAGGGATATTGAGGCTGTTGTCGTGGGGAGCCAGAATCCGGGGGCATTTTCCGGGGTGGACAACACCGCCGCCAAGGTGGCCGGGGTGCTGGGCATTTCCGGCGCCAAGTCGGTGTTGATCGATACCGCTTCCTCGTCGGGGGCATCTGCCTTTGAAAACGCCTACATGGAGATTGCCTCGGGGCGCTCCGACCATGTCCTGGCCATGGGCATTCAGAAGATGAGCGACGTCTCCACCCTGGATGCCACCAAGATTGTCGCCGGGGTCATCGACCGGGACGAGGCGGAGTTCGGCCTGTCCATGCCGGCCTGCGGCGCACTGGTGGCCCGGTCTCTCATGCAGCGCCTGAATCTCTCGGAGGAGGAATGGACTGCCTTTTCGGCCATGCTCACCGAACGGGCCCATCGCTTTGCCGCTCGCAATCCCGATGCCCATCTCAATTTCCAGATTCCGGTGGATGAATATTACCGGCAGATTGTCAACGGCAAGAACTACATGTACTGGTGGCCGTTGCGCTACCACGATTTCTGCCCCATGTCCGACGGGGTGGCGGCGGTCATTCTCACGGCCCGCCCCCAAGAGGTCATGGTGACCGGGGTGGGTAGCGCCACGGATATTCCAACCATCGCCGACCGTCGCTATTTCCAGTCATTCCCGGCGACGGTGCGGGCGGCGGCCGCTGCCTACGGCATGGCCGGCATCAAGGATATCACCACCTTCGCCGGCAAGCTGCATGTGAACATGCATGACCCATTCAACGGCTTCGGTCCCATCAATATGGTCGATCTGGGTATTCTTCCCCGTGCGCGGCTTCTGGACGGTCTTTTCGACGAGAGCCTCACCGGCGAGCGAGGCCGATTCCCCACAAACCTTACCGGCGGCCTCAAGGGGCGCGGCCATCCTCTGGGGGCCACCGGAATGATCCAGGTGGTGGAAAATCACCGGCTGATTCTGGAGAGGGGCTTCCAGGCAGGCCTTTCCCATTCCATCGGCGGCCCCATCAACAACAATGTGGTGATCCTGCTGGAGCGGGTTTCACATTTTCGCCACCGTCCCTGTCAGCCATACAAGCCGTGGGGGTTGCCGTCCCTGGGTACGCTGAAACCCAAGCAGGTCACCATAGATGCCCTCCTGTCCGGCACCGAGACGGTCGAAGGTAGCTACGTCACTTCCACCACCCGCTTCGACTACAAAACCAGCCAGCCGCTCAATACGCTGATGCTGGTGTCATGCCGCATGAACGGTGGCCGCTATACCTTCCTCTTCGGCATCGGCGGCGAGCATTACCAGAGCATCGCCAGCCTGGTGCCGGGGGACAGGTTGAGCCTGGAGCGCAAAGATGGTCTGATCCTCGTCAACCAGATGCCGGTCAAGCGTTTTTACCAGCGCACCCTGGATGGCCTGATGGAATTTGCCGAATCGGGATGGAGGATATTCCAGGGAAAGAAGGTGATGCAAGATAGGAAGAAAGCCGAAGGCGAGCCAACCCTTTATTCCGGTGGAGCAGCATGAAACCGTCCGCCATGCCATTATCGCCCTCCTGGAGAAAAATGAGCTGACAGCCCGGGAGATTTCCGAGCAGACCGGCATCGGCGAAAAGGATGTCTACGACCATCTGGAGCATATACAGCTGCACAGGCAGAATCTGCATCTGGCCGTGACACCTGCTGTCTGCCGCAAGTGCGGATTTGTCTTCAGAAAAAGAGAGCGCCTGAAGAAGCCGGGGCGTTGCCCGGTCTGTCGCGGAGAATTCATCGACCCACCATCCTTTTTCATCCAGAGTGGCTCTGGTGCCGGTTCCTGTTAATCGTGTTGACATGCTGCCGCACAACAGTGTATTGAATCTGTGCATATGTTAATCATGGCAGGAGATGACACTGGTGACGGTTGCCGCACTGAAAAAGCTTACTATTTTAGCCCCTTCCGTCATTCTTCTTGTCATGGCCTACCTGGCGATTCCCCATATTGCGGCCCTGCCTCCTCCGCAGCATGAGCTTGCCCTGCTTTCCCCTTATCTGTTCATTGCCACCGGCCTGATACTCAGTTTCGCCTTCAGCAGGGGGCGGGCCTTTTTCGTGCTGCTGCTCCTGGCCGGCTTTTACTGGTTCTTTCGCACCTATCTCCAGCATGGGCTCTCAGACTTTCTTCCCCGTGTCGTCTTCCAGTTTCTCTGCCTGCTTATTCCTCTCAATATCACCATCTTCTGCCATGTGAGGGAACGGGGGGTCTTCACCCTTTCGGGAAGGATGCGCTTTGCGTTTCTTGCCATGCAGCTGGCAGCGGTCGCCTGGATCATCAGATACCGTGAAGACTACGGCCAGGTGCCGCTATTTTTCTCTCGCCCATTTCTGGACATCCCCTTTATTTCTGACTCCCCGGTTCCACAGGTTGCATGGCTGGTTGCCATCATCGGCTTTGTCCTGGTCCTGTACCGGGTCGTGATCCACAAATCCCCCATCGACAGCGGTTTGCTTGGCGCACTGGTTGCGGTCTTCATTGCCTTCAACACTCTGACCGTTGGCGATTTCCCCCTGGTTTTCATTGCCGCTGCAGCGTTTATCCTTGCGGTGAGCGTTCTTCAGGATTCCCACAACATGGCTTTCCGTGACGATCTTACCGGGCTTCCCTCCCGTCGCGCCCTGAACGAGCAAATGCTGTCCATGGGGCGGCAGTACACGATTGCCATGCTTGATGTGGATCACTTCAAGATCTTCAATGACACCCATGGCCATGATGTGGGGGATCAGGTGCTGAAGATGGTGGCGAAAAAAATTGGTGCGGTGAAGGGGGGAGGACGGCCTTTCCGCTATGGTGGCGAAGAATTCACCATTGTCTTTCCCCGCCGGAAAATGGGCGATGCCATCCCTTTTCTCGAAGATGTGCGCAGTGCCATCAGCGCCTACGAGCTGTCGATCCGCAGCAAGGACCGCCCCAAGAAGGCAGAGGAAGGAAAAAAGAAACGCAATGCCGGCCATGGCGACAAAACGGTCTCGGTTACCATCAGCATCGGCGTAGCAGAGAGCAGCGACAGCCTGCGCCTGCCGGACGATGTGATAAAGGCCGCAGACAAAGCCCTCTACCGGGCAAAGAGCAAGGGGCGCAACCAGGTGAGCAGGTAATATTTACCGGCAATATACCCCACGACAAACCCTCCGTGATGACCGTACCGCCGGGCCGACGGCCATATCTTGTTGTCCTCCATTCTTCCATGACAGAATACCCCACCAGCAGCCATTGCATCCTTAACCGGGAAGGTTAGAATTATCTTGGGACCGGCCAGAACCGACATGACAATCAGGGGGGGCGATGGGATTCTCGGCAAGGTTAATGATGGTTAGCTTCATGCTTTTCCTGGTGCTTTTCCTGTGGGGAGCACCTGAGGGTGCAGATGCCGCCGGCCCTGCCCATGCAGCCGCCCCTTTCCCCTCCATCACCCTGAAAAAGTACGCTTCCGGTTTTGACGAGCCCACCGATATCGCCAATGGGGCAGACGGCAGCGGCAGACTCTTTATCCTGGAGAAAAGCGGCAGGGTGCGGATCCTCAGGGATGGGAAAATTCTGCCGGCGCCATTTCTGGATATCGAGAAGCTGGTCAAGTCTTCAGGCTCCGAGCAGGGGCTGCTCGGCATCGCATTCCCCCCCGGTTTCAAGCAAAAGGGTCATTTCTACGTCAACTACACCGATCACAGCGGCATCGGCAATTCGACTGTGGCACGCTATGGGATAGGCGCCAATGTAGATATTGCCGAACCTGCCACGGCGCAGATCATTCTCCGTGTCACGCAGCCCTTCAGAAACCACAACGGCGGTCAGCTCGCCTTCGGCCCCGACGGTTTTCTCTACATCGGCTTCGGCGACGGCGGCAGTGCCGGGGATCCCCGCAACAACGGACAGCGTCTCGATACTTTTCTGGGGAAGATGTTGCGGCTGGATGTGGAGTCGGGGGTGTCGCCCTACCGGATACCCCCCGGCAATCCGTTCAGGAATGAAATCTGGGCATACGGCCTGCGCAACCCCTGGCGCTTCTCCTTCGACCGCGAGACAAAAGATCTCTACATTGCCGACGTGGGACAGGACCTTTACGAGGAGGTGGACTTCCAGCCGGCAGCCAGCAAAGGGGGAGAAAATTATGGCTGGAGAATGACGGAAGGCTCCCACTGCTTTAAAAAGAAAGATTGCTCCAAAAAAGGTCTGACCTTGCCGGTGGCGGAGTATGATCATTCTGAGGGTGACTGCTCTATCACCGGCGGTTTCGTCTACCGTGGCAAAGAATCTCCCTCCCTTGTGGGGATCTACTTCTATGGCGATTATTGCAGCGGCAGGATCTGGGGGCTGAGACGCACCGGTGGCAAATGGGAGAAAAAGCTGCTCTTAAAGACCTCCCTGAAGATTTCCACCTTCGGCGAAGATGAAGTGGGCAATGTTTATGTGGCCGATCTGGCAAGCGGAGATATCTACAAGATAACCGGGCGTTGAAGCCAATATCGGGCCATGCTGCCCGAGTGGCCTGCACCGCAAATCCATCCCTCTTCCTTATCTTAAATATGTAGACAAGTGTAATATGAATCCTGCGCTAACCGCGCTCCGTCATCCGGTGTCGTTTCTCCTTCTGCACAGGTCCTTTTCTTTCGATTCCCCCAAACCCACATTTTTTGACCCAGGTCATAATCTTCCTTCCATTGATGCCGTATGCTGAGAATCATCAAAGAGAGGGAGGTGCCAGATGGAATTCAACAACGACCTGGGCAACAAGGCAATTCAGGATGTGATTCAGACGTATCCGGAGATAGGTGAAATTCTGAACCGGTTCGAGATCGGCTGTGTCACCTGCAAAGTGGGCATCTGCCTGTTGAAGGACGTGGTTTCCATCCATGGTCTTTCCAGGGAAGACGAAGCGCGCATCGAAGCAGAGATAAACGGGTATATGGCAAAGAACGCCGCATAAATAAATCATCAATCAGAGAAAAGGAGACGAACATGAGTAATCTGGGATGTGGCTGCCCCGGCAGCATGGCAAGGGTCATCGAGAGAGAAGAGACAAAGACTGCGGCAACGGAAAAAGCCGTTTCAGAACTGCGGCAGTGGCCGGTGCAGCTGCACCTGGTGCCTTCCACCGCACCATACTTCAACAACAGCGATATTCTCATATCGGCCGACTGTGTTGCCTTTGCCCTGGGCAGCTTTCACAGCGACCTGCTGAAGGGGAAGGCATTGGCCATAGCCTGTCCGAAACTGGATGATACGGGTGCTTATGTGGAAAAACTGGCAACGATATTTCGCGCCAATGGGGTGAAAAGCATCACTGTGGCCATCATGGAAGTCCCATGCTGCCGCGGGCTCGATGTAATGGTCAAGCAGGCGTTGCAGCAGTCGGGCAAGGATATTCCGCTGGAGACGGTCATCATCGGTGTTGACGGCGAGAGGAGAAACTGAGATGAAAAGGGATATTACGCAGGCCCTGGTTGCTGAGCACAAGCTTATTCTGCGCATGCTGGCGATTTTGGAAAGGAATGCCCGAGCCACTGCCGCCGGGACTTTTAGAGAGTATCGCTTTTATCTCGATGGGGTGGATTTTATCAGGAACTATGCCGACCGTTACCACCATGCCAAAGAGGAGGACGTGCTGTTCGAGTCACTGGTGAAAAACGGCATGCCCAGAGAAAACAGCCCGGTGGCGGCAATGCTCATGGAGCATGACCAGGGAAGGACGTACGTGAAGGCAATGGAAGAGGCGGCTATGGCGGCCCTGGCTGGGGAAATGGACCGGGACGGAGCAATTGCCGAAAACGCCCTGGCCTATGTGCAACTCCTGAAGGAGCACATCAGCAAGGAGGACACAGTTCTCTACCCGCTTGCGGAAAGGCTTTTGCCAGAAGCCGCCCGTGATGCCATTGTTGCCGGATATGAGGCTGCCGAAGCGCGAACTACCGGAGACTTTACAACAAGATATGAAATGCTGGTGGCAGCCTGCGAGCAGGAAGCAGTGTCAAAAGCAGCATGAGCTTACAGCTCCTGGCGGACGCAGTGCAAAGGGTGCAGGTTACCCGATGAGATCGTAACAGGCACCCTTTGCTCGTTTTACGTTAAAAGTTTTACCCGGGTGGGGATGTCTTGCGACGTTTGAGAAAAAAAACGATCACCACGGAAAATGCCAGTGTGATCAGGGTGCCCACAAGACCGGCAATGCTGGTACCAGCCTTACGGTCGATCTTCTCTGTTTCACCGGTTGCCGAAGGCTTTATTTTCTGTTCTGCAGACTTGCCGAAGGAGTAATCACGGAGCAGGGCGGTCTTGTCCTGAATTCGGGCCAGTGCCCCGTGAAGCCCCAGGTTCGGCCCCGCAAGCTCTTCCTTGCCCGTTACCTTGAAAATGGCCCATTCCAGGCCGTCAGGATTTTTTGAAGCGAACCAGGAGAGGACGCCGGCGGCTATGATGGCCACTGCCATGAAAGCCAGCAGAATATCACGTAGCGGATGATTGCCTGCAGGTTGCCCACTGAAGGCATTCTCGAGGATTTCCGGTCGGACCTTGTAAATGAATGACACCACTGCCAGGGTGACGAATCCTTCGACAATGCCTATGGCCAGATGAATGGGCTGCATCAGCAGCACGAAAGTGGGAAACGGCAGGACTGAAATGCCTGAAAAAAAAGTTTCCAGCACCACTGCAAGGGACCCCAGCTGTAGACAGGCAATGGCGGCAATCATGGTGGCCATTGTCATGGGATAACGCCCGGGATTGGGGCCGAGGATCTTCTTGTAGATGAGGGGGTATGCAATAAAGGCGGGGAAGAAGCCTATATTGAAGATGTTGCAGCCGAGAGCCAGCAATCCTCCGTCGGCAAAGAACAGGGCTTGGACCACGAGGACTGAGGCAATGGAGAGGAATGCCCCATGGGGTCCCAGAAGGATCGATAGCAAAAGCCCACCCCCCAGGTGACCACTGGATCCGGTTCCCGGAATGGTGAAGTTGATCATCTGCGCTGCAAAGAGAAAGGCGCCGAGCACCCCCATGAGCGGCACATTGCGATCATCGAGCCTGTTGCGCACTTTTGCCGAACAGTAGGCGATGGTGATGACCGATGCCCCCCACATGGTTCCACCGACAGCCGGAGACAGTAATGCGTCCGCCATATGCATAGAGAGATCTTCCCCTGTGGCACGAATATTCCTGGTTTCAATCCGGAAAGGGTTCTTTTCTGCCCTGGCGGCGTCAATCTGCGGGCTTACTTGTGCGACGTACCGATGTACGTCTCCGCGCAAGCCCTTGATTTCCTTGCCAGAACAAAAAATCCCCTCTTTCCGAATCGGAAACCACTAGTTTCTCATCCGGAGTTTCCGGATGGAAACTACTGGCAATATGAGCCATACGCTATCGCATATTCAGTGTCAATGGATTTTGCGGAACTGTCGCTACACTTGTCCAATGAAATATTAAAAAGTTGACCACAGACTTGGGATTTGCAATAGTTACAAAAAATTCATTCAAGCTGTGGAGGGCTGAAATGGTACGCCACAAGAACATAGTCGCCTTGTCAATTCTTTTCTGTATTGTTTCTGCAACGGCTGCCCGCGCCGATTACGAATCAGGGCTTCGTGCCTATAATGATGGTGATTTCGCCACGGCCATGCGTGAGTTCAGGACGGACGGGAGCCCCAAGGCATTGTATCAGATCGGCCTCATGTATGCGGAAGGGAAAGGGGTAAGAAAACCGAACCCAACCGAAGGGATGAAGTGGTATCGCAAGGCTGCGGACCAGGGTTTCGTGAAGGCCCAGTATGCCCTTGGCCTCTTGTATGCACTGGGGGAGGGCACCCTGACCAACCGGAAGGAGGCAGCCAGGTGGTACCGCAAGGCTGCAGATCAGGGACATGTGACGGCCCAATACAACCTGGCCCAGATGTACAGCCGTGGCGACGGCGTCAAACAGGACGAAGCTGAAGCTTTCAAGTGGTATCGCAAGGCCGCAGAGCAGGGGCATGGCACAGCCCAGTTGACAATTGCCCAGCTTTATGACAAGGGGCTGGGTGTGGCGCCGGATAAAAAAGAGGCTGCCCGCTGGTATCTGAAGGCGGCCGAGCAGGGGAAGCCTGCTGCCCAGTTTGCCGTCGCCACCATGTATGAAAAGGGGGAAGGGGTCGAAGCCGACAAAAAGGAGGCGCTGAAGTGGTTCCGCCGTGCCGCTGAACAGAAGCACGCCAAGGCCCAGTTCAAGGTCGGTTTTTACTATGACAGGGATGACAGTGGTGCCGAAGGTAAAAAGGAGGCGGTCAAATGGTACCGCCGGGCCGCCGAAAGTGGTGTTTCCGAAGCCCAGTTCAATTTAGGCATTCTTTATTATTACGGCAGGGGGATAGAACGTAACAAAAAAGAAGCTGTGAAATGGTTCCGCAAGGCCGCCGGCCAAGGGGACTCCGATGCCCAGTTTAATCTGGGTCACATGTACGACCAGGGGGATGGTATCAAACAGGACTGGAAGGAAGCAGTCAAATGGTACCGCAAATCAGCCGACCAGGGCTTCGATCAAGCCCAGTTCAGTCTTGGCCTCATGTACTTCCATGGCCATGGGGTGAAGCAGAACAGGAGGGAGGCCATCAAGTGGTTCGTCAAGGCTGCGGAACAGGGTTCCGAAGAAGCGATAAGGACCCTGGAAGCCTTGGGCAGGCATGCTCCGTTGCAGGCGCACTGAACGGTTACCTCCTGTTACCCTGCCATATCCGATGGCCGGTTCAGGTCATTCACCCAGCACCCCCATTACCCAGTCCAGGTTGACCCTGGCCACCAGATAGTCCCGTTTCGCCCGTGAAAAGTTGCTTTTGGCCTGCAGCAGGTTCAGTTCGGCATCCTCCACCTCCAGGCGGATCTTTACCCCAAGCTCATACCCCTTTTCCGCCATGGTCAGCAGCCTTTCTGCCTGCTTTACCGTCCCCGACAGGGCGTTTACGATCTCTTCCGATTCGGCCAGGGCATTGACCGCATTTCGCGCATCCAGGGCGATGGCATCCAGCTGCTTTGCCTCGTCGATCTTGAGACTTCTGACGGTTGATTCGGCCTGAGCCGTCTTGCCGCTGGTGCGAAAGCCGTCGAAGAAGGGGAAGCTCAGGTAGATCCCCGCACTCCAGGCAAACCCGTCCGCCTTGTTATCTCCAATCTCCAGCTGCTTCCAGCCATAGCTTCCCTTCAGATCCAGTCGAGGCTTGTTGTCGGCTGCTGCAACATTTACCAGTTCCTCGTACATCCCCAGACGGTGGCGCAAATCGGCCAACTCCGGCCTCTTTTTTTCGGCAACGGCGATAGCTTCCTCATACGTGGCATGGGGCGTTATTGCCGCATCAAGGGCGCCGCTGACCTCAATCTCATGGTCCAGGGCAAGCAGGTAGCGGAGTTCCTGGCTGGCGGTGCGGATCTGGTTTTCCGTGCGGATCACCTCCGGGCGGGCATTGTCGACGGTCACACCAGCAGCGAGCACATCGTATTCGGTGGCAATCCCTTCAGTGTATTTTTTGCGGGTTTCATCCAGGTGACGTTTTTTCTGTTCCAGGTTCTGCGATGCAAAGGCGTTCAGTTCCCGGGCGAGAAGGACGTTATAGAAGGTGACGGAAACGTCACGGGCTGCTGCTTGACGGTAGAGGCGCAATTGATCGTCTGCGGTCTTGAGGCCGATTTTTGCGGCGCGGATGGCAGCTCCCACTTTGCCCCAGGAGAAGAGCACCTGGGAGGCGCTCAACTCGGCGCTTCGCCTGTCCTGTGATCCCGAGACGCCGAAGAAGGCGCTCTGGCTGTCGTCCCAGTCACGGGCGACGGTGCCGTTCAGGGAAAGCTGCGGCAGGGCTGCTGCCCGCTCCTCCACATACCGCCCTTCCACCTGTTTAAAGTACTCACGGGCCTTCTCCAGGTCCCGGTTCTTTTCCGCCGCAATCTGCAGGGCCTGCTCCAGGGTCAGCGTCTGCACCTCCGCGTTGGCTCGGGACACAAGGACCATCGAGCCGCAGAGCAGGCAGAGCGCACCGATCAGTCCCCTGAAAAACCTTCTGCCGGGAAGCAGCCTGATTACTTTGCCGGCTCCTCTACGGGCCTCTCCTGCCGGCGGGGCTCCGGCGTCCGAATTCTGCCCATGCTCTTTGTTCCACTTCCGCTTCAGCCATGCCCCCAAGTCGTCGACAACGGTATAGACCACCGGCACCACCAGCAGGGTCAGAAGACTTGAGGTCAGCAGACCGCCGATGACGGTGCGAGCCATGGGAGCACGCCCCTCGGCGCCGGAGCCTATGGCGAAGAAGAGGGGGAGCATGCCGAAGATCATGGCCAGGGTGGTCATGGCGATGGGGCGCAGTCTCGTCCGTCCCGCTTCGATCACCGCCTGCCGCCGCGGCATGCCATCCCGTCGCTGCAGGACTTTGGCATAATCCACCAGCAGAATAGCGTTCTTCGTCACCAGCCCCATGAGCATGATCAGGCCGATCAGAGACATGATGTTGACGGTGTCGCCGGTCAGTTTCAACATGCCGGCCACGCCGACAATGGAGAGGGGCAGCGAAAGCATGATGGCCAGCGGCTCCAGGAACGACTCGAACTGGGCGGCAAGGATCAGATAGACGAAAAGCACCGCCAAAAGCAACGATTCTCCCATGTAGCCGAATGATTCAGCCATGTCTTCCGCCTCCCCGGAAAAATTTACTGAGTATCCAGGGGGCATCCGGATGTTGCTGGCTGCCGCTTCCACTTTTTTTACCGCCGTGCCGATGGGGAGATTGTCCAGATTGGCGCTGACGGTCACTTGGCGCGACAGGTCACGGCGGTTGATTTCGCTGGGGGTCGCTGCCACCTCGTAGCTGGTGATCGCTGACATCGGCACCAGCTTGGTGCTGCCGGCTCCGTCGGGGACGGAAATTTTCAGGTCTCGTACCTGCCCCGGGTTCTGCCGCAGGTTTTCAGGCAGCCTTACCCGCACGTCGACGGCATCGCCGTCCTCATCTTCATAGGTGGTGATTGCTTCCCCCCCTACCAGCCGGCCCAGGGAGGCGACGATGTCGTTGGTGGACACACCGGCGGACAGTGCCCGCTCCCGGTCCACCCGCAGGCGGTACTCGGGGATGTCGTGTTCCAGGGTTGCCGAGATATCGACGATCCCGGGAATCTTGTACATCTCCTCCTTCAGTTTGGCCGCCAGTCCCTTGAGGACGGCGATATCTTCCCCTTTGAGATTGGCATTGAGCGGCTTGCCGCTCCCCATGCTGCCGACGATCTCGATGGAGAAGGTGATGCCGGGAATCTGCCGGAGGCGTTCCCGCACCACCTGCTGAATCTCCTGCTGTTTCCGCGTGCGCTCCTGTTTTTCCTTGAGTTTTACGTAAACGAGCCCATCCCGGACCGTGCCGCTGTCGCCGGCGCCGATGGTGGCATAGGTATGGTCTATTTCCGGGATGTTCTTCATCCGGTCAAGGACCAGGCCGAGGCGGTTTTCCGTCTCGGCCATGCTGGCATCGGGGGCTGTCTTGAAGGAAACCTGGAATTCTCCGTTGTCTTCAGTGGCCATGAAAGAGGATTCCAGGGTGGCAAAGATGGCCAGTCCCGCGATAAAGGCGGCGAAGGCCGAGGCCATGACTGTTTTACGGTGATCGAGAGCCCAGCCGATGGCGCTTCGATACTTGTCTGCGGTATAGTCGAACCAGTCGTTGAAGGTTTCCAGCAATTTTGCCAATCCTTTCCGATGACCACGGGCTGTAATGGCGGGATCGTGCCAGCGGGAGGAGAGCATGGGGTCAAGGGTGAAGGAGACGAACAGCGATACCAGCACCGCAAAGGAGACGGTGATGCCGAAAGGGAAGAAAAAGCGGCCTACGATCCCCTTCATGAAGGCAACGGGCACGAAGACGGCCACCACCGACATGGTGGTGGCGAAGACCGCCAGGCCGATCTCGGCGGTGCCGAAGCGGGAGGCCTCCATGTGGTCCTTGCCGTGCTCCAGGTGCCGGACGATATTTTCCCGGACGACGATGGCATCGTCGATCAGCAGGCCGATGGCCAGCGACAAGGCCATGAGGGTCATGACATTGAGGGTCATTCCCATGGCGTTCATGACGATGAAGGAGGAGATGACCGAGATGGGGAGGGTGACGCCGGTAATGACCGTCGAACGCCAGGAGTTGATGAAACAGAAGACGATGACGATGGTGAGAATACCGCCAATGAGAAGTGTCTCCTGCACGTCAGCCAGGGAGTCCCGGGTCATGATGGAGCCATCGCGGACCATGGACAGCCTCACTCCCGGCGGCAGGTCTTTTTCAACCTTGCCCATGATCTTCTTGATGTTGTCCACCACCTGGACCTGATTTGCCCCAGATTGCTTGTAAATATCCAGGCCGATGGCGGGAATGCCGTTGATCAGCGCCAGCCGCCGTTTCTCTTCGACCCCGTCGCCGACGGCAGCCACTTCTGCAAGGGTTACCGGCCTGCCGTTACTGCGGGCGATGACCATTTGCCGATAATCGTCGGCCCGTTCCGGCTTTCCTTCCATGCGCAGGGGGTATTCGGCGCCGCCGCGGGTCAACCGTCCCAGGGGCGTGTTGGTGTTTTCGCTCCGCAGTCCGTCCACCACATCGTTGACCCCCAGCCCCACCGCATCCAGGCGGGCCGGGTCGATCTCCACGTTGACCTCACGTTTCTGTCCCCCGATCATGTCAACCTTGCCGACGCCGGCAATGCTCTCGAAGCGCTTCTTGACTCTCTTTTCCACCAGTACAGTCAGTTCCCGCGGGAGCAGCGTTTCCGACTGTACCGCAAGGGCCGCTACCGGCATGGCATTGAAGTCCAGCTTCTGGATGATCGGCTCTTCCGTGGCTGTGGGCAGGTCGCCGCGGATGGAAGTAATCTTCGCCCGCGCTTCCTGGGCCACGTCGTTCAGCTGCTCTTCCAGCCTGAACTCGACCACAACCGTGGAAACGCTTTCACGGGAGAAGGACATGACGTGCTTCACCCCAGCCACCTGGTTCACCGCTTCCTCGATCCGCTTGGAGACCTCCCGTTCCACTGTTTCCGGCGAAGCTCCGGGAAACTTGGTGACGATTGAGATGACCGGTATCTCCACGTTGGGATACATTTCCACCGACAGCCGGCGGTAGGAAAAGATTCCCAGCACCACCAGGGCCAACATCATCACCGCTGCGAAGACCGGCCGTTTTATGGACAGTTCTGAAAGTACCATGGTCTATTTCCCTCCGGCTGCGGCGAAGGCTACCCGGTCCCCATCCTTGAGGTTGAAGCTGCCGCGGTTCACATAGCGTTCGCCCGTTTTCAGCCCTGCCGTTATTTCCACCATCTCGCCGCTGACCGTGCCGATCTGCAGCTGGCGGCGTCTTGCCTGGTCTTTCTCCACCACGAACAGGGTCGCCTTCTTTGCCGTCAGGTCAAGCCCGCTCAGAATTCCGCGGGGAACCTGCAAGACGTTTTTCCTGACGCCGCAGATGATTTTTCCCTTGGCAAACAGTCCCCCCTTAAGGATTTCCGGCTCGTTGACCACTTCGGCGACCACTTTGAGGGAGCGGTCGGCAGCCTGGACCTCAGGGTTGATGAACATGATCCTTCCCTGGAAGGTCCTGCCGGGGACGCCGTCGGTGGTGAAAAGCAGCTTCTGTCCAACCTGCAGACGGGCCATTTCTGCCGACGGCACAGTAAATGTCAGGTTTAGCAGGCGGTTGTCGACGATCTTGAAGATCGGCATGGCGGCAGCGGCGTCGCTGGCCAGATCGCCCACATTGACAGCGCGCAGGGCGACGGTGCCGTTGATGGGGGAGAAGACCATTCCCTTCGCCTGGCGCAGCTTCGCCTGGCGATGCTCCTCTTCGGCGACCCGGATACCGGCACGGCTCGCCTCGATGCGGGCGGCAGCGGCGGCAGCTTCCGTATCCGCATCATCCACGGCCTGCTGGGTGGCGAGCCCCGCCTCTTTCAGCTTATTCACCCGTGCCAGCTCCCTGTCCGCCCGTTTTGCTGCTACCTCTGTCTGGGCCAGGTTTGCCCTGGCCGACTTGATGGCGGCCTCGGTCCGCTTGACGGTTGCTTCCGTTTCGGCCACGTCGATCCTTGCCAGGAGGGTCCCCTTCTTCACCCGCACCCATTCGGTGACATAAACCTGTTTCACCAGGCCTGGAATCTGGGTCTTTACCTCGGCGAAGAATTTTGGCTCCAGGGTGCCCGTTACTTCCACCCCTTCCTCAAGGTCGGCAGCGGCAGCAACGGCAACTTCCACGGCTACCGGCGGTTTGACAGTGCTTTCACCCTTGCCGGCAGCTGCTCCTCCGCTTTTCGAGCAGCCCATGGTTCCAGCCGCCAGGCATAGTACGCACAGCATCAGCAGTTGCTTCATTTCTTCATCCCCTTTTCTTGGAGTAGTTGTCCTGTCTTTATCCGGGCGTCATCAGCCCCTGCAACACCATGCCCAGCATGCGCTCCATCTGTCTACTGTCAATGCGGGGCGGGGTCTGGCACAGTTGTTCTTCCATGGTGGTATTGAGTATGGAGACGATGATCCAGGCAGTGTCCCTCGTGTCATTGGCCACAAACTCTCCTTGGGCAATTCCCTCCTTCACCAGAGCTTCGACAGTCGCGACAATTCTTGAGTAATAGTCTTCGAAGTCAATGGGGGGAGCCCCTTGTGGCGGACCATAATAAATGGCATAAATGAGGCGGAGAACTTCGAGCCGGTCGATGACCAGTACCAGGAGCAATGAGCAGAAATGGATGATTTTTGCAGCGGCAGTCCCGGAAATGGTGGTCATCCTGTCCAGGGATGCATCGAACTGGGCGAAGGAGCTGTTCATCAGCTCCAGGTATATGCCTTCCTTGCTGCCGAAGTAATAGTAGAGTACCGGTTTGGTGACGCCCGATGCCTCGACAATTTCACGTACCGACGTTGCAGCATAACCCTTGTTGTTGAAAAGCGTCAAAGCTGAAGCCAGAAGCTTTTCCCTGACGCCGTCCTGTTTCTGTTGTTCTGCCATGGTCACCTCGCGTCAAACTTACCGACCGGTAAATACCATTAAGGAGCGGTTTGGTCAAGGGGAATCTACCGATCGGTAAGTAGCTGCCGTAGGGTGCCGGCAAAAGGAATGGATTGATTTTTTCAGTCCGAATTTATATAGTGCATTGATGCCTGTACCTTGGGTGCAGGCAAATGGCTCCAAGTAACATTCACATCCGGTTCCCACCCGGAGCCGTGGAATTTGCCGGGCTTTGTATAAGGAAATGCCATGATTAAAAAAATACTTACCTTTCCCGATCCGGAACTGAAAAAGAAATGCCAGCCGGTAACGGTTATTAACGATAAAGTCAGGGAACTGGTGCGGGACATGGCCGAGACCATGTACGACGCGCCGGGAGTTGGGCTGGCCGCGCCACAGATCGGTGTCCATCAGCGGGTGGTGGTCATTGACGTGACCGGGAAGGACGAGCAGCCCCAGTTACTGGTTGCCATAAACCCTGTCATTGTTCATGCCGACGGCGAGGCCTATGAAGAGGAAGGGTGCCTGTCCATTCCTAAATATGCTGCCAATGTGCGCAGGCATGAGCGGGTGGTGGTGAAGGCCCTGAATCTGGAGGGAGAGGAAGTCACCTTCAAGGCCGATGGCCTTCTCGCCATTGCCTTTCAACACGAGATCGACCATCTGGACGGCATTCTCTTCATCGACCACATTTCGCCCCTGAAGAGGGAGATATTCCGGCGCAAGTACCGCCGTACCATGGAAGACCTGCAGGAGGCGGGGTAAATGCGGATAATCTTTATGGGGACCCCGGAATTTGCCTGCCCCACCCTGCAAAAGCTGATCGACCGGAAGGAGGAGGTCGTTGCCGTAATAACCCAGCCGGACCGTCCCAGGGGGCGCGGCCAGCAGACCTTGCCGCCGCCGGTAAAGGTGCTGGCGGAGCAGCATGGTATCCCGGTGATGCAGCCGGTCAAGGTACGGGTTCCCGAGGTGGTGGAGAGCATCCGCGAGCTGGCTCCCGATTTGATCGTTGTCGTTGCCTTTGGCCAGATCCTTCCCAAGAGTCTGCTGGACATTCCCCCATATGGCTGCATCAATGTCCATGCCTCGCTTTTGCCCCGCTGGCGGGGTGCGGCACCGCTCAACTGGTGCATTATCGACGGTGACACGGAAACCGGGGTCACCACCATGATGATGGATGTGGGGCTTGACACCGGTGACATGCTGTTAAAAAAAACAACCTCCATCGACCCGGACGAGAACACCCAGTCGCTGCACGACCGCTTGTCAATTATTGGCGCCGACGCCCTTGCCGAGACCCTCGATCTGCTCAATGCAGGGAAGCTGGTCCGGGAAAAGCAGGATGACGCCCTGACCTGCTATGCATCCATGCTGAAGAAGGAAGACGGGCTCATCGACTGGAGCAGGGACCCCCGGTCCGTAAAGAACCTGGTGCGTGGCATGACCCCCTGGCCGGGCACCTACACATTTCTAGACGGCAAAATGCTCAAGGTCTACCGGGTGAGAATTGCCGAAGGTGAAGGCGAGCCTGGGACGGTGATCGGTGCCGGCAGGCAGGGGCTGGAGGTTGCCTGTACCGGTGGAAGTGTCATCATCGAAGAACTGCAGCTGGAAGGCAAGAAGAGGCTTCCTGCCGGCGACTTCCTTGCCGGTTACAAGATCGCTACCGGAGCAAAGCTCGGGCATAAGGATGCAGCTTGACCAGTAAATTACCCCAAACTCCTCCCCGCAAACGTCTCTTTGTTGCGCTGATGGGGGTCACCTGTTTTCTGATCGTCGGCATCATTTACCTGTTCTGGTGGGTGCCGACCACGGGTCTGGCCAACATTCATCCGGATCTGCCACGTCTGGCCGGAGTTATATTCGCCGCACTTTCGGGAGTCGCCCTGTTCGGCACACTGCTCCTGGTTCTGACCACCGCTTTCGGGAAAGATATATTCTTTACCCGCTTCATGCGCGGCGTAGTCATCAAGTTCCTCCTGCCGGTCATAGAGTTCATCGGCACCATCTTCGGTATCGCCAAGGATACCATCCGCCAGTCCTTCGTCGCCATGAACAACAGCCTGGTCACCTCGCAACACCTGAAGGTTCGCCCGGACCGCATTCTTATCCTGCTTCCCCATTGTCTGCAGCTCTTCGACTGCGAGATCAAGGTCACCGGCGACATCAACAAATGTATCCGTTGTGGCCGCTGCGACATCAAAGGATTGGCCGAGCTGGCGCAGAAATACAACATCGACATTTCCGTGGCCACCGGCGGTACCCTGGCCCGCAAAGTCATCATCGAGAGAAAGCCGAAGCTGGTGGTGGCCGTCGCCTGCGAACGTGACCTCACCTCCGGCATCAAGGACTGTTATCCCCTGCCGGTGATCGGGGTCCTCAATGATCGCCCCTTCGGCCCCTGCTTCAATACCAAGGTGGATGTGGAAAAGATAGAAGAGGCGCTGAGATTGGTGCTGCCCTGATGTGCAGATGAAAACGAAACGTGTATTCCTGATCAATCCTTTTAATTCTGCGGTATTACTAGCAGTGCTTTTGTTTTTTCTCATTGCCTCTCCTGCTGTTGCTGCAGATAAAATCTCCGGTTATAAATCCATTTTTCACGTATGTCGAGACGAAGCGGGTAACCTGCAGCTGGCCATCCGCCAGTTCATACTAGACGGCGTCACTTATCTGCTCCTGGTAAATCCGCGCAGCCTGCAAACTTCCATTGTCCCGGCCTCCACTACAACTTCCGCATCTGCCGGCGAGGCGGACGCGGCAGCGCATTCCCCCTTTTCCACGGCACTGGAGCGTCTTACAGCACAACCCCGGTTGCAGAATGCCGGACTGACCCATGGGGAATCGTCCAAGAACGGGCTGTTTCTGAGCGTGGATCTATGTCCGTCGAAGAAGCCGTTCGAGCGTGAAATGTTCACTGTCGTGGCTGATCTGGCTGGAAAAACAGGCGGTCCCGTGCCGGTAGCTGTGGCAATAACCGGTTACTGGCTGGCCCATCACCAGGGTGAAATGGAGTGGCTCAAGGGGGAAATGGCCGGAGGCAGGCTGGCTATCACCTGGGTCAATCACTCCCACAGCCATCCCTATGATCCCAAAAAGCCGTTCAATCTGAATTTTCTGCTGACCCCAACGGTGGACTTCGAACAAGAAGTCCTGTCCACAGAGATGGCGCTGCTTGAAAACGGCCTATTGCCGTCGATATTTTTCCGTTTTCCGGGATTGGTGGCCGATGGCAGATTATTGAAAAAGTTGCGCCAGCTGTCACTGATACCGGTGGGGAGCGATGCCTGGCTTGCCAAGGGGGAAACTCCGACAAACGGCAGTATTGTCCTGGTTCATGGCAACGGTAATGAACCACAGGGAATAAGGAAGCTGCTGCCGCTCCTTCGCAGCGACAACCCTCCAAGGCTTCTGCCGCTCCAAGATGCTGTTGCCGGCAGTGCGCCCTAGCTAAATAAGTTCAGATATTGACTCTGATTTACGGATTATCCCATGCAATTTGCCGTCAAGCTTCTCCTGGCCAACCTGATTATCATCGCCTGCACCCAGATCGACAGGAAATTCCCCTCCCTGGGTGGACTCATTGCCACCATGCCGCTGACGAGCTTGCTGGTTCTCCTCTGGCTCTACAGCGACAACCCCGGCGACTCCAGATTGATGACCGATTACACCAGGGGCGTTCTCTGGGGGGTCATCCCGACCGTACTTTTCTTTGCCGTGGCCCTGGTTTGTTTCCGCCGCCAGTGGCCGCTGCCCCTCGTGCTTTCCGCTAGTTTCGCCGCCTGGCTGGCAGGGGCGGCAGTTCACCAGTGGCTGTTAAAATAGAAGGTTTCCATATGAAATATCTCTTCGCTGCATGTTTCATTCTTATTGCATGCTCCTGCTTCGCCGCCGAATCGGCTCCACGTTATGCAGTGGCCCAGCTGCCGACACCGGTGTTGAATACCCCCAATTTTGCCGCCGTTTTCGGTGGTCGTGACGGGCGCTCGCTCCAGACCGACGACTGCGGACTGATCCGGGCCATGGAGTTCATCGCCCTGCCGGGAACGGCATTCACCATCGAGGAAGAGCTGACGCGGGGAAAGCTGCGCATCTTCAAGGTTACAACTGCCGATTACCCCTACCGCAGCAAAACAGGCTATTACATCGACCGCCGGTTCGTCCGCCTGACGGACAAAAAGCCCATAGAGCGCTCCCGCCGGCTGCCATCGCGCCAGGCCATCATCGACGACATGCTTGCCGCCAGGGGGAGCCGCTATGTCTGGGGAGGGAATATCCGCCTGGGCATAGACCAGATGCACTCCTTTTTCAGCCCTGCAGGAACCATCAGTGCCGAAACAGCCGACCTCTGGCGGCTTAAGGGGGTGGATTGCTCCGGCCTTCTTTACCAGGCAACCAACGGTTTCACCCCCCGCAATACCAGCGAACTGGTCGGCTATGGCAGTCCGGTCCCCATCGCCGGAAAGGACATTGACCAAATCGCAAAGGAGGTCGAACCCCTTGACCTGATTGTCTGGTCGGGTCATGTCATAATTGTCCTGGACAGGGAAAGGACTATCGAAAGCCGCCTGGACTGCGGCGGTACCGGCGGAGGCGTGGTTGTTCGCCCGCTCCGCCAGGTGCTGGCTGGCATCATGAAAGCACGGACTGCCGTCAATGACTATGCCGAAGCAACAAAGCCAGGGAAGAAAGGCTTTGTTATCAGGCGTTGGTATCAAAGTTAATTCCCATCTGCCGCCTCCTACGCCTCTGCAGGCGCATCCCCATTGACAACCGGCGCTTTTCTTCTATAGTTGATTAACAAATTCACATTTTACTGAATGTTGATCGACATTTTCCAGCCATCACACCCGGCCATGACAATCCATTTTTCGGTAATGACCTATAATGTCCATAGCTGCATCGGCATGGACGGCAAAGTTTCTCCCCTGAGGATTGCCGAGGTGATCGCCCACTACGACCCGGACATTGTCGCACTGCAGGAACTGGATGCAGGTCTGACCCGTTCCGACCTGGTGGACCAAGCTCACCTGATCGCCAAGAGCCTGGAAATGTCCTACCATTTTCATTCCTCCATTCAGGTGGAAGAGGGGGAATACGGCAATGCCATTCTCAGCCGCTTCCCCATCCATCTGGTAAAAGGGGGGGCGCTGCCGACGCACCCGGTGAATAAAAACCTGGAGCGGCGAGGTGCCGTCTGGGCCGAGGTTGAACTGAAGGGGATACGGGTGCAGGTGGTGGCGACGCATCTGGGTCTTAACCGCCGGGAGCGCATGTGCCAGGCCAACGCACTTTCCGGTCCCGATTGGCTTGGGCACCCGGACTGCCGGCCTCCTGTCATCCTCTGCGGTGACTTCAATGCACTTCCCGGATCTTTCGTTTACCGGCACTTCATTCGCAGCCTCCATGATGCCCATCGCAAGGGAAGGGGGAGACGGCTGAAAGGTACCTGGCCGGTCCGGCTTCCCTTGATGCGCATTGACTACCTCTTCGTTACTCCTGATATCACGGTAAGACGCATCAGCGCCCACAGAACCCCGCTGACCATGGCGGCTTCCGATCATCTGCCGCTGGTGGCGGCACTGGAGCTGTCATGAGTATACTTAAGCCCGGAGTCAACTGCATGGGGATCTACAAGGTCCGGGAATCAGGTCTCCTGATCGATGCCTGTGACTATTACCGTGCCTTCTACCATGCTGCCCGCCATGCCCGGCACAATATCCTCATGGCCGGCTGGCAATTCGACTCGGAAGTGCGTCTCATCAGGGGAAAAGAGGCCCAGTTGGCGGATGGTGACGTGCGCTTTCTCGCCTTCCTCGAATCACTCTGCGAAAAGAACCCGGAACTGGAGATATACATCCTCGCCTGGGATTTCAGTATCTTCTTTTCACTGGAACGGGAATGGTTCCAGGACCTGATCTTCAACTGGTCCACCAACGAGAGGATTCATTTCACCTTTGACGGCAAGCATGCCGTCAATGCCACCCATCACCAGAAATTCGTCATCATCGATGGCCAACTGGCTTTCGTCGGTGGCATCGACATCTGTTCGGACCGCTGGGATGACCGTCGCCATCTGCGGCACAATCCGGAACGAAAAAATGTCGACGGCATCTCCTACGGCGCTTATCACGATATCCAGTCGTACCATACGGGCCCGGTAGTCAGGGAACTGCTGGGAGTATTTCAGGATCGGTGGGCCGAGGCAGGAGGGGAAACCATAGTCTTTCCCACGGTCAATGGGCATTTGCCAAAGGTCGACGGGGCTGCCCTTCCCCTGCCGGCAGGTTCCGTAGCAATAAGCCGGACCCAGGCCCGTGATCTGCTTGCCCTACGCGAGCAGATCCAGGAGATTCGCCGCTTGTTCATCGATGCGATCATGGCTGCCGATCGGCTGGTCTATATGGAAAACCAGTACTTCAGTTCCCAGGCGATTTTTTGGGCGCTGGTATCGAGGATGAAAGAGCGGCAGCGGCCGAAGCTTGAGATTGTCTTGATCCTGCCCGACAGGCTTCCTTTTACCGAAGAACTGTTTCTTGGCCTGCCCCAGATGAAGATGCTTAAAGGGCTGAAGGAGGTGGCCGCCGAGAACGGCCACCGTCTGGGGATCTATTCCACCGTCTGTACCGACAATGGCGAGAGAAACATGACTTTCATCCACTCCAAGCTGATGCTTGTGGATGACCGGTTCCTGACGGTGGGTTCGGCCAATGCCACCAACAGGAGTCTGGGGCTCGATACGGAACTGAACATGAGCTGGGAGGCGGAGGTTGGGGAGGGGAGGGAACTTGAAGAATCGATCCGCCGGGTGCGTATCTCCCTTCTGACCGAGCATTCGGCGATGTACGATGAAGGGGCGGAAAACAGACTGGGGCAGATCGAAGGGCTGGTGGATTATCTGGACTCGCTGGTGGATAATAAGGAGAGCCGGCTTTGTCTGTATCAGCCGGATCAGTCTCTGGAGGGGATCGGCTGGCAGGGGGCGCTGGAACCGGTGACCCGTATCGTGGATCCCGAGCGGCCCCAGGTGGAAGAATTCGTCTTTGAAAGCCTGTCAAGATTTGAAACAAGCAAGTTCACCAGAGGGATATTACTTCTGGGGCAGTGGCTGTCCGGTCTTTAACAGGATCAAAATAACTTCTTCATTCTATGAAACTCGAGCCTTTCCATTTGCCATAGAATACCACTTCCTCCAGCGGTTTTCTCTTCGGTACCTCCGTAATGGTGTCATGTGGATGACCTATGGGGATCAGTCCGACAATACGGATATTCTCCGGAATGTAGAGCAGTTCATGAAGCTTCCGTGCATAGAAAAGACCGACGAAAACACTGCCCAGGCCCAGTGAATGGGCGGCAAGCATGATGTTCTGGGCGGCAATGCCGGCGTCGGTCATATAATAGGGCTGCCCCCCCATCTCCCCCGATTGGGCCGGGTCGGCACAGAGAACGATGACCACCGGCGCCTCGGCAACGGCAGCCTGGGCAGGGTTGGTCTGGTAACCCCTGGGGGCGAAAAATGCCGCCACGAACGATAATTCGCTCAATTTTTTTCTGGTAGCAGCATCGGTGACGACGACGAATCGCCAGCACTGCATGTTGGCCCATGACGGCGCCATCCTTGCGGCATCGAGCACCGCGTGCAGCATGCCCGGTTCGACCGGCTTATGGGAAAACCTCCGGATACTGCGGCGGGTTTTTATGGCATCGAGGGTATTCATGGCGCACCCCTTGTTCGGATGTTTTTATAATTTTAGCGTAAATTGAATATACTGCAGTATTTCTCCTTTCGTTTGCAGCGGGGGTTGCCATGGCGCTGGCCAAAATGGAGCAGGTGCAGTATGCTGTATGGCGGATTGAATCACTCAGGGATTATATAGAACTCCTGGAGGAAACGCTGCAGTCCAACAAGCTGGCCATTTTTCGCGGTCAGGCCCATGATTGGCCGCTGGTGCCGAGGGTGGCGACGGTAAATCATCCATTGCCCATACTGGCAAACGAGAGGCTGATGTTCGATACCTTCTGCCGGGAGGCTTTCCCTTTTGTCCATCCCGAGCCGGCAAACGAGTGGGAATGGCTGGCGGTTGCCCAGCATCACGGGCTGCCGACCCGGCTGCTGGATTGGTCCACCAATGCATTGGGGGCGCTCTGGTTTACCGTCAGAGCCCCTTCGTCACCTGAAGAAAATGGGGTGGTATGGCTGATGATTCCCGACGAGCAGGATGTGGTGAAGCATCCCGACCACACCACTTCACCCTTTGCCGGTTACAGGACCGAAGTCTATCTGCCGCGGCATGTTTCGGGACGGGTTCGGTCCCAGGAAGGGGCCTTCACCGTTCACAAATACAGCGAGGAGACGGAGGAATTCATTCCTCTGGAGAAGAGTGGGGCCCAAAATGGAAAGCTGGTGAAGATACAGGTGCCTGGCAGCCGCTTTCCCCATGTCAGGTATGACCTTTATCGGTGTGGGGTCCATGCCGGTTCCCTTTTTCCCGATGTGACCGGCGTCGCCGAGAGGATTCGAAACCATTGCCTGCTGTTAGCCGATGAGCTGGACTTCCAGCCGAAAAGGGCTGTTGAGGTGAGTAGAACTGATTGAGTTTTTTTTCATATTACGCTGCAATATTCCCTCTCCCTGAGGGAGAGGGCCAGGGTGAGGGGGCATTGAGCAGGTGGGCACTGCCCCTCATCCGGCCTTCGGCCACCTTCTCCCATGGGGAGAAGGAAGCAGCAGTATCTAAAGGTAGTAATTCTCAGATGTCCTGTTAGTCAAAGTCTGAGTAGCGGAGGTTCCATGGACAACCTGCTTGCCGCCCGCACACTGATGGGGGTTTCTCTCGCCTTCCACATCATCTATGCCACCATCGGCATCGGTTTGCCGCTGATGCTGATGATCGCCGAAGGCATCTCGCTACGGAATGGCAATGATCTCTATCACCAGATGGCGCGCCGCTGGGTACGCCCCGCCGGCCTTTTGTTCGCCATCGGCGCGGTCTCGGGCACCATTCTCTCCTTCGAGCTGGGCTTTCTCTGGCCCAGGTTCATGGCCTTCAGCGGCGCCCTCATCGGCCTTGCCTTCACCATCGAAGGCTTCGCCTTTTTCACCGAAGCCATCTTCCTCGCACTGTATATTTATGGAGAAAAGCGCCTGTCGCGCCGGGCGCTCTTTTTCTGCACTATACCCATTACCGTTGCCGCCGCCGCTTCGGCAGTCTTCGTCATCAGCGCCAATGGCTGGATGAACACCCCGAGCGGTTTCAGAATGGTGGACGGCATGCCTGCAGATCTGCACCCGTTGCAGGCCCTGGCCAATCCGGCGTGGGCCCATGAGGCGGTACACGGCACCTTTGCCGCCTATGTGGCCACCGGCTTCGCCGTTGCCGGTGTCTATGCATTCTCCATCCTTCGCGGAACCGATACCGTTTACCACAAAAAAGCGCTGACCCTGGCACTGGCTGTGGCCGGCTTCTTTCTTCCCCTCATGTTCATCTCCGGCGACTGGGCGGCTTCCTTCGTGGCCAAACATCAAAAACCGAAGCTGGCGGCCATGGAGGCCCATTTTACGACCATGGCCGGCGCTCCCCTTGTCATCGGCGGCTGGCCCGATCCAGCTTCAGGGCAGGTTTTGTATGCCGTAAAAATTCCAAAGATGTTGAGTGTTCTGGCCCACCGGGAACCGAATGCGGTGGTGGAGGGCTTGGATGCCTTTCCTCACGGCACTGCTCCCGATCCCCGTCTGGTTCATCCGTTTTTCGACCTGATGGTCGGCTCCTTCTTCATCATGGCCGGCGTTTCCTGCTGGTTCTGGTGGCGCCGCTGGCAAGATAAAGCGATACCGGCAGGAAAAAGGCTTTTGCAGGCCGTCCTCATTGCTTCTCCCTTTGGCATGATCGCCCTGGAGAGCGGCTGGTTCGTCACCGAATTCGGCCGCCAGCCCTGGATCGTTCAGAAGCACATGACCGTGGCCCAGGGGGTGACCTCCCATCCGGACATTGACCTGGTGCTGGCGGCATTCGTCACCGTCTACGTGCTTATGTCCATCGGCCTGCTTAAGCTGCTGCTACGCCCCGCGGGTGAAAGAAGTGCGACCCGCAAGGAGAGCTTCAATGTTGACCCTTGAAAATATGGCCGCACTGGCCCTCCATCTCGGTCTGGTCATGTATGCCCTCTTCGGTGGCGCCGACTTCGGCGGCGGCATCTGGACCGCCCTGGCCTCGGGCCCCCGTGCCCGGGAACAGCGGGACAGCCTCTTTCTGGCCATCGGCCCGGTCTGGGAAACCAATCATGTCTGGCTGATCTTCATGGTGGTGACGCTCTTTACCGCCTTTCCCAAAGGATTTTCCATTCTTTTTACCGTCCTCCTGGTACCCTTCGTCATTGCCCTGATCGGCATCAATTTCCGCGGCGCCGCCTTTGCTTTCCGTCATTTCGGCAAAGAGATCGGCCAAGACGTGCCACTAGTGGCGCGGACCTTTGAGATTGCCAGCATTCTCACCCCATTTACTCTGGGCATGGCGGTAACCGCCATCGCCTCGGGAAGAATTATTCTCGCCGATGACCTGGTCCAATTGACCCTGTGGGGATGGATCTCCCCCTTCACGCTGGTCGGGGGGCTGGTGGGGATGGCGGTCTGCGCCTATCTGACTCCCATATACATGACCGTGCGCACGGTGGGGGAATTGCGGGATGATTTTAGACGGCGGGGGATGGCGGCTGCCCTTGCTCTCGGGGTTATAACAACCATGGCGGTACCCGTGGCCATGGCCGATGCCCCGCTTTTTGCCCAGAGACTGCTGCGGTCATGGCCGCTGGTCTTCGTTTTCCTGGCCGTTCTCTCCGGCTTGACCACCCAAATGCTGCTCTGGCGGCGGCAATACCTGGCGGCCCAGATCATGGCCGCCGGCACCGTGATCCTCACCATAAGCGGATTCTCGGCGGCCCTTTATCCCGACCTGATCATCGGGCAACTGTCCATAGCCGCGGCTGCTGCGCCGCCGCCGACACTAAAGGCTTTTTTGACCGTGCTCCCTCTCGGGGCACTGATTCTCGTACCGTCACTGGTGTATCTCTACTGGACCTTCCGGGGAGAGCCGGACCCCCATGCACCGCCGGGAAAGGGCAACCGCTGAAGCCCGCTCAAATTCCCTTTCAGTTAATGGTGATCCTTCCCGCTTTGCCCAATTCTCCTTCAACGGCATATCTGCACGCGCCAAACAGCTCCATAACCCAGAGGTTGGTCAACAGATGCCGCGTTACCGCCGAGGTGGTAAAGGCAGAGCGCTCCCGGCACAGGGCCAGGTAGAGGATGATCTGGTCCGCCAGGTGGGGGTCCATGGCAGCACCCGTCTCCACATGCTCCAGTAGCTGGTTTGCCGCTTCGGTAGCGACGGTCTCTGCCGGTTTGCCGGGCGCCCCCAGAGCCTGAAATCCGGCGAGGCCGTTTTCTTCTTCCAGGCGGAGAAAGACGAAGGAGCCAGGGCCGTAGGCTTCCACCCTGATCCGCTCCACCTCCACCGGGCAGGGAAGCGGCTTGAGAAGCTCCATGGCCCGTTTCTTCTGCCGCTCGGCAATGTTGTCGGGCAGGTTGCCCACACCCGAACAGCCGGTCACGTGGCGGATCGCGCCGCGTACCGTCGCCTCGAGGGGGGACAGTTTTTCCGTCCTGAACACTTCCACCCTGACCTTACCCCCTCCACGAGGGTAGAAGCCGTAATGATCCCCGTGAATTCGGATGGTGCATCCGAGCTTTTTAAGCGTCGGGGCAAAGACCTGGGCCAGGTATTCGCCAGAGGGGCTGAAGGGGACATTGGTGCCGCCGGTGACGGTAATCGTCGAGTCACGATGGGCAAAGAGGAGCATGGGAATGACCGTCTGCAGCACCAGGGAGATTGATCCGGCGGTGCCGATATCGAAGCGGAAACTGCCGCCGCTGATGGTACGGGGGGCAAAGGTGATTTCCATGGAGCCGGATGCATCGCCGCTGACCTCCGCATTGGCAACGGTTTTGGCGGATTTCACCGCCATCAGGTGCTGGGGCTGAAGGCCGGGTTTTTTCCTGGCCGCCCTGATGTTGACCATGCGGAAAGGCTGGCCTCGGATCGCCGAGAGAGCCAGCGCGGTGCGCAGGATCTGCCCGCCCCCTTCGCCATGGCTGCCGTCGATGGTGATCATGGTCCCTCCATAAATGTCGGGAAATCGGCTCCTTGGTAAAAGTGTAACATGGCCTGCGGGAACGGCTGGCATTCAAAGGAGGTAATGGTTATTGATGGTCGGATTTCTTTCCCCAATCGACGCTCATTGCATACTCCATGCAGCGCCTGAAGATGTCGTAGTTGAAATGGGGCGGGACTGGATTGGCCGAGTCCCGGTCGGTATTTTGCCGGTCAAAGATTCGGAGGTCGGAGAGGTAGGGACGGTAGGGTTCGATGAAGCGGTTGAAGAGCTCCTCGGCAGGGCTCGGTTCATATCTTGTGTCTTGGCCGTAGGTGATTTCCAATCCCCTTATGTTGAGGAACCTTTCGCAGTATTCTGCCAGTTCTTCGGTTGTGCTGGGTTGTCCATTGGTCAGATGGTAAATGTTGTCAGTATTGGCTGCTTCAATAATGGCGAGAGTGGCAGCTACGAAATAGTCGACCGGGATGAGGTTGATGCTGCCCGGCTGTTCCAAAGTCAGCCTTATGGGTAGATGAAGAATGCCCTCGCCGCCAAGGCGGATTCCATGGCCGGCTGACTTCATGCCCCCATTGTTCCGGATGTCGTTCAAGTAAATATCCCTGATGGCGGCCAGGGACCTCACATGGTGATAGATGGCGTTGAAACGGTTGGCCCGGCCGCTTCGGGAATCGCCATAGACAATTGAGGGCCGGACGATAGTAAAGGGGATGCCGCAGGCACGGCAGCTATCGGCAATCCGGCGTTCTGCCATGGCCTTGGTCTCTTCATAGACGTTGAAGAATTCCGTGGATGATACCGGCCGCTCCAGACAAAGGCCGGGACTGATGCCGGTGCTGTAAGCGGTGCTGACGTAGTGGAAAGCGGAAGCCTTGCAGTCACTGGCGAAGAGTAGGAGGCTGTTGAGGCTGGTCACATTGGCAGCCAGTGATTGACCCCGATTGCGATCGGAAAAGGTGGTGTCCGATGCGCAGTGGATGACCAGGTCCGTCTCGGCGCACAGGGCCTGGTAGCGCTTTTGTTCAAGGCCGCACCGGAGTTTGAGGAGATCCACTTCCGCCAGTTCCAGGTGCGAGCCTGGATGCTGCAGGCCAAACCACGCCAGTGTGGTGACGATCCGCTCCCCCAGGCTTTTGCTGCCGGCAGGCCTGCCGAAGACGATCAGTCGATCACCCCGCTTGAGAATTGCGGCCATGAGGTGACTGCCGAGAAACCCCGTTGCGCCGGTGAGTACGATGGTGCGAGGTCTCTGTTTCATGATTGATCCTGGGAATAGAGGAGGTTTTCCTTTCTGCAGTAGCCCTGGTAAAGGATATAGCGGAGCGGCGTTATGGTTCCGGTTTGCAGGGCACTATTTTCAATCATTGCCCCGGCGGCCATGATCGCTTCCTTTGCCCGATGGATTTCATCGGCGCTGGTCTGGTCGGCATAGTAGTCGTATTCCATGACGCACCGCTTGCCGTTGTCCACCGGAGTGATGAAGCCGAGGCTGTTCTTCAGCTGGTGGCTGTCTGCAATCTCCTTCAGGGCCGTTACCATTTCGCTGATCAGTTGAGGCTCCAGGGGCAGATAGATGACGATGGGGAAAAAGTGCCTGTCCCGGCCGATCCGGGAACTTGTGATCCTGAACATGTTGAGCCAGACAAGATCGGTCAACTCCGGGCGGGAGTAAAGCTCCTCGAAAAAAGGCCTCAGTTCAGGGTCCAGGTCCTGTACAAGTTGACCTGGGGATGGGGCAAGGGCCGCTTCAGCAAGTTCGGTGAAGCCCCTGATTTTCAGGTAGGAAAACGGTTCATCTTCGGTGAACTCGGCGATCAGATCCAGCCAGCGGGCGGAGGCGAGGGATGGAAGGCCGAGGGTGAGGGCGGTGACCAGGCGCTGGTCGAATAGGGGCAGCCCCATTTCGCCGATGGCGGCCATTGAGTATTTGTCGCCGATCACCAGGACCATGCAGGCCATGCCCAGTTTGTCAGCGAAAATTTCCTTGACCTTCACCGCCAGTTCCCGGGTCGGCGAGATAAATGCCGAGACATACTCAAGGTCGAGAATGCCCATGGCCAGGCCGATGCGCCTCGTGGCACACTCCCGGGAAAACCCGATTGCCTGTTCCATGGTTGCAAAAGGGACCAGGATCCCCGTCTCATCGGCAGTTTTCGGGTGGAGTTTTATGGACAAGGCAGTGCAGATGCCGGGCGCCTTCTGCTCGACCCTGTCGAATGCATAGAGATTGGGGGCTGCCTTGTCATTCAGGGAAAACAATGATCCGTCGCTGCCGACGAACTCCGCATCAACATAGTTGTCGGCTGCGGTGCCGTAGGTGGCGGAAAAGAGCGAGAAGAGGCCGGAGCAACTGGTGCTGCCGCAGACGGCGGCTGCCGGCTCAGCCACATGGACCCGGTAACCGCGCCGGGAAGCCTCACGCTGCAGATCGAATGCCGTGACCCCTGGTTCAATTCTGGCCAACCATCGCTTTTCATCGAAAACGATCCCTTTCATCCGGCTGAGGTCGATGACCACCCCCTTGCCGAGGGCCAATCCGAGAATATTGGTGCCGTTGCCCCGCGCTACCCAGGGAATGCCATTCCCATTGAAGAGCGTTATGAGGCAGGCTATTTCTTCCCGTGTCTCCGGCATCACCACGTAGTCGGGCATCTGTGGCTTTGCCATGGGGCAGGGGTCTGTAGAATAGGTGACGGCAACGCCTCGGTCACCGGTAGCCCAGTTATGGCCCACGATCTCCTGCATCTCTCGCAAGAGGAAAGTTTCCTTTTCCTTTAAGATGGGGTTACCTGCTGCAACATGTTTTTCCACCAGCGTTTTCAATGCCCTCATCACCTTTGTCGGGCGCATTTCCGTGACGAAATAGCACTGGTAATCGCATTTTCCGCACAGGTTGCAGCTGTCTGCCGCCTGGACGCATTTTTCAGTGACAGGGATTTTTCCGTCGGCGAGGGCCGCATAAAGGAGCATCCTTCCCTGTGGATAAAAGGTCACGTAATGCCGTTCGAAGCCTGAGGCACAGACTCCGGTCCCAAGAAAGTCGATCTTGCACATGGCATACTGTCGGCAATTGGCGGCGATGTCCCTGGCGTTGTCCATCAGACCCCCTTCCGTTCGAGTCGTAGCGGCATCGTATCTTTGACCGCATAGCCCATGTACATCACTTTCGTGCATCTGCCCTCGATGAGCTGTAGCCGCAGGGCCAGGTCCTTGTAATTCCATTCGCCCCTGGCACGGCGGCGCAGGTAGCTGAGGGTTCTGATGGGAGAGGTGGCCGGCTTGATGCCGCGATGTTCCCTCCAGCCCAGGTGACTTTTTTCCAGGAGCATTTTCAGTTCCTCCGGTTTGATGAATTTATTCCAGGTGTGCAGCTCGGGTGGCATCACGGCCCAGCGTTTCCATTTCTGCAAAACACCGATGGCCACCAGCCAGCTGGCGAGCGTGCGGTTAATGGTGTCGTAGCAGAAGATGCCGCCGGGCTTGAGAACCCTGGCGATCTCGGCCACCGTTCTTGTCTGGTCCTGCACATGCTCCAGCACGTCACAGCAGAACGCCACGTCGAACGAATTATCCGGGAAGGGAAGATTCTCGCCGACTGCCTGCAGATACCCTATGGAGAGCCCCCCGGCTTTGGCGTGATCGGCGGCAACCTGCAAGGCCGCCGCCGAAGGATCGATGCCTGTGGTCGTAAAACCCAAGGCCGCTATTTCTTCAGAGAGAATGCCTCCACCGCAGCCTACTTCCAGTGCGGTTCCCCCTTGCCGGCCATGCAACCGCTCGCGGAAATAGTTAATCCGCACAGGGTTGAGCGCGGTCTTCAGCATGTAGAGCGCCGAACGGGGCTGCCACCATGGATCCCGGTCAAAAATCGCCATGTCTGCAGGGGCTTCTGTCCTGCCTTGAGTGTGGGACACATGCCTCATTTTCAAAAGTATAGCATGTGATTTTTTTTATTAAATGTCGGCCTGCTTTACAGGGAAACTCTCCCTCATTGGTAAAAAGCTCGCGAAATCAGGGTAGAGTGGATGGTACGGGATATGAAATACGTACACATACTCAATAATCGGAAGAGTTGTTTTACGATCGACCGGCAGGCTGCAGCCGGCGGTTGTGCCGGTGCGGCGGGCTTTAGGGTGGGTTTTTTACCAGGATTGGCTTGTAAGCCATTCCGACGTCGCTGTCGGAGGAATTTACAGAGTTTGGCATTCAACTGTCGACGACACTGGTGGAGGTATGACATGAACTGGTTTGACTTGCAGGTTGTTACCTTTCTCAATGGCTTTGCCCGGCAATCTTGGCTCTTCGATAAGACGATGAACATCTTTGCCGGTAACATCATGTTCAAGGGGGGGATTGTCATTCCCCTGCTCTGGTGGCTTTGGTTTCGCCGGGACAAGGGTGCACAGGACAAGGCATACCTGCTGTCTACCCTGGCGGTATCGTTCCTGTCGTTGATGGTTGCCCGGCTGCTGGCGCTGGCGCTCCCTTTCCGGCTGAGGCCGCTGCACAACCCCCAACTTGACTTCACCCTTCCCTTTGGCACAAGGCCAAGTTCCCTGGAAGGATGGAGCGCCTTTCCCAGCGATCATGCTGCCCTCTTCTTTACCCTCGCCACAGGCATTTTCCTG
The DNA here is from genome assembly GCF_000022265.1 of Geotalea daltonii FRC-32. NCBI lineage: Bacteria > Pseudomonadati > Thermodesulfobacteriota > Desulfuromonadia > Geobacterales > Geobacteraceae > Geotalea > Geotalea daltonii. The sequence goes on from NC_011979.1 coordinate 1,061,096, forward strand.
CTGTCCCGCCGGGCCGGCATCTATGCCTATCTCCATGCTATTTTCATCATTTCCTTTCCCAGGGTCTACCTGGGGCTGCACAATGCCACCGACATCCTTGGCGGCGCAGCCATCGGCATAGCTATTGGATACCTGGTGCACCTGGATCGCCTGAGGCAGCTGACCGCCTCCCACCTGCTCAAATGGGAGGGCGCCTGCCCGGGTCTTTTTTATGCCTGCTTTCTGGTCATCAGCTATCAGATGATCTGCATGTTCGACCCGTTGCGCATACTGGGAAGCGAATCCCTGTTAATGGTCAAGCATCTGATCAAAGAGGCCGTGTTCACCGCCTGGGCGAAATAACCTCTTACCCTCTGACCTGCAGGACGATCTTCCCGCGGGCGTGATGTGACTGGCTTAGCATCTGAGCATTCCGGGCTTCTTCAAGGGGAAGGATCTTGCCGACGACCGGTTTTATATCGCCTGCTTCCACAAGTTCGGCGATCTTGCCAAGCTCCTTGCCGTCCGGGTGCATGAAGAGGTAGCCGACCCTGACGCCTGTTTGCTCAGCCAGTTCATGGTCCGGCTGTTCCAGGATGGAGACCATGGCCCCGTGCTGCTGTCTGAGTACCTTGAAGCTTTTGCGATAGGTTTCACCGCCGATGGTGTCGAAGACAATGTCGTAATCGTGGAGCTGCAAGGAAAAATCTCCCTTGGTGTAATCGACGATCTGATCCGCCCCCAAGGACCTGACGAAATCAACATGTGCGGAGCTGCAGGTGGCGGCAACATAGCAGCCCTTGCTTTTTGCCAGCTGGATGGCGAAGGAGCCGACTCCGCCGGACCCGGCGTGGATCAGCACCTTGTCATCCTTTTTCATCCTGGCAAAATCCACCAATGCCTGCCAGGCCGTGAGCCCCACCAGCGGCACCGCTGCCGCCCCCTCAAAGGAGATGTTTGCCGGTTTCATGGCCACGTATTTCTCGTCAACGGCCACATATTCAGCATAGGTGCCGTTCCTGGCGATATCGGTCCGACTGAAGACCTTGTCCCCTCTCTTGAATTTCGTGACTTCGGGGCCGGTGTCCACCACTACACCCGCCGCATCCCAGCCGAGGATAAGGGGAAACCGGTGGTGCAGCATATCCTGAAGGTAGCCTTCCCGTATCTTCCAATCCACCGGATTGACGGAGGCCGCATGAATTTCGATCAGCACATCCCTTTTCGTCACTGCCGGCTTCGGCAGGTCCATCAGCTGGAGCACCTCAGGTCCACCATATTTTTCAATGGCAACAGCTTTCATGGCTATTTCCTCCCGGCACTGGAGAATGAACATCCTCTGAAAAGTGTAGCAACTACTGGAAGGAATGAAAGGCCGGCAATCAGTGTCTGCGGCGGTGGAGCGCCTCTTCGACCGATTTTTTCCGGGGGCCGTCGAGGCGCCCGGATGCGAGCAGCTTTTTCAACTCGGCGGTATTCAAACCGGGGAGGAAGAGGTCGAACCAGATGAGCGGCGTTCGCTGGTTCTTGAGAATGGCGCCGATTATATTGGGGCGGGTTTTCCAGCGGGGGTGGCGTGCGATCATGGAGATGTTTTCGGCAGTGGCCCTGGCGCTGCTCAGGAACTGAAAAATGAAGGCCTCCTTGATCTGTGGGTTTGAGAGACATATTTCCACGACCTGGGGATCTCCTTCCCTCAAAAGGGCCTCCAGGACGGGTGCCGTGCCGCGGCGGGCGAGGGTCAGCTTGTTGCCCAGGGGAGTGGTGGGGATGCGCTGGATGACGGCCCGTTCCGCAGCCAGTTTCTGGTCGGGAGTGACGCCGGGGAGAAAACAGACAGCCACCAGCTCGAAAAGATAAAGGTGCGGCAGCAACATGGTGACGATGGTGCCGGGGGTGTTCGGGTTTTTCACCAGGGCCAGCTTCAGGTTGTGGCTCTCGGCGGCGAGCGGCAGTTTGTGGATGGCCTTGATCAGGTCCTCAGGCAGGTCACGCCGTTTCAGGAGTGTCAGCAGGTGGGCTTCATCCAGCGCCGGATTGCGCAGAGCCGCTCGCAGCACCTCAATGGAGGGCGATTGCAGCACCAGGTACAGCTCATCCTTGCCGGCGGTCAGGGCACTATGCAGCTGGCGGGATGAAGCTGGATCAAGGATATGTTTTTTTTCAGAGTCTTCCATCAGGGGTATCGCTATTTAGCTCAGGTTCCCAGATTCGCCCCAGTCATTTTTCACAAAACGGCTACCTCTGGAGAGGTAGCCGTTTATAACCTGATATACAACAGGTCTCAGTACATGCCCTGCCAGTTATCTTCTGTGTTCGCCGTTGCCCCCGTCAGGCCTTCCTTCGTGCCGTTGTGGCTCTGATCTTCCCTCTTGGCGCTGGTTTCTGGGCTGATAATGCCGTTGTTGCTCCTGCCTTTGGGGTTGCTGGGCCTGGGGTTGCGGTTGCTGTTGAATGCGAGGTTGTCTTTGTTGATACTGTACTTCCGGCCTCTGATATTGCTGTTGCATTTCCTGTGGCTGTCTCTGTCGCTCCATTCTCCGCGGCTCTTCTTTTCTCGGTTGAGGAGCTCTCTGCTGTTCTACGCTCTGCTGCCGGTGGCGCTGAACCTCAGGTCTTTGCAGGTATTGCCTTTGCCTTTCCTGTCTTATTTCTACCCTCTGCTGTCTCGGAGCGGGCCGATAGCTTTGAACGCCCCAATTTCCGTGCCTTTCCCAATAACGAGCCTTATTCCAGCTTTTCCAGTTTTGCTGAAGTTGGCCGTGGGGGATCCGCTTGTATTTCCACCGGTGCCCATACCAGTTACGGTCTCTGTAGTATGTTCTCCAACCCGGGTCTACATCGTAGTAGAAGCTTGGTACGCTGTTGTAATATACCCAGCCCCTGTTATAAGCACGTGACCTATACCAACGGCCATCCCATGGCCTCCACCACCAGCCGTTCCAGAAAAACAGTTCATCCTCAACATCGGGAACAACGTAAACACCTGTGGTTTCGGGAATCACCAGCACCTCAGGAGGTGACGAAAAGGCGATTAATGGCGGCAGTGAAATTCCCACATTTACATTTATCCCTGCCATTGCCGGGATAGGCACCGCAATTGCCAGTGCCAAGAGAATGGCTGCTAATACTGATTTTTTCATTGTCTTGCCTCCGTCCAATGTCTTTGGTTCCCAGAACAAGTGAGTTACCCCATGCTGCGCAAGCTGTTTCAGTAAGCATTTCTGCTGTCCATCATAGTACTACCGTAAGGCTTTAGCCATTATTATTTGACAAGCAGGTGCTGCAAGGTCGGGTCACGTCACAGCGCGTCAGCGCCTTTGTGTCGACGCCTTGTTAGCCGTTTATTGCTTGCTTCTCAACTGCCTCAACCCGAAATACTCTCCAGCGGCGTCAACACTGTCGATATTACTCATCACCCCATATTCAGCTTTTGGAGGTTTTCCAGGTTTGACAAAATAATAGCCGACATCCATTTGCGGTTTGAAGACTGTCTTCTTATTGCCTGTTACGACCTCAAATTTCCACGCATATATCCATGAACAGAAATTCCGGCTTTTTGAAGCTTCTGTTCCTCGCCTCCCAAGAGGCAACAACTGTTAATTATTGCTATTTTATTGCATAAATATAATTCTTTTTGCAATTTACAGAAATCACTGGTAGTGTCGCTCCTGGTCTCATGCTGTGAAGCACCATAATTTGCTTTCATCAACGGAGACGATAAAAACATGGGGCTTCTCTGAAGGCTCCAACGGGGAGGTGTAGAGGCAGGCATATGATTTGATGGACGAAGCGATTGTTAACATCATCATTTAATGGAAAAGGAGAACAAAGCATGGGGAAATTTTTAGTTCTAGCTGCTGTTTCATTTGCATCAGTGACCCTGATGGCTGCCAGCCAGGTCCAGGCAATAACCTATCAGACCCCACCCGTTTCAATGACTTACCATAATGGCGCGTCAAGCCAGGCCACATCGGTAAAAACCGATTCTCAGGGTAACATCTATGAAGCAGTAACCTCCATGGGTGAAAACGGCACGATCGTAAAGTTTACACCAGACGGGCAGACCGCCTGGACGGTGGATTTTGATCCCAGCAACCCGAGACCCGCAGACAAGATGGGCAATTTTGTCACCAGCACAGGGATCGCTGCTGTTGCAGTTGACCGGAACGACAATATCTATGCCGTAGGAGAGTCCCACAACGGGATTGCACTCGATTGCCTGCTCAAGAAGTACAACGCCGACGGTACCCTGATCTGGCAGACCAGGTACAGTGTCCCCCAATCGGGCACCATCATCGAAGATCAGTACTGCCATGACATCACAGTCGACAATGCAGGAGACATCATTGCCGGCGGAACTTCGTTAATCTTCAACGGAACAAATTATTCAGGTTACGGCAACCAGATTTTGAAATGGGATGCAAGCGGAAAGCTGATTGGAAAGTTCAATTTGAAAACCAACGGAACTGCGGCTTGCGGTCCAGCTACCCCCTGCCAGTCCCAGATCATGAAAGTTGTTACCGATCTGAATCAGAACATCTACGCCATAGGGAAAATGGGTGGCGTATATGCCAATACGACATATTATCGCAAGTTCAGCAAAGACCTAATGCCTCTTGCCAATCGTTATGCATATATCAATAATAATCTAAAAACCACTGCAATTGCGGTGGATACACAGGGCCATGTGTTCGGTAGCGGCTATGAAACTGTTTACAGTCCAACTAGCGGCCATAATGCTGTTTATCGCACGATGAATGTTTTCGATTCGAATCTGAACATGCTGTGTGACGACAAAACGTATGTGGGGTTGCTGACGCAGTATACGGATCCCACTCCTTATGGTTTCAATGCCATTGTTATCGGGCCGGACGAAAAGGCTTATCTGGCTGGAAGCCAGGACAAAAGTTTTGCCGTGATGGCATATAATGCACAGTGCCAGCCCCAGTGGCTGGACGCTGCCGGGAATCCTGCCCTCCTGAAAGCGCAGGTGGACTCTTCGGATTTCAGCAATGCAGTCACAATTGACAACAACAACAATCTGATCATAGCCGGCCGGAAGTCCGACCAGGTGGCTACTGATGCGGTTACCGTAAAGTTCGCACCAGTGGTGACACCAACATCGTCCGACTTGGTTATTTCAGCTTTATTCGCCCCGAGCGCCCTAAAAACAGGACAAACTTTTAACGCGGGGGGATACTTGAGAAACCAGGGCGACGGACCAACGGGTGATGCTGTTTCAGGTGCCCACTGGCTTGGTTTATATCTCTCTACCGATAACATCATCAACCGGCAGGATATCCTGTTGTGCCGCACCCCGGTTATCGCCCAGGCCGGCAGCCAAACACTGACATATCACTGCGAAGGAACCCCTCCGGCCAACCTCCTCACAGGGACATACCATGTAGGCGTGATTACCGACGACGGCAACTTGATCTCCGAAACGGACGAAACCAACAACACCCATTCCGAACAATTGCAGTACACGGCACTGCCCGATTTGGTCGTTGTAAGTGGCGCTGCTCCGGCAAGCGCAGAAAATGGGCAACAGATTACTGTGACCGCCACCATCAAGAATCAAGGGGCTGGAGCAGCCATTAGTACAACGGCAGGGATATACATCTCTTCGGACAGCGACTTCGCAATGAGCGACTCGCCGGTCTGTAGCGCCGCAGTTGGTACCCTTGCACCAGGTGCGTCACAAGAAGTGTCTTGTACAGGGACCATCCCTATGAATACTTATGGCGGAAAGGTCTATATCGGTGTTCTGGCCGATAACACCAATGCTGATGAAGAGACCAATGAAACTAACAATAGTTGGTCACAGGCTTTTAGTCTTACCGCACTTCCTGACTTGGTGATTTCAATGGCAGTCAGCCCTGCAACTGCGCAGAGAGGTGAGCAGATTACAGTTAGCGGAACAGTCTCTAACCAGGGGTACGGGGCAACAGGTACGCAATACTCAGGTTATTATTTTGTGAGCATGTACCTTTCGCAGGACAATGTGATTACTTCGACAGACACAGCACTTTGTAGTGTTGGATTCGGAACTACGCCTGCCAACACTACTATACCATTTAGCTGCACTGCTACGATCCCCGCATCCATTGCTGCCGGTAACTATTATGTCGGTTTTGTTGCGGACAGTTATGGAAACGGTGTGGTTGAATCCGACGAGACGAACAATAATAAGGTCAATGCAATAGCAATTACACAGTAGCATCGCCTTTTAGACGGCAAAAATGGGGCATGACGTTAACATCATGCCCCATTTACTTTTCCTCTATTCGGCGCAACAGGTGTATAAGTGGTGTCAGGCTTGGGTGTATAAGTGGTGTCAGGCTTGCAATTGTGCAAGTTGCTGCGATAGCTGTTGCTTCAGCATAGGCGGAGTACCCTTATTTTCCAATGATTTTTACAGGCGATTATCTCCAGATATCGTAGCCGATGTTCAGCATCAGGGGTGTATAAGTGGTGTCAGGCTTGCAATTGTGCAAGTTGCTGCGATAGCTGTTGCTTCAGCATAGGCGGAGTACCCTTATTTTCCAATGATTTTTACCGGCGATTATCTCCAGATATCGTAGCCGATGTTCAGCATCAGGGCGGAAGTGCTTAATATGGCGATTTGAATGCTTGTACGACCATGCTTATAACCTATTGCGGGGATAATGCCGAGACCGAGGCCGTTTTTATTCACCGGTATCTTATCTTCATGGGGAGGCACATAACCCAGAATCGCCCCTGCAGTAATTTTCAGGAAGAGATGTCTGGATTCCGAGCCGTAGATGAAGCGCTTGCCCCCATAGAGATAGCCGGAGGGCTGGTAATAGGAATTGCTGAAAATGGCGCCTCCCAACTCCCACCTGGAAGCGGATTCCCATTCCAGACCGGTATACCAGGGGTAGGAATTGCGTCCGGGGGTGGAGCTGTAATGATAGATATACGGACCGAAGTTGAGTTGCAACAGGTCTCCATCACCGAAAACGTCCGCTTTTGCATGGAAGGTTCCGAAAATGAAAACAAGATGGAAACAGAGCAGTACAGAGCGCATGGACCTCCTCCGCCGTAAGTATAACAGGTCCATGCCCAATGTCAGAGGTTGGGTAATCTACCGAAGAGAAAGGGGGGCCTCTGCCCCCCTAATCCATTGTGTGGCTCATTTGATGACGCCCAGCTGCCTGAAGAGTCCGTAGATGTCCATCACATCCCAGTGTTCGGCAAGTTTGCCGTCTTGTACCCGAAAGATGTCCACCGCATCGAAACTGTATTTCTGCCCATTTCCCGGAATCCCGAGCCATTCTTTTTCCAGTGTGCCCGAATAGGTGCCGTATACCCAGACCTCGTCTCCCTCGGCGACAATCTTTTTCAAACTGTAATTCCAATCGGGAACCGCGGCGAACCATGCTGCAAAAAACTCCTTGAATCCCGCCGAACCCTGCTTGACCAGCGGGTTATGCTGAATGTAATCGGCACGCACATACCGCTCTACCTCGCTGAGATCCTTCTTGACGAAGACCTCCTCTGCAAATCTGCCGATAAGTGCCTTGTTCACATCCTTCTCCTTTGCGATCGCTGTTCCACCCATGATGAAAAATAGTCCTGCCACCAACAGGGTTGCCTTGATTGCTTTCATTTACTGCCTCCTTTGAAAAATAAATTATTCGTCGCTAGCGAGCATGTTGCCAACGATAACAATATAGGTTACTATCCGCAAGTAGGCACCTTTTTGTATTGTAGTTACCTTTTGGTTACTATCGGATCTATCAAGGGGAAAAAGGAGATTTTTATGCGGTGGGATGTGTATAACGAGCGCTGTCCGACCCGAATGGTCCTGGACCGCATAGCCGACAAGTGGACGGTACTCATTATTGGCTCGCTGGAAAAAGGGACGAGAAGATTCGGCGATCTTCGCCGGGAAGTGGGGGGGATTTCACAGAAGATGCTGACCCAGACATTGCGGGGGCTTGAACGGGACGGTCTGGTGACCCGTGTCATCTATGCCACTGTCCCCCCCAAAGTCGAATATTCATTGACCGATCTCGGGCGGACCCTGGTAAGTGTCTTTGAGGGAATACGGCACTGGTCTGAAAGCAATATCGAGGAAGTTCTCAAGGCGCGGGAATTCTACGACAGCCGTGGAGATGCGTGACGTCAAGGCTTGCAATTGTGGGGAGGGCTAAGGGGTCTGCCCTTGGTGCGCCGGTGAAACCGGCGAGAGATAGTGAGTGAAAGTCTCATACGATGAAGGAGTAGCGAACCGCATCGGCCCCGAGTCATGCGCAGTCGTCCGTGAGGACGGCTGCGAAGCGTTGACAGGGGGGATGTGGGCCAGGTATTGAGCCGCGAAAAGACCCTCATCCGGGGTGCCGACGCCATCGAGGGCAGCGGAAGGCAAAACGGGATGTCTCGTAAGCGCGAGAAGCATTCCGACCCCGCGTGGTCTTAGACCCTGCGCACGCATGCAAGTCTCCCGCACGGGAACCGGGATATCCTGCGATTGGCCATTACGGATGGCATAATGGTCCGTGCCGTGAATTCTATGAAGCACGACGGCGATGCACGGTCGCGGGAAGTCGGACAGTTCCATAGTACCGAAGAAGCCCTCGAACAAAGGTTATGGTGCGCCACGGCCAGCGGAGGGGGTGGAGGGAAGGGGACTGGCCGAAGGGAATGCGTTGTTGCAAAACAGGCACTGAACACAGCGTCAGAAAAGGAATCGGAATGGACAGCCGTAATAGGGCACAAAACGGGAAACCGCAGCAACAGCCAACGGCAAGCTCCCATAGCCGCTCCATAGACCTGCAAAGCGCGCGGCAACGCATACGGCAGAAAGCCTTGGCAGATAAAGGTTTACGGTTCACAACACTCTGGCATCACGTCTATCACATCGACCACCTCCGGGAATCTTACTACAACTTAAAGCGGCACGCCGCACCGGGAGTGGACGAACAGACGTGGCAGCAGTACGGGGAGGACCTGGAAGGAAACCTTCAAGACCTCTCCAACCGGCTGCGGCGCGGAGCGTACCGGGCGAAGCCGGTCAGAAGGACATATGTCCCCAAATTAGATGGCAGCCAGAGACCAATCGGCATTCCCGCACTGGAAGACAAGATCGTCCAGCGCGCCACCGTAGAAGTCCTGAACTGCATCTACGAGGCCGATTTCAAAGGCTTCTCGTATGCATTTCGACCCAAGCGCAGCCAGCATAATGCGCTGGATGCGCTTACGGTCGGCATCACCACGAAGAAGGTGAGCTGGGTGCTTGATGCAGACATACGTGGATTTTTCGACGCCATCGACCACGCATGGCTGATGAAGTTCATCGAGCACAGAATCGCGGACCAGCGCGTTATCCGTCATAAGGACTCAACCTTATTTCATGGGTGTACAAGTCGCCATGATTTTTCCCGGCACAGCCCTCACAATCACGCGGGCCGTTAAAGCTGTAACTGTTCACGCCGCCGTACATAAGATGGATTCGTCGGTCGTGAAATGGTCCGAGTAAAGAGAGGTGGATTTCGAGCGTTCTGGCTTCGTTTCGATTGCCTTTTCCACTCTCTTTTATGGTGCACGTTTCCAGCCACGCATCATGCAGAGACGTAGGTGACTGGAGATCAAAATACTTTGCGTCGGATGCAAATGCATAGACGTGCGCAGGCAGTCTATCTTTGATTGTGAGAAGGTATTCTTGGTACCCATGGAAGTCGATGCTGTCTGAGTCCGACTTAAGAATGTGTTCCATTTTCTTTTTCCTGTGCCAACGGTGTGGGGGCGCAGCGGCGGAGCGTTAGCGGAGACCGCTGCCGCCTACTGGTTGTGCCTTAGTTGCATCCCTCGATATACTGGATGGACTCGAACTTCCCTGATCTGAAGCTTGTAACCTTTCCCTTCTCAGTCTCAAAAATGAATCCGTAGCCGGGCTTCAGCTTGATGATCAGATACTTTCCGTCCTCTTCGAGATAGGGATGTGCCTGCTCTTTTACTTTTCCTGGGAAGGCCTTTTTTACTGATGCTTCGGTGTCACCGACTCGTAAACCGTGGATCGACGCAAATTTTCTTGATGTGATGTCTATTCTGCTAATTCTCTCTTCTTCAATCATGAACCCGATGTCACCATACTTCCCGTCGGGGTAGACGTAGTAGCACTCCTCGTTCCCTGAATCTGATGGTTCTGTCTCTTTCAGCTTTATTCCTGATTTTTCCGAGGCCTCTTTAACTGTCATTCCGACAGCTATTGGGCCAAGACGATCAACCTGCAATTGTTGCTTTTCCAGTTTTTTCAGGTCAGTGGCAAAGGCAAGGCTGGTGGTAAGAAATAGGCTAGCGATGACAACGCCGGAGATTCTCATTTTCTTTCCTTTTAATTGCACAACGGCTGAGAGCGCACCAGCGGAGCGTAGCGGAGACTGTGTGTCGCGCTTTGTTGGGAGTTCGTGTCGTTTCGCTGTTTAGAACTTCCTTTTTATGAATTTCAGATAATATCCTAAGCAAATACAGAATAATGCAAACAGAACTAAATATATTTGAATTAAATGAGGAATCTTTTTTACAACCAACATTAATATGCAAATCAGTAAGTAGCCTATTAGCTTTGAATACTTCTTACTGAACTCAGTCATTTCATATAGATTGAACTTTATCGCAAGCCATGCCACTGGTAGAAAACAAAGCAAAGGAACGCTTACTACTTTAAGCGACCCACTTACTGAACCAGTCTCATGGAAAATGATAAATGGCATAAATGTGATGCCGAGTGCTATAAGGACTCCCAAAAACTTTTTTTCACTTAACTCCATGCCACACCTCATAGGGGTTGGAGTTGTTGGTGCTGTTTGGTGTTTTTTTCAAACAGTTATAGTTTATTTTCATTTTTGACTCTATTTTTTGTTATTAAATATAGGAAAAGACAAATTGTTTCATATGAAATTACCAGCAAATACATTTTTATTGTATCAGGTATCTTCTTTGTCACTGACATCATAATGCACATGACTATGATAAAGATGATTTGAGAATATTTTTTATCAGCCTCAGACATTATAAATAGTTTATATTTTATTACTATAAAAGCTAATGGCATAAATATTATAGTGGGAGCAATTATCATAGTTACTATGTCATAAACTGACTTTATTTTGTACGGCACTACAATCATCATAGAAATAGTAAAAAATATTGTAATTAATTTAAGAAATCTGATGGCTTTTTCGTCCATTAGCCTACCTCATACTTTCTTCTCAACCGAAGGTGACTTTCATTTATCCTTTGAATTAAAAACGCCTTAAGCATATTCATGCCTATAGCTATTCCAATTGATACCACAATTGGCAGTGCTGGAAAGGCAAGAGCCAAAGCTACACCCAGCACCAGAAATGACGAAATTATTAAATAAGAGCTGAGCCATTTATAAGGGTCTACGTCTGGATTAGAGTTGATTTGATTTAGATCCTGAAACCATTGCACAACAGAAAATACAACTCCAAACATCTTTACTACATTTTGAAATACTTTAACAAATTCGGCACTAATGCCATTTTTCAGTATGTCCAGTCTAAATCCAACCAATAGGCTAATGCCATCGACTAAACTCAATTTACTGTCGTCTACCGGCACGTTCGAGCCATTTAGCCCGCCACCTATCATATACGCGCCTTCGCCGGTTGTCGGGTTCGTGATGATATATCCGCAGCCTGTCCACCCTTTAAAAGTGATGTCAGTTTTTGAAACAGTAACTACCTTCCCAGCATTTACGGCATTCTGAATATCTGTCTTTACCTGCGCGTCCACCTGAAGCTGCGGCAGGATGCTGGCAATGTTCGACTGGTTTACGGTGTAAATCGGTATACCCAAGTCATTGGCTATGTTCAGGGCTTTAACTGCCGAGACTCCTTCAACAGGTGCGGCAGGGGTGGAGAACAGTTGCTCCGGTACAGCGTGTTCCAAAGCCGAAGAGTTCATTCCCGTCGCCAAGAGGTACTGAACTTTTGCTGCCTCATCACCGTTAAGCGCCTTGTTCACGGAAACATTCCTGTCAACGTCCATGACAAGCCCGCCGGAGCTTACACTGCGAGGTATTCCGAAAAACATATTCACCGCGACATCGGAAGAGAAGATGGCCTCCGATGGATACCGCGCAGACGCCATACCCATCGTAGATGCCTGAACAAAATTCATTACATCGAGTTGAGCATAGTAGGTTAAAGCAGTGGAATAGAGAATATCGCCTATGATGTCATCTTTAGTGAGCCCGGATACTTCCTGGGCTTCGAGCTTTGCTTTAGTGTCCGCCATCTTTGCTTTTAGCCCGAGGAGTTGTGCCTGTGCTACCCTTCCAGTATCCAGGGCGATTGCGTTAAATGCCCCTGCAAATATCGGGTTCGAGACGATCTCAGATGAATAGGCGGGGCTGGAAAACGTCATATCAAAGGTTTCAATGGCACCGAGGGTAACTGGCGTGCCTGTCGCCACCACCTGCCCATCAATTCGAAGTTCTGGCTTTACTTTGATGAGATATGCGGGAAGAGATGAAGGAAGTTCGTTCGGCTGTATAGGTGTGCCGTCTGCATGTGGCTGTGGAAGATATGAGTTAATGACTGCTTCATCTTGGGGGGTGGCAGGTGAGTAGCTGAGGGTGATCTTCTTGCCAGCCAGTTCAGGCAGGGCCTTTGTTATGTTCAGGGATGTGTCTATAACGGTGGCATCCGGATCTATTAACGATAGATCGACAGAATCACTCCTGACGTTGAAAGACAGATTATGCCGATAATTATCAGGTAGTTCAGCAAACGCTACTCCCCGCATTGCGCCTCGGTACGGTAACGTGCCGAGCAAATAGGGGTATTCTTTCTTGTCTATCTCCTTCTTGCCAAGCACATCGCCAATCGCGGCATTGGGATGGTTTTGCTGGAGGTAGGTCTGCACCCTGGATTGATAATCCTGTAGTGTTTGCTGGGTGAGGAGGGAATTTAGGCCTGTTGCGTAGCCAGCGGTTTCGTTGATGGTGGCGGTAGATTTGATCTGGTTGACAAATGTCTGTGTGTCAAAGGGAACGGCGGTCTTTATGTCGATCCCATTGGTGTAAATGTACTGCTTATAGCTGGCGTCAAGGCTTATCCACGTGTCCCCTTTTCCGGTTTTGTGTTTCGCTCCGCGTGAAGGCCTGTAGTTAATCCAGGCGTCCACCCAGACGTGCTCCATTCTAACTGCTACTATTTTGCCGCTGGTAACCAGCCCTTTCGTCGGCATCCCGCCGCTGGACATGTAATCAAGGGCCGCCATAGGGTCGGTGAAACCACCTGCCCAGTTCATGACTTTCTCAATGGGAAGTTCTATGGTGCCTGTGACGTAGCGGGCATGGATGCCGGAAGCACGCAGGAGCGCAATGAGAAGAGACGCCGTGTCAATGGCGTTTCCCTGTTTGGTGAGAAGGGTTTGGTTGGCACCCTGAATGGAGCCCCAGGTGGGGACAAATTCGACGTTATTCCGCACCCACTCGTAAATCTTGACGGGCTTGTACTCAAGTTCCTGGGCCTTGGCTCTGATTTCCGGGGTTAGCTGGACTTCAATTGTTTCAGCAAGATCAGCAGGTCCGGCAGGTTCTTTTTTGAGTGGAGTAGTTGCGGTGACGGTGCTTGTCGTGAGTAACCCGGCCAAGGAGCCGGCCGAGGCGACCAAAATTCGCTTCTGGTCTCTCCAAGACGTCTGGTTTTTCTTTATGTCTTTCTCGAATTCTTCCTTGTTGAGTCTTGGCTCCCGCTTCTTAACTTTAGGTTGCCGGTGCGGGAGATTGTTGGGATCAAAGGGTTTATGTTTTTTCTCTACCTTGACCTTTTTCAGGTGTTTTACAGCCTTGTCAATCTCCGCTTCGGCTTCTGCTTTGTCTTTGGCCTTTTCGATCCGGTCGATGTTTCCCTTCAACTCGGTGAGATTGTCATCATAGTGTTTGACGAACTTGTAATGCCGCTGGAGGACTTCATCAGGTAGCTTCGCGTCTTTGAGCTTCTTTTCCGTCTCGGCGAACTGTTTGCGGATTTCCTTGTCTGCTGTTTCTATTTCAGTTTTAGCGGCCTTCAGCCGCTCTTTCTTGGTTTCAATATCCGCCTTGGTGTCAGCTAGGCTCGCTTGCAGCTCTTCCGTGGTTTTTGCAAACCGCTCCTCAGGACCAGCGGGTTTTTTCTTGTGCTGCTCCTTCGACTTTTCTTTCTTTATGGCGTCCTGCGCGGCACTAGCAATGCTGAATACTCCGCAACCCGTCCATGTGAAGAAGCACAGTACGACTACCGCTATTACCTTTGAATATCTACGAAACATCATCTCCTCCTCGCCGTTGAAATCATTTCATTATTTATGGTTCTCTTTCAATTCTCTCAACGGGCCGGGAGATCACCGGCCATCAGGCCGGTGTATCTTCCTGGTTATCTGCTCGTTTTGAAACATCTATTTCGTCGCTCTGATGGATATCAACAATGAAAGAACCAATGATAACAAAGACCGCCATGGTCATTACAAAATACACATGATGAATCAAGCTTCTAAAGGTGAGTCCGTAGATCATGTAGGTAATCAGCCATCCAGCAGCAATAAACAGTCTTATTATTCTATTTGATTCATATTTTCTTCGTATTAAATACAAGCCGACATCAAGGCTAAGAGCAATTGACCAAGTCGCAAGGATTATTTGCATTGACCTTGCTCGTTCCGCGCTATCCCACACTATAAGCAGGCACAACACATATGAGAGCCCGATCGCCGTTAGGAATTTTCTTTTTTCCGATTTGCTTGTCATGATTTCCTTCAGATAACGGTAGTGAGGCGCTGCGGCGCGGAGTCTTTTCCCGCGACCGTCAGCCGCCGATGGTTATGCGCGTTTGTCGGCAAGCATACGGTAGCAATCTTCTCGTATTGATGCTGTCCTATCCAAGAAATACTCAAGATTCGATTTGTCCAGGCAAAGCACTCGATTCTCGCTTATGCAATCAAGACTTATGAGGATTTCTGAAATTGCTTTCAGTCTCTCGTGTATGTCCTCCGACTCCTTGGGCCAGAATACCCCCAAAACCTTTTCCTTCTCGAAGTACCGAGTTCCCAGCTCCAAATTCTCGCTTTTATAGAAAGTAATTGTATTCACTCCGTTGTTCCATTTTGGAGGGAAAAGAACAAGGATCGGCTCAAATTCCTTCCGAGTTAACGTATGCCTACAGCCGTTTTGGATTACCAGTTTCATAATCTGCTCACATCACCTAGGCCAGGAACTCCTGGTCTATCAATCTTTGAAGAGTCGATTCGCGATGCCGAAATATCCAATACCCGCTAAGCTTAAAGAAATTATGCATATCGCTTGTTATTTGTGATTCCAAAAGTAAGGCCAATTGCGATAACTCCAACGAATCCAAAGAGCAATGCTACTCCAACCTTATTGGCTTCTTTTTTGGATATTGTGGTCCCGCTGAAGCCGACCTTGTAATCGTGTTTATCTTTATTCTTCATTTTTTCTCGCATAATGGCGCGGCAGTTGACCGGGCGGTGTTTTTCGGCCCGGTCAACTGTCTTGTTGGAGTTCACCTATTCACTTGGCAGCCGGAATTTGCATTCTCGCTTCCTTTATTGATTCCAGGATGCTTTCGTAGTTTAGCCTCTTTTTGTCGTAATCAGGGGCCTCTCTAGGCGCCCAAGCAATTTTTCGCAGTTCATTGTTTTTTAGTGCCAGCGTACTCATCAGTTCTGCCACATCCAGTTCCAGTCTAGCCTCTTCTAGTTTATTTAATTGGATTAGGCACCGTGCTTTCTCGATGTGAAAATCTGGCTCCTTCGAGGAGTGTATAGCTCTGTCAGCAAATTCTGCCGCATTCTTAGGGTCATTTCTGTGACGGAGAACAAGTGATAGCTCAGCATGTGCTTTTGCAAACTCTTCATCCCCATATGCTTTATCACACCCCTCAATAAACTTTACGGCAGCCACCTCAAGCGCGTTCCAGTCTTTAGCTTTAAGGGCGGCATCTCGTTTAGGTTTGTTTTCGACACATGCTTGGGGGAATTCGATAGCCTCTCGACTACATGCTGTGCTGCAAAGAAGAACGAAAACCATGATAGAGGTAAATGTCTTTGAAATCATCGAAATCATCCTTTTTCCTTCCAACGGCTGAGAGCACAGCGGGTTCACCGCTGTTGCGCTTGGTTATCTGAAAAATGCAGTATTGCTAGTATCCGGATTGCTTGCCGACCATACTCTCTATTTCGACTCTGAGAACTGTTGTGCTAGCAACAGACTGCTCTGGAAATGAGAACGAACGATTCGAGTACTGCTTCATTATAATTTTTAGAGCTCTACGCTTTTCTTCAATATCCTCAATGAAAATTGCCTTGCCAAATCCAATGACGCTTTTGTATCTCATGCCCCAATCACAAGCTTCTTCGTTTTCTACGATCTCAGTATTTGCATCAAATTCAAAGCAAACGGAGTTGTTTCTCCTGATTATCTCAATTTTCCGCCCTTCGTGAGCAGCATGGAAATATAAATAACCATCCTCATACCCAAAACTGAGCGGCACAACATATGGTTGATAACCATCGCTCAGTCCAAGTCGACAGACCATCGATTGTTGAATAACAGCTCTGAGAGTTGGCTGATCTTTAATTTCTTTTTCGTGTCTTCTCATCATGCATTATTCCTTTCAGATAACGTCACAAGGCGCACCGGCGGAGCGGAGCGTAGACCGCGTGCCGCCGCGTGTTGAGCATTCCCTTACTTGTTGTAACCATTGGTGATGATATCGGGATTCAGCTTCTGCAACTCAGTTGTCAACGACTCAGGATTATTTATAAGATTTGTGATTCTAATCGCTCCTTTATTAGTAATGATCTTTATGACCATCAAGCCATCATGTATTTCTGAAATGTCAGTAGCATAAAGCGTTTTCCTCCGCAGGATGGACCTGCATAACAAGGTTCCGCTCTTATAAATTTCAACTCTATGCGCAGTAAAAAAAAGGAAATACCAATAGATCGGCAGCATAAACGGGAGCATCAATGTTGTTGCATGTCTGCCTGAGTAAGGGGGGAAGGCAACCCAGAGGGAAATTAAGAACAGCACTGCATAAACAATTCTTAACGCTACTGATGTCTCGAAAGTCTTTACTTCTTGTTCCATTCGTTTTCTTTCCATTGCTCAACGCCATAAGCCTGACCGGCTGCGGCCGGTCTTGGCGCTGGTTAGCTGTGGGGGTTGATTTTAAAGATGTGATCTTTTGTTTTCTTACCGAAGCTGATTTCTATGTCAGACATTTCCCGTGTTATCTCTAGAATTTGTTCTCGCGGCAATCCCGTTTTCTTCATGATTCGGTGAATAGTCGTCCACTCGAAACTGCTACTATCGATAACATCTCGAATCAAAGTCTGTATATCACGTGAAGGCTCTTGTTTCTCCTCGGCAACAGGGACGACAACTGCGGTCTCGGTTGGTTCGACAGCGGCTGCCTTGTCGGTAAGATCTTCTATCTTCGCGCCTAACTCTTCTATGTTCTTCTCACGCTCTTTTGCATTTATTTCGTATTTTGACCTCAGTTCATTTAGTTCTTCATGCGTCTTCTTTATCTCAGCATGTAGTGCTTGTGCGTCAGTTAGTAATTTTTTTAATTCAGTAGTTGACTCATTAATCGAGGCATGTGCTTTTCTAACATCGAATCCAAAGAAAGCAACTCCCAATATTGCTAGAATTGTAACGAATCCTCCACCAATCCAGACTGCAGCCTTAAAAAACTTCACTGCGTCTTCCGTTAGGTTTAGGGTGACTTGAGCTGGTGGCGCATCAACTGCAAAAGCAGCAGTCGCAACAAAAATCAGCACTAGCACTAGCAGCATATATATTCTTCTCAACTTTCAACCTCCTCTTGTATCAGTTAACGCCTGAGAGCACAGCGGCGGGCTTCATCCGCTCGCTGTTGCGCGTGGTTGGACTTTATGTCTTTTTCAGTTTCTCATATGTCTGCCAAAAGCATTTTTTGTATGCCGAATACGCTCTCGCTACGTCATTTTCTGTTACATCTTCCTCGATTGCTGAGGCACCGACCATCGTCTCGAACTTCTTCGCCACCATGTTCCAGCTTTTCATCAATGTCTTCGATTTTTTTGTCAGGTTTTTCCTTAGCTCGATGCCTTCTTCCGTCAGTGAGTATTTCTTCCCGACCTTACACACCAATCCCTGTTGGATAAGCCAACCCAAGCTTGTTTGTAGCTCCTTGTGAGTCGGGATCGCGTGGTTGAGGCCGTCAGCCGTCGCAATGACTTCCTGCAACGACGCAGGCTTTTCAGGTACCGACAGAAATATCCAACTGTAAGTTTCCGATTCGTTCATTTTTTTCTTTTGTACAACGTCACAAGCCTGACCAGCGGAACGAAGTGGAGACTGGTCTAGGCGCAAGTTATACATTTCTCTCCACTTTGGGAGGTAATAATGAACACTGTAAGAAAGGCCCAAGAGTTTCTTCTTAGACCTATAAAAAATTTCATAATCAACACAGTAGCAGAGGCGCTGACTAGGCGGGAAACTCGTCTACGTCAATCTGTAAGGTTTGTTTTGCCTGATTCAGAATATACGTGTAGATTTCGTTAAGAGTTTTGTCTTGAAGTTCTCGCTTAAGGTAGTGAATTGTTATTTGTGTATTAGATATTTCAGCTTCATCTGTAGGCCTACTTAAACTAACAGTTGCTGTTATTTCAGTTAGTTCTTCTCCTGCAAACTTAGATGGTTGGTAGCAAAGTTTGATCATTGCGATTTCGGTTGCCATACTCATTTCCTCCTCTTGGGTAATTGTGCCTTGGTGGAGCACTTTTTAATTTTTGATGTATAACGTCTCAAGGCGCCAGCGGCGGAGCGCCAGCGAAGACCGCTGTCGCCGCTGGTTAGGCATTCTCGCCGAAGATATGCGCAATCAAATTCCTATAAATTGGTAAAGCATTTCCGCCAGGGTTTATCACTACTCCGTCATACGAACCTGTTTGAACATAGCTGCTTACTTGGTTGCTTGGCATTATTAGTCCTGAAAAATGGGACGGAGCGTAGTTCTGGAACTCTTTCCAGTCAGTGAATAGAGTCAATAATCGTCGGTTGTCTGAGTCTTGGACTTCAAGAATTCCAAACTTGCTCCCCTTCTGAATTTCTATTTCACCTTTTCCAATTTCTTGTTTATTGAGCCCTCTCTCGTCAATAGCGGCCAGGAATACAGCCTTTCGTATTGCCTCCACTAACTCCACCGTGCTTTCGTTTGAGTTGTGATTTGCGTGATTTTGAATTGCGGCCACTAGATCCGGATTTTCAACTGGCTTGTTTACGTCAATATTCGATCCGCTACTTTTTTTCTTAAATGGCCACATAGTTATCCTTTTTTTGCCTAACGGCTTGCGCCCTTGACCCGCCCGGGGCGTTTCTCAGCCCCGGTCGGTGTCCAAGGGCCTGTTGGATGCTTTCTTTCCTCATGTAGTTCAGCCGTGCTCATTTTCGACTTTTTAAGCGCTGCTGGACATTTCTTGTAATCAATAGAGTCATGAGTCCTAATACGACAGAGACCGCCATTTCATGCCATTTCATCGCCTTTAACACGAATTTCATCGGTTCTTTGATCCCTTGGTATCTTGTGATGTCCCATAAAATCAAAATCGGTAAAACCACCGTTGAAAGCAGCAAAACAGTTGATGTGCCCAAGTAGGTAAGAGGGCCAATTAACGCTGCTACTGCGACAGCTAATACGAGCATTATCAAGAGGATGTATTGTTCAGCAGAAGTCATAACCGGCACTACAAGAACGAAAACCGTTATCACTCCATACGCGATCGACGCACGTTTCCAACTCCACTTCTCGCTTTTATTACTCATTTTGTCGATGAGCGGAGGAATGGTCATGCATACGAGGATAGTTATCAAACTGCCATAGACTGGAATCATTTTCCCCTCATCCAACGGTTTCGGCGCTGAGCGGCGCGGCGAAGCTGCGTCCGTCTCTAGTGCATGGTTATGCGGCCTCGCTCTTATAAAACTTATACAGAGACCAGGGCCAGAGCAGCACGAATATTAGGACCATCGACATCTGGACCGCAGCAAGGATAAATATCGTGATAGATACAGTGACGGCTATCAGTTGGCTTTTTTTGCTTAATTTTGTAGGCACAAGCAACGCAACGGCTATTCCTAGTGAAAAGAATCCTGCTACAAGAAGGAACATGATTTTGGGACTTGTGGGGGCAATGGCCATAAATTCCCTCAAGCCTGCCGCATTTATGATAATTGCAACTGCACCGACATTACCAACTGCGGAAAGAACGCTCATCATGGCTGCAAATTTTCTTGGGTTGTCAGATTTCATTTTTTCTCCGCATAACGTGTATGAGGCGCACCCGCCGCGTCAGCGGTCGGTGTGCCGCCGAGAGTTGGACATCAGTACTTTGCCGTATTTAGCCATTTAATCTCATCGGCCACGAATGCCTGCGATGCGGTAATTTCGACTTCTACATATTCTTCTTTTAGCTTTTCATATGGATCTGCTGATAGCAAAAGGTACTGCTTCTGATTTCCATACATGAAGCCGACATGGTCAAATCTGGTTTTTATTCCGTCTTTGGTTTTCAAGATAGCAGCAACTTTAATCTTGTCTCCATTCGGTGCTACCAGCGCCCAGCCTTTGGATTTCTGCTTGTACGCTGACGGAACTGCAATTAGCAGAAAGTTGAATGGGTACTTTGTTGTTCTGATGGGTTTTGACGGTCTTATCGTCAATGTATTTTCAGTCACCTTCTCAGATTTATTCGAAATTACAACTTCCTCTTCGGAGGTTGAAGCACACGAAATAAGCAAGCCCGCCAAAAGGAGGAAAAGCATTTTTTTCATTCTTTTTCCTTGTCGTCCAACGGCGGCTCGGCATGACCTGCGCGGCAGGGCTTTATCCTGCCGCGTCAGCGTCTATGCCGGTGTTGGGCATCGCTTCTCTATAGCTCTGTCTGTACAGCAAATACGGTAAATTCCTCTCCTTCGTCACGGAGAGTTCAGCTCTGACTTTGATATTACGCGCCCGTCAGAGCTAAATCCTACTACCCACCACTCTGGCGGAATTGAATGCCCATATAAATATTCATGATCGCAGTTCGCCTCGCGGCACCACAAAGGCTCAGGTCTTTTTTGTATTCCGTCAGGTTTACCCATCTTTTTTATGACAGATGCTTCCGTATCTCCTATCCGTACAGCCTCAAGCCATTTCGGGTAGTGAGAAATCTTATACCATCTCGTAGCACCGTAACTCCCACCTGACACCAGTAGCAATCCGAGCATGATGAAAATTACTTTTCTTCTTTCGTTTTGTTTGGGTTCTGTCTTCATATTCTTTCGTTTGGCCAACGGCTCAAGGCTCAGCGGCCGCTTGCGGTCCGCTGCAGCCGCTGGTGTACGCCCGGCATGGGCGTGAACTTATGGGGTGCAAGTCCCCTGTACGGTGAATCCAGCACTGTCGAGACGACAGCGTAACCAAAGTACTAGCCGAAGGCAAGGGCGTCTCCGCGAGGAGGGGTCTGGAGGAAGCCGGAGCGCAAAGCTATGAGCCGACGAACAGAAACAGCATATAAGGCCGTCATCCGGGCAAGTCAGCACAACATGACGAAGTCCCATGGATTCAGGAGAAATGGTAAATGCTGCGGTTGTGTAGCGACAGTTCACGTTCTTATCCGGGGAGACCTGTCTCACATGCCATTGAAGTCTAATGGCGCGGTATCTGGTAACAGCTGCCGTGATGGGGCAGGAGTCAGCAGAAGCCATAGTAGGCGATAGGACGTTGCCGCAAGCGATCCGGCAACTGGAAACAAGCCGGGGAAGAACCCCGGAAGACTTACCCCGCCGAAGGGCTAAACGATGAAGAGGAGGTAAGCCCCAATGAGCTTTCACGACACACAGAACCTGTCCGGGGGAGTGCCGATGAAGCGCGTCGTTGATCCGCAAACTCCGGAGAACCACCTACTGGAGCGGATTCTGTCCCCAGAGAATATGGAACTGGCGTGGAAACGGGTACGTGCTAACAAAGGCGCACCCGGTGTCGATGGGGTGAACATCGACGACTTTCCCGACATTACCAGACCTCTCTGGGGCGACATCCGCGCATCGCTTGCGACAGGTAGTTATCTTCCAAAGCCGGTTCTTCGGGTGGAGATACCGAAACCAACGGGCGGCAACCGCCCGTTGGGTATCCCCACTGTGCTGGACCGGCTGATCCAACAGTCCATTGCCCAGGTGCTCACGCCGATCTTCGATCCCGGATTCTCGGAATCAAGCTTCGGTTTCCGCCCCGGCCGTTCGGCGCATGATGCCGTGCGGCAGCTGCGGGAGTATCTCCGGCAGGGCTACCGCATTGCCGTGGACATCGACCTTGCCAAGTTTTTCGACACGGTCAATCACGATCTCCTCATGACGTTTGTGGGGAGGAAGGTCCGCGACAAGCGCGTGCTCGCCCTGATCGGCAGATACTTGAGAGCCGGGGTGGAGGTTGACGGAAGACTGGAAAAGACCCGCATGGGCGTTCCCCAAGGCGGTCCGCTTTCTCCGCTTCTTGCCAACATCCTCCTCGATCACCTGGACAAAGAGCTTGAGAAACGTGGCCACAAGTTCGTCCGTTACGCCGATGACTTCGTTATTCTCGTCAAAAGCGAGCGGGCTGGCGAACGGGTCATGGGAAGCGTGAGGAAGCATCTCACGACAAAGCTCAAGCTCACGGTCAACGAAGACAAAAGCAAGGTTGCCAAAAGCGACCAAATCAGCTTCCTTGGCTTCGTCTTCAAGGGCACCAAAATCCTCTGGTCTGACAAGGCGTACAAGGAGTTTCGCCGCCGGGTCAGGAAGTACACCGGAAGAAGCTGGTTCGTCTCCATGGAGTACCGGCTGAACAAGCTGTCCACCTACATCCGTGGCTGGATGGGATACTTCGGGATTTCCGAGGCCTACCACGACATCCCGGAGATAGACGGCTGGATCAGGCGCAGGGTGCGGCTCTGTTACTGGAAACAGTGGCGGTGGTGCCGCACCAAGATTCGGAATCTGCTGAAACTGGGAGTTCAACTAGGAACTTCCATCAGAGCAGGACTGAATCGTGGCGGTCCGTGGGCCATGGCTCGCCGACTGGCCGCTCAGCACGGTATGACCAATCAATGGCTGAAAGATCAAGGTCTCATATCTGTCAAAGAACTGTGGGTGAAGACTCATTACCCGGCTACGGCTCGGTAACTTCAGCGAACCGCCCGGTGCGGACCCGCATGCCGGGTGGTGTGGGGAGGGGGAGAGAAAAGCTCCCCCTTACCCGATTAGGCACAGATTCCGCCTTTCAGAATGTTTTGTGTACATGGCTTTATACCGCTTAGTAGAGCTTTACCAGCCTTATTCCTTATAAGGCTACTGATTTGTTTCTGAAAACTGTCAATTGCTTGTGCTTCGAATTGCACCTCCATTGTTACCTTGTGCTTTTCGTTTTTGCGCTGATTTTGGGCAATATTGGCTTCTAAGTCCACAAGTGCAGCGGTATGACCAGAATTTGAGAAACAATAGAAGCTTATTGAAACAAAAGAATAGCCGTCCTTTGCACCTGCATTAAACTCGACACGTTCATCTACGGAATGCGGGAACCCTACTAATGCGTTTGCTAAGGCGTCGAGATCCTCATAGTTCGTATAGACCTCAGTTACACCAAAGAACTTACCACTAGATGATGATGCCTGTATTTCTATTAGGTCATCGTCTTGCCAGATGATTTCGAGTGAAATGAAGTTGTCCATAGTTTTGTCCGCCTAACGGCTTTAGGGTGAGCAGCGCGGGTTTTAGCTACTGCTCCACCCGATTGTTAGCGGTTCCCGAAGTACATCACCCTGTACCAGTGCCCTACAACTACTGGCGCTGAAATTAAGGCTGCAGTAGCAATATTGCCAACAAAGGAGACGATTTTCTTGATCTTATGCCTTTTTTCAGCCTCTGATCCTTCTGGTTTTCTCAATAAGAATGATGAAGTAATCAGAGATAGGGCGTACACCCCCCAGACGGCAACGCATAGTGGGGGCCAAATCGTCGGAATCTTGTAGCCAATCAGGACGAGGACTGCTACAGCGGCTACTTTTATCATCCAATACCGCAACCTATCTTTCCCTTGGCTATTAATCGCATCACTCATGATTTTTCTTTTCCCGCTAACGGCTTCGGACATGATGTATTAATAACCAAAAATATAAATCTTCTCGCCACAACCTTCGCAGCGTGGTGCTGATATGAGCACATAAACGAGATAGATATCAAGCAGAAGCCATATGGAAACCAGACCCACCAGCAGAACCAAAGGGAAAAGAAGCAAGAGCAGAATGGTGACCGGCCATGAAATACTTGTTGAGTAGGGCTGGGTATGCGAGCAAAAGGGGCAAATCAAGGTTTTACAGTTTTTGCAGTATTGCCCGTCTTTGGTTTCAGTTCCGCACTTTGGGAACGTTTGGGTTAGACAGTTATTGCATATAAACCGTGAAGAGTTACGTGCTTATAGACGTAGAAGCTTAACGGTAGCAAAAAGAGCAGCGACCATCCCAAAAAGTACGCCAAAGGGAACAGAGTCATAAAAAGCCATACAGCAGATCGCTCACCCTTTGGGCCACCTGCATTTTTTTTTGCACTTTCTGCATTCAATCATATGGAGGTCTTTTCTGTCGAACGGCTCGCGGGTGAGCTGCGAAGCCAGCTCTAACCGCGTGTTATACGTCTTTGCTTTCTACTTCAGTTGCCACGGCGTCGCGTTCCATTTCAGCCACCACCATTTAATTTGCCCTGTTATGATCTTCGCCTGCCGTCTTTCACTCGGGACAGAAAACTTCAACCCTTGCGGCATTAGCGCATATTCTGCTTCTGTTTGATCTGAAGGATTCCATACGGCGCAATAGGTGCGGAAGTCGTCGCGGCAGATTGCATTTAGCAAAATGCCTAAATGCTTTTTAATGCCTCTCTTGTAGCCTCTTATTGCCTGTTCTCGTCCTTCTTTGTTGGGATGTACGATCAAAATGTCTCCGGAAACAGCAACATCGTCTGCGCATATCCAGATCAACTCGCCGGGCCATTCAACCGTTTTCAGAAACTCTTGGAACTGAGCTTCCGCATCCTCAAATGCTGGTAAATTTTGCTCTTCTTTTTTTGTCATTTCTTCTTTCGTATAACGGGTCGGGAGATCACCTGACGGCTTCATGGTCAGGTGCATCTTCCTTGTTATGCTGTGCGTTTTATATGAGCAACGAGACGCCAATAAAAAACAGCCTCAATTGCAATAATCGAAATTGTAGTTCCCCATTCCAGTTGAAACTTACTGGTTCCGGCCATCTCTAATACACCAATAACCACCCCAACTACGAGGCCAGCAACCATGACCTTGATCAGAAGAGGGAAGGAAAGTGAAACTGCTTTCTCAATAAAGCGACTTCCCGTACCACCACCATTTGCCTTGAACGCCGCATTGATCCCAACGATTGTGATAATTAATGTTACTAGCGACTCAGTAGCCAAAGCTTGCATGTTCTCGGGAGGCTGCAACATTGCGAGATAGAAGCAAATTGTTGTAAGGACTGAAGTCCCCATATAGTAATTCTTGAAACCAGTTTCATTGATAGAGTTCCTTTTTAGGTCTTCCTCTAATAACCGTGTCTTCCAAAAATACATCTAGCCTCTCCTTTAAAAATGCATAACGCCTGAGAGTACAGCGGCATGGCCGCTGTTACGCTTTGTTATCAATTGCTTCCATGTCATTTAACCTTTGTAGCAAAACGTCAATCTCATACTTTGGATATAGCAGGTCTTTGGAGTCTTCAGCAAGACACTCTAACATTGTAATAAGCTTCAGCCTTACCCGTCCTAGGACAGTATTAATATCTGCTTTTAATATTTGGTTAACATCAGGCAATGATCTTGCCGCCTGTACAACCATCCCTCCCACCATTACAGAGTAGAAGACAGCCTCATCATGGCGTCTCGTTTGCAGCGCATTTAAACCCTTATCTCCGATGAGTCCCTCGAAAGCCATGATATTCGGGTGAAGAACTTGAGAACTTTTCTGGTAAAAGACGTCAAAGAAATTGACATCAGACTGGACAAAGGAAGATTCAGCCATCGTGAATCCAGATATCTGCCCCATGTATTTTTGCCCTGTCTTCTTATCAACAATAACTTTCTTGTTGTAACCTTTGCCTTTTTTCTCATACTCATGTGTTCCAGCGTGCAAACCTATGACGGCATCAACTAAATCATGGACTTGAGATGGATGCTTTAAAACGTAGATAATATGAAGATAGTTTTCATATAAGCTACGTGTCAACGAATAGGCATCGTCACTCATTCTGTTATCTAACAATGTCTTAATAGAGAGAAGAGTTCTGTGGGATTTAGTTAAACAAAAACAGATGTAGTCGACATGAGTAAGGATGAAATAATCATTGCTTTGATCAGGCCCTAGCGTGTTTATGTACCGATCACCAATGAACCCAAAAAGGTAAATTAATGACGTAATTTCCCTTTGGACCTCTCCTACTAATTGTTTTATGACAAAGCCTTTAGAGCTCTCGTACGGGTCGCCACCATGCTTTTGGAACTCTTTTTGCGCATCATCCCATTCGATTAGCGCTCGCCCGGGAAATTTATCTAGGTTTGATGAGGAAATGAGATAGCCGGTCTTTTTGTATGCGTATATTAAATCAGCACTGATACCAGACTTTTCCATTGCAGCTATCATGTTGTTCTTAACTTCTTCGGGAGTTATCAAATATTTTTCGAGAAAAAGGGGGTCATCATCAAGGGGCTCTCTACCGAAGATCTCCCTAAATACCTCTACTTGTCCCCGCAAAGCCGAAAGTAGTTCATCGTCATCAATACTATACTCTCTTAGCAAGTCGCCTGACTCATCAACTCGCAACCGAAAGTCTTTAGAATCACAACATTTTTTGAATTTTTTGCCACTCCCGCAAGGACAGGGCTCATTTCTTCCGATTTTTTTCATATGACCTTTGATAACTCGTTAATGAGCAGTTAGAATGCTCTATATACATGTATATGGGTCAATATAGGTGTATATGGTTCTATCTACACCTATATAGGCCTTTGCTATATATATGTAGATAGAAGGGGGTCACTGTTTATTATCAAACCCATCTACATCTATATACTTTTCCAGTGGTGTGCCTACAATCTGCCCGTAGGGAACAAGCCACAGTTGCTTATCTGGGTTCCACCGACCGCCTGCAGCTTTTGCCTTGTTACGTGTAGCCATATCAGTGGCTTTAATCCTGAGAGGGACCAAGGTGTTATGTGTGATTCGTGGCCGAGGTGGTGTCCAGTCGCTACGTTCGACTACCAATTCCACCGTCTTGATTCTTTCATTTGTTTCCGGATCGTAGCGGAACCTGACGCAGACAAGGGCGTCCCCGTATTTCTTCGTCAGAGTTTTGGTCCCATGCTGTCCAGGTTTTAGTGTCAGACGGGTCTTCACATTATCCTCGATTTTTATTGAGAATTTTTATCGCAAACTATACGCAATTTTTGATAAAACGTGAATTAAAAACTATAAGGATGAAACGATGATTGTGCTCCCTCACCACCTTTACAAACAGTACCAGGCGTTTTGCGGCAAAAGCGGTGTCACTGGTGCCGGTCTCGTAGATCACTTTAAGTGGCTTCGGTACTTTCTTGATTTTTGTGAGAAGTACAAAGTGGCAGGAGAGGAAGCTCATCGTACTAGCTTGTTCCTAAAGAAGCTTGAGCAGAAAGGGCAGCCCGAAGAAAAGCGAAAACAGGCTCAGCATGCCGTTAATCTCTATTTCAAGATGATTAGAGGCAGCTCAAAGGACGAAACATCTGTATACAGAGCTCAAGGATCAGAGGCTAAAAAGTTGGAAGGAAAGACATCTGAAAAGGCTCGATTAAGCAGTGATAGGAAGTCCTTCTACCTTGAACTTGGCTATCAAGAGAATCCGATTCTTCCGAGTGGGACATAGTGATAGGCAAGCTGGCTGATGAAATCAAGGTGCGGCACTATTCTCGCAAGACATTGAAAACCTACGCCTTGTGGTCCCGCCAGTTCCAGCGCTTCTTGAAGAACAAACCGCCGGCAGAGCTAACGACTGCCGACGTCAAAGAATACCTGACATACCTGGCAGTAAAATGTCACGTCGCCGCTTCGACGCAGAATCAGGCCTTCAACTCCCTCCTATTTCTTTACCGCCATGCCTTGAAGCGCGACTTCGGCGAACTGCGTGACGTACCGCGTGCGAAGAAGTCCCTTTATGTGCCGGTAGTACTCTCTCGTGAGGAAATAGATGGCATCATTGAAAATCTGTACTACCCCTACAGCCTGATCGTAAAGCTTTTGTTCGGCTGCGGACTGCGCCTCTTTGAATGCCTGCAACTGCGGGTGCGTGATTTCAATTTTGACGCGGGGATTCTGACGATTCACGGCAAGGGGAAGAAGGATCGGACGGTGCCACTGCCGGAATCAATCGTAAAAGAACTGCAAAGGCAAATTAAAAGGGTGAGCGACTTACATGTGAAAGATCTTGCGGATGGATACGACGGGGTGTTTCTCGATGACGCTGTGGAAAAGAAATATCCCAAGGCGCCGAAGGAGCTGATACACCAATGGTTCTTTCCCCAACAGTCTCTGACTCTGATGGAGGAATCCGGCCAGCGGCGGCGCTGGCATGTGCATGAATCGAAACTGCAGAAGGCCCTCTATGTCGCTGTTCGCAGAGCAGCCATCCCCAAGCGGGTTACTGCCCACACTTTCCGCCACTCATTTGCAACCCACCTGCTGCAGGCCAACTACGACATCCGCACCATACAGAAACTGCTTGGCCACGCCAGCCTCAAGACCACCATGATCTACACACACTGCGTGCCGGTGCGGACCATCCAGGAGCCGAAAAGCCCGCTGGATTTAGGACCATAAGGCAAAGGCTGATCACAGCCTCCACTCTTCACGCTACTCTGCGCAACAGGAAAGCCGGCTGATGTCGCGGCTGAACCCCTGGGCGCAGAGGCGCAGCCCCTCGGCCATGGAAGGGTAGACGTGCAGCATGCCCGCCAGATCGTCGATGGTCAGCTTGAAACGGATGGCCAGGGCGGCTTCGTTGATGACATCCGCCCCGCGGTGGCAGCATAGATGGACGCCCAGCAGCCGGCCGCTTTCCGAGTCGGCAACCATCTTGATGGCGCCATGGGTATCACCTGTCACATGGGCCTTGGGCACGGCGGATATGGGCATGGTATTGACGCTTACGGAGAAACCTGCCTTGCGGGCTGCACCTTCCGTGTAGCCGACCATGGCCACTTCCGGATCGGTAAAGATGGCCATGGGAACAGAATGGTAGTCCATGAGACAGCCGCAGCCGGGATTCACCATGTTATCTATGGCTACTATGCCTTCCCGTGCGCCGACCGTGGCGATCATCATCCCCCCCACGATGTCGCCGGCGGCCCAGATGCCCGGCACATTGGTGCGCATCTGCCCATCGACCCGGATAAAACCTTTACCGTCCAGCTCAATTCCGGTCTTTTCCAGACCGATGTCTGCCGTGGCCGGTGCGGTGCCGACGGCAACCAGCAGTTTCTCCGCCCTGAACTGCTGTGTGGTTCCGTCAACTTCGGCTTCAACTATCGTTGTATTTCCTTCCTGGCTTACGGAGCAGGTCGAGGCATTGACGACGATCTGCATCCCCTCTGCTGCCAATGCTTCCTGCATGGCCATGACTATTTCTTCCTCGACCGTGGGGAGCAGGCGCCTGCCATGCTCCAGCACCGTTACCCGGCTTCCCATTCTCAGGTACATCTGCCCCAGTTCAACGGCGATGACGCCACCACCGATAATAACCAGTGATTCGGGGATCGTTTTCAACAGGAGAGCACTTCGGCTGGTGAGATAGTGGATCTTGTCCAGTCCGGGAATAGCGATGGTGCGGGGGTGGCCGCCGGCCGCGATCAGTATTTTCCGGCTGCGAAAGACCTGCTCTTCCACTTGAACGGCATCGGGGGCGATAAATCGTGCCGTCCCTTTTACCACTTCCACCTTAGGCGCCTTCTTGAGCACGTTCAGATATCTGGTTTGCCGAAGATGGTTTACAACTTGATCTTTATAGGCAAAGAACAACGGAAAATCAATGCCGTCGGTTGCCGTACCGGTCCCCATTTGTGCGCCGGCCATGGCCGTATGGCGCACAAAGGAGCCATGGATCAAGGTTTTGCTCGGTATGCAGCCCCAATTGATGCAGGTCCCGCCGAGAACGCTTTTTTCGATCATCTTCACCCGCAGCCCAAGGGTTTGGGCGCGCAGGGCAGCGGCAAAGGCGGTGGAACCGGAACCTACGATGATTACATCTTCAGCGGACATGCACATCCTCCCTGGCAACTAAGTTTACTTCAACCTCGACCCCTGGCAATGGGTGCTTTGAAAACAACCGGCAGGGCTGCATTGCGAAACCATCAGGCACCTGGCTCTTCAGCCGCTTTCCGGTACACGGGTGGAGATCTTGCAGAAATTGGCGAGGTCTTTTTCATGGCGTTTTGCAAAGCCCTGATAAAGGATGATTGACAGCGGAGTCAACATGATGTGGAATAGGGATTCTTTTTGGAGAATGGAGGTTGCCATGGATAAGCAGCGGCTCACGGAAGGACAGATGCGGTTGGGGGCAAATACACTGAGGATGCTGGCGGTTGATGCCGTGGAGAAGGCTAACTCCGGCCATCCGGGGCTTCCCATGGGGGCTGCCGATTATGCCTTCACCCTGTGGCACAACCATCTGCGTTTCAACTGCGAGAAGCCGGACTGGCCCAATCGTGACCGTTTCATCCTTTCGGCCGGGCACGGGTCCATGCTCCTTTACGGACTGCTCCACCTGTTCGGTTTCGACCTGCCGATGGACGAGCTGAAAAACTTCCGCCAATGGGGAAGCCGTACTCCGGGACACCCAGAACATGGGGCTCCCGGTGTTGAAGTAACCACCGGCCCCCTTGGCCAGGGGTTTGCCAACGGCGTCGGTATGGCCCTGGCGGCAAAGATGGCTGCCGCCAGATTCAACGACGACACGTTCTCTCCCATCGACCACCGCATTTATGCCATTGTCAGCGATGGTGACCTCATGGAGGGCATCAGTTCGGAAGCGGCTTCCCTTGCCGGTCATCTGAAACTGGGCAACATCGTTTACATATATGACGATAACGGCATTACCATCGAGGGTAAGACCGAGCTTGCCTTTTCCGAGAACGTCGGCAAAAAATTCACGGCCTTGGGGTGGCATGTGCAGCGCATCGACGGCCACGACTTTGACCAGATAGAGGCGGCCTTGGGTGCGGCCCGCTCGGAGAAGGAATTCCCTTCTTTGATCATCGCCCGGACCCATATTGCCCATGGCAGCCCGAATAAGGCTGATTCGGCGGCGGCCCACGGTTCTCCACTCGGTGCCGAGGAGGCGCTGGCAACACGCCAGGCTCTGGGCTGGCCGAAAGAAACATTTCATGTGCCTGCTGAAGTGCGGGCTCTTTGCCGGCGGCGGACAGAGGAATTGAAGGGAGAATACGCCGCGTGGCAGAAAGGCTTTCAACAATGGCAACGGCGCAATCCTGAAAAGGCAGCCCTGTGGGAGGAGATGTGGCAGCGCCGGGTGCCGGTTGAACTGGACGAGAAGCTGCTGAAGGCATCGGCCGGAGCCGACGGGGCGACCCGCTCCCTTTCCGGGCGCGTCATCCAGCAGGCGGCTGCTCTGGTACCGGCTCTGGTGGGTGGTTCTGCCGACCTGGAGCCATCCAACAACACCGGTATCAAGGGCGCAGGTTCCATAGCCGCCGGATCCTTTGCCGGGCGCAATATCCACTTCGGTATCCGCGAACATGCCATGGCCGCCATGATGAACGGCATGGCCCTCTATGGTTGTTTTATCCCCTTTGGCGGTACCTTCCTCGCCTTTTCCGACTACTGCCGCCCTTCCATCCGCTTGGCCGCACTGATGGGGCTGCAGGTCGTCTATGTCTTCACCCATGATTCCATACTGCTCGGCGAGGACGGGCCGACCCACCAGCCGGTGGAACAGATCTCGGCGCTGCGTCTCATTCCCAATCTTACCGTTTTTCGCCCCGCAGACGGCACGGAAACGGCCATGGCCTGGAATGCGGCCCTGGCGAAAAAATCAGGCCCGACGGCATTGATCCTGACCAGGCAGAAGGTGCCGACCCTGCTCCGTCAAGATGCCTTCGATCCGAAAGCAGTTCTGCGGGGGGCATATGTGGTGGAAACCGCGGATACTCCGCTGGTAACCATCATGGCCAGCGGCTCCGAGGTCTCGCTGGCGATGGCAGCCGGAAATCTCCTGGCGAAACAGGGCGTTGGCGCCAGGATTGTCTCAATACCCTGTCTGGAGACCTTCCTGGCCCAGTCGGCGAGCTACCGACAGTCGGTGCTGGGGGGACGATCGGTGCGGGTGGCCGTTGAGGCCGGCCATGGGGCACTCTGGTGGCGGCTTCTGGGCAGGAACGGCCTCTTCATCGGAGTGGAGGCATTCGGGGCGTCTGCCCCCGACAGGGTGCTGGCGGAAAAATACGGTCTGACGCCTGAGTCGGTGGCAGAGCGGATCGTAAAACACCTGAAAAGGAAACCTGCACCCCCCTCGATCTCCCCTATGGAATAGGGGGAAGCGAGCGCAAGAGAGCAGGGGGCCAAGATGAGAAGAATCTCCAACCACCTTTTGGGGTTTATAATCAATGAAATCGGTATAAGCTGTGGATGAAGCTTTTGACCTGAGGAGTACCAATGGAAATTCCGCAAATTCTGAAAAAATCCCTGCTCTTTTCCGGGCTGGATGACGAGAACCTGGCCCAGGTGGAGGCGATTGCCGTGAAACGTCCTTTTGCCAAAGGGGAATCCCTCTTTACGGACGGGGAGGTTGCCAATGGCTTCTATCTTCTGGCTGAAGGTTCCATGAAATTGTGTAAAATTTCCCCAGACGGCAGGGAGAAAGTGTTACATTTTGTCCATGCCGGGGAAACCTTTGCCGAGGCCGCCTTTTTCGGCGACGGCAAATATCCCGCCGAGGCCAAGGCCATGGAGAACGGCGAGGCGATTTTCTTCCCCCGCGAGGCTTTCATGGGGCTTTTGGAGAGAAATCCACGTTTCTCCCTGAATCTGATAGTGTCCCTTTCCCTTCTGCTGCGCCGATTTGCCAGGCAGATCGAGGAACTTTCCTTTGCCGATGTGCCGGCGCGGCTTGCCGCTTACCTGGTTGAACTGGCGGAAAGGAAATCCACCTCTTTTCAGGGCAAGACCTATATCGATCTGGACATGAAAAAGGGGGAACTGGCATCCCGTTTGGGGACGGTCAGCGAGACTCTGTCCCGCACCTTCAGGAAACTGAAGGAGGAGGGGCTTATAGAGGTGGATGGCGGGCGGGTGGTCGTAAATGATATGGAGCGGTTGAAGGGACTGATAGGAAAGGGTTCCTAGTCTGTATCGTGATAGTCCAGCACTCGCTGAATGAAGGATTCACGGACAGCCGTCAGGTGCAGCGTTTCCTCTTCTTCCATGGGCATCAGCGGGAATTGGCGGACCATGGCTTCGGCAAACAATCCCCTGCCGGTTGCGGCGGAAACTCCTTCATTGAAGACCTCTACCCGGCAAAGCCCGCAGCTGGGCGATCTCGCCTTGAAAATGAACCCTGACAAGGCCAGTCCTTTCAGCCGTATGACTTCCATCTGGCAGAAATACTGCATCGGGACAGTCAGGTCCTGGCGGGTTCTTATTACCATCAGGTTCGGCTCCGCCGGATTTCCTTCCAGGCGCATGGCATCCCTTGGTGTGGGCAGGCCGCAGCCTGTTTCGGGGCATACTCCGACCAGGGTAAATAGCCTGCCCAGGGTATCGGTGATGACGGGGTCAAGCTTATGCCCGCCATTGTAGCGGACCTTCTCTCCCAGCAAACATGAGCTGACGCCGATCTTTAATTTGTTTTCGGGCCTGCGGTCCTCAAGTTCCATTTATAAAGCGTCCTTTTGGCCTGTGGCGCTGACCGCATGGGGCAGCGGTCTATTGGGGGGGGGGCTGTGGCCGTTTCCGCACAATATATCATGCTGATATTATTTTAATGGCGAAAATCTTAGTCGGCTTGAAAAAACAGTCCTTGCTGTTATACTTTTGCAGTTTCCGCACCCTGATAGGTCATTTAACAGGAAACACCGCACGAGTAGTGGCCTGCCAAACTGTTAACTTTGCCGATTGCTGAACTTGCTTCACGGAGGTTGCTTGGACTGGGAGTGTTGCTGGACGAAGAAAGAAATATCCTCCGCAGATTGTCCATATATCATGGAGGGGGAGGAGATGCTCTATGGCGCGCTGCAGCAGCGAATCATGGAGAAATGCCTGGAGTGTCCCCGGTTCAAGAATGACATGGAGCGCCTGAAGGATTCGGGAGCCCCCCTGTCCGCTATTCTGCCGCTGATCGTGGCCGAGTATCAGGAACAGAAGGCCAGGCTGGCCTCCATGACTAACTTTGTCAACCGAAAGACCCGGGAGATGAAGTTCCTCCATGAACTTAGCGTGGTGCTGCAGACATCCATGGATCTGGACGAGGTCCTGTCGGTGGCAATGACGGCCATTACCGCCGGCAAGGGTTTCGGCATGAATCGGGCCTTTCTGCTCATGGCTGACAAGGATCGCCAATATCTGAAGGGATATCTGGGGGTAGGACCGAGAAACTACGAGGAAGCCTGGCAAATCTGGCAGGATATAGATCGAACCAATGACTCTTTGCATGGCATGGCGAGGAATTTCCAGAAGACCAAGCTGTCGTCGGAAAAGGTCAAGTTTCAGGATATCCTGGAGAGGCTGTCAGTGCCGCTCACCGATGAAACGCACATTCTGAACCGGGCACTGAGGGGGAAAAAACCGTTACTGGTGGAGGATGCCCTTCACAATCCGGATGTTGATCCTGCACTGGCTGCGGTTCTCGGTGTGGACTGTTTCCTGGTTACGCCGCTCATTTCGCGAAAGCGGCGCATCGGGGTCATCGTCGCCGACAACTGCGTCACCCACAAGCCGATTACTGTTCAGGACATGCAGTCCATGGAAACCTTTGCCTTTCCCGTGGCCTTTGCCCTGGAACGGGCGTCTCTGCACGAGCGGCTCAGGGAGGAACTGACCAAGCTGACTGCTGCCAACGTGAAACTCAAGGAACAGCAGGAGCTGATCGTCAAGATGGAGAAAATGGCACTGGTGGGAAAGATCACTTCCAGCATCGCCCATTCCATCAGAAACCCGCTTATGATAATAGGAGGTTTTGCCCGCTCGTTGCTTAAGAACAGCGACGAGAACGACAAGAGAAGGGCTCAGATCGAGACCATAGTTGCCGAAGCAAAGCAGCTGGAAAATGTGCTTGCAGAGGTGCTCAGCTATTCGGATTCTCTGTTTCCCGCCATGGACATGTGGGATGTGAACCAGCTGGTAAGCTCCGTTTATGTGGAAATGCTCGAGCGGCTGAAGCAGCGGGGCATCAGCAGTTATCTCGACCTGGCTGCCGACCTGCCCATGGTATGGATCGACTATAAACAGATAAGCTACTGTGTCAGGGCTCTCATTATCAATTCCATGGAGGTCATGACGGATAACGGTGAGATCCGGCTAAAGACCAGCCAGGAGAGCGATTCCGTAGTGGTGGAAATAAGCGATACCGGTCCGGCCATGCCGAAAGAGATTCGGGAATCATTGACCACTCCCTTTGTCGATACCCAGGAGCTTGGCACGGGCACCGGCTTGCCCGTTTGCCGTGCAATCCTGGAGCGGCACGGCAACGAGTTCATCATTGAAGACCGTCCCGGCGGCGGAACGGTCTATAAAATGAAGCTACCCATCAAGAAAGGAGAAAGCTTAAATGAGTAAATTACTGGTGGTGGACGATGAGGCCAATATCAGGCTGCTCTATTCGCAAGAGCTTACCGACGAGGGCTACGAGGTGATCACTGCCGCTACTGCCGCAGAGGCGGTTGAGCAGCTTAAAGCAAATGGGGTGGACCTGGTCATCCTGGACATAAAACTGAAGAATGAGAGTGGCATAGAACTACTTCAACAGATAGTCAAAGATCGTCACGAACTGCCGGTAATCTTATCCAGCGCTTTTTCCTTTTACAAGGATGATTTCTCCGCCTGGCTTGCCGATGCCTACGTGGTTAAATCCAGTGATTTGCAGGAGCTGAAGGATGAGATACGACGGGTGTTGGAAAAGAAAGGGCGAATAAAATCCAATTGAATGTCAATTTAATGTAAAGGAGTGATGTTTCTATGAAAGCAGTTATTATGGCCGGTGGCTTCGGCACCCGCATGCAACCCCTGACCTGTAATACTCCAAAACCTATGGTTCCTCTCCTCAATCGACCGATCATGCTCCACATCGTCGAACTTTTGAAGAAGTACCACGTGACTGACCTGGTGCTGCTCCTTTACCACCAGCCCAATGTCATCAAGAATTTTTTCCGGGACGGCGCCGATTTCGGTGTCAAAATTACGTACGTCACGCCGCTGGAGGATATGGGCACAGCGGGTGCTGTTAAATATGCGGAGAAATACCTCAAGGAGCGCTTTCTCATCATCAGCGGCGATCTTCTTACCGATTTCAACCTGCAGAAGGTGCTCAATTTCCATGAAGACAACAAGGCCCTGGCGACCATTACCCTGACCTCCGTCAAAGACCCGTTGCAGTTCGGCGTGGTCATAACCGACAAGGAGAAGCGGATAACCCAGTTTCTGGAGAAGCCGGGCTGGGGCGAGATCATCTCCGACACCATCAACACCGGTATCTATGTGCTAGAACCGGAGATATTCAAATACATTCCCGAGGGGGAAAATTTCGACTTCTCCCAGGACCTGTTTCCGCTACTGCTGAAAAAGAAGGAGCCCCTGTTTGGTTTTCCGCTTAAAGGCTATTGGCGGGACATCGGCAATACCGATTCCTATCGGGAGGCCCATCACGATATCCTGCGGGGCAAGGTATATGCCCGCATCGATGCCCACAAGCAGGACCTGATCGGCAAGGACCTGCGCATCGGTGCCGATGTCAAACTTGATCGTAGTGTCATTCTCGACGGCACCGTCGTCATCGGTGACAACTCTCAGGTACAGGACAATGCCCAGCTGAAAGACACGGTCATAGGCCGCAACTGCACCATTGAGCCGGGCGTGCGGCTTTCCCGCTGCGTGATCTGGGATAACGTCTACATCAAGCGGGGGGCCAAGATTACCGACAGTGTCATCTGCAACAATGTCAGTGTCGGCCAGGGCGTGGTCATGGAAGAAGGGACCATCGTTGCCGACGACACCTCCATCGGTGAAGAAGTGTACATCAAACGTGATGTGAAGATCTGGCCGCGCAAGGTGATCGAGGGGGGATCAACGGTAACGGGCAACCTCATTTGGGGCGAACGGTGGAAAAAATCGCTCTTTGAAGGCAAAATGATCAAGGGGCTTACCAATATCGAACTGACTCCGGAATTTGTCGCCAAGCTTGGATGTGCCTATGGCACATCGCTGCAGAAGGGTAGCTTTGTCCTGGCTGGGCGTGATGCCTCCCTCTCTTCGCGGATGCTGAAGCGGAGCTTTCTCGGCGGCATACTTTCTGCAGGCGTCAATGTGCGCGACCTGAAGATGGTGTCGCTGCCCATAATGCGTTACAAGCTTCGCACTTTTGGCGAAGGCGGTGGGGTTCACTTCCGCCAGGCCATAGATGATCCGGCCTCCACGGAGATTGTCTTTCTCGATGCCGATGGCTTGGACTTTTCCAGTTCCATGGGCAAGAACGTGGAGCGGATCTTTTACAAGGAAAACTTCCGCCGTGCCCATCATATGGAGCCCGGGGGGATCAGCGAATTGCCTCAGGTGGCCGATTTTTACCGGGAGGGGTTTGCCCGTGCTTTGGACATGGAATTGCTGAGAAAGGCCGGATTCAAGGTGGTGGTGGATTTCAACCACTCCCCCGCTGGTCAGACTCTGCCGGCTATCCTCAACGATATGGGCTGTGAGGTTATCGGTATCAACGCCTACATCGATGAAGAGCGGGTGACGAAAAAACCGGAAAACAACGCCCAGAGCTTGCAACAACTGGCAAAAATCGTTTCCTCTCTGGAGGCAAAAGCGGGATTCTGGCTTGATACCACCTCTGAAGAGGTTATTCTTGTAGATGAGACGGGAAGGCTCTATGAGCCTTCGGAATTTCTCACCCTGCTGGTGGCTCTTTCGTTAAAAACCGGAGTCAGGGGGGCATTTGCCGTGCCTGTTTCAGCACCGTCGGTTATCGAGCAGCTGGCACATGAGAAGGGGTGCTCGGTCCGCCGTACCAAGAGTGCCGAACGATCCATGATCGAAGCTGCCCAGTCTTCGGAGGTGATAATGGCCGGGTCCATGGATGGACGCTTTGCCTTTCCAAAATTCCAGGCGGCTTTCGACGGTATGTTTACCATCGCCAAAACCATTGAGCTGGCTGCGGCTGCAGAAATTCCCCTGTCCCGCATCCTGGATGACATCCCCCGGCGGACGTTCCTCCAGGGCAGGGTTCCCTGTGTATGGGACATGAAGGGGGGGATCATGCGCAAGATGAGCGAGGACAGCCTGGAGAGGGAGGCCATCTACATCGACGGCATCAAGGTTCATTTCGGAGAGGACTGGGTGCTGGTGCTTCCGGACCAGTACAACCCCTATGTGCATATTATTGCCGAGGCCAAGGACCAGAAGGTGGCCCACCGGCTGCTTGACGAGTATCGGAAAAAAGTGGAGAAATGGAAAAAGGAGCTGCAATAAAAACAGTTCGAGGTTCGAAGTTCGGAGTTCGAAGTTAAAGGACTGAAACCTCGAACCTCGAACGTCGAATTTCGCACCGGATTCTAAATGACAAACCCCCTGTACATAACCTTTCTCTGGCATATGCACCAGCCGTACTACAAGGACCCTCTCAAGGGTGAGTATGCGCTGCCCTGGACTTATCTCCATGCCGTAAAGGATTACTATGACATGGCGGCAATTGTCGATGAAACCCCAGGAGCCCGAGCTGTTTTCAACCTGGTGCCCTCCCTCCTGGATCAGATCATGGACTACGCCTCCGGGGCTGCCGTAGATCAGTTTTTGCTGCTTGGACAGAAGGCGCCTGCAGATATGAAGGAAGAGGAGAAGCTTTTCATTCTGGAAAACTTCTTCTCTGCCAATCGTCAGCGGATGATAGAGCCTTACAAGCGTTATCTGGAGCTCTATTGCCTGGCCGGAGAAGGTGGCGGGCTGGAAGAGCACCTGCGCCAGTTCAGGGACCAGGACTTCATCGACCTGCAAGTGTGGTTCTTTCTTGCCTGGACCGGGGAGGCGGCCAAACGCCGGTTTCCCGAATTCAGGCGACTGATGGAAAAGGGAAAGAACTTTACCGAAGAGGACAAGGCGCTGCTCTTTTCACGGCAGCGGGAGCTGATCGGGGAAATCATCCCCTTGTACGGCAAACTGCACCGGGAAGGAAAGGCCGAGTTGTCGGTAACTCCCTATTTCCATCCGATCCTGCCGCTTTTATGCGATATGAAAAAAGCCCGTGTTGCCATGCCCAAGGTCAATCTGCCGGCTGTTTCCTTTCAGCACCCGGAGGATGCCCATGCACAGGTAGCCCAGGGCGTTGCACGTTTCGAGGAAATCTTCGGTTTCAAACCAAAGGGAATGTGGCCGTCGGAAGGATCGGTAAGTGACGAGGCATTGGGCATTATTGCCGATTGCGGCATTGTCTGGGCGGCTACCGACGAAGGTGTCCTCTCCCATACTTTGCCGGGAGGAATAGGTTCAAACAGGGAAGCCCTCTACCAGCCATACCAGTTTCAACAGCAGGGTCGTGGAGTTTCACTTTTTTTTCGGGATCATGCATTGTCGGACCTGATCGGGTTTACCTATTCACAATGGAGCCCTGAGCGGGCCGTTGCCGATTTTATTGACAGGCTGCAGGACATCCGCCACCGCATTCATGGCGCACGGGTCGTGCCAGTGATACTGGACGGGGAGAATGCATGGGAGTACTATGCGGACAACGGCTACACTTTTTTGAGCCGGCTCTATCGGGCTGTGGCAGAGAGCCCTGGACTGACGCCGGCCACTTTTTCCCAGGTGCTGGATCTGGTGTATGGCAGGCACAGCATCGGCCATATCCATCCCGGATCATGGATAAATGCCAACTATGGCATCTGGATCGGCCATCCAGAAGAGAATCTTGGCTGGGATTATCTGGCCAAGGCCCGCCAGGCTGCCGTTGAGGCCAGTCCCGAGGTGGGGGCTCTGCTTTCCGGCAAAGGGGATGAAGGCTCGGAAATCGCCATTGCCGTTTGCCGGTCACTCTATGCTGCGGAAGGGAGTGACTGGTTCTGGTGGTATGGAGACGACCATTTCTCTCCCCACAGCGACAGGTTTGATGCACTATTTCGCCGGCACCTGATGAATGTATACCGACTGCTCGGTCTGAACATACCGACCGAGCTCTACGAGCCGATCAAGAAAAAAGGGGTGGCCGGTTTTGTTCGTGAACCGGCGGCACTGCTTTCACCTGCCATCAGCGGTTTTGTCACCGATTATTTCGAATGGCTTGCTGCCGGGCTCTATGACCTGACGAAGCAGGCATCGGCAATGCACGCGGCTGAAGCCCTGATGCAGTCCTTTTTCTATGGCTTCGATCGCAAATACATGTATTTCAGAATCGATGGAGTCCAATCCCTGGGTAAGATCCTGCTGCCGCAAGACCATCTGAACCTGCATCTGATCCATGAAAAAGAGTACCGGCTGACCATGGGCCTGGAGGCGGAAGAAGGGCCACTGTGGATCAAAGGAGAAAGGGATTGGCATGCAACGGAAGCCATGTGCTGCTGGAAAATAGTCAAGGTAGCCGAAGCACGA
Source organism: Geotalea daltonii FRC-32 (assembly GCF_000022265.1). NCBI lineage: Bacteria > Pseudomonadati > Thermodesulfobacteriota > Desulfuromonadia > Geobacterales > Geobacteraceae > Geotalea > Geotalea daltonii. The sequence continues at coordinate 1,102,033 of NC_011979.1, forward strand.
ATTCCCCTGGACAGCCTTAACCTCTTGCCGGGTGACAAGCTTTTTGCATATTTTACCCTTTTGCGCGGCGAGGAAGAAATGGGCCGGTGGCCGGCGGATTCTCCGCTTATGCTGAGCTATGCAGGGGCGGATCTGGAGCTGGAAACATGGCTCATTTAAATGCGGTGATTGGTGATTGGTGATTGGTGATTGGGTCAGAACATGCCGCCGACCACCGACCATCAACCGCCGACCGATTATAAATGGAGGAAGAATGTCTGAATTACGCTGGGACCCCCTGAAACTGCACTGGGTCATCATCGCCACCGAGCGGGGGAGGCGGCCGCGGGATTTTCAGGCGGAGCCCCAGGAGAAAGAGGTCGCCAGCTGTCCGTTCTGTTACGGCAACGAGGACAAGACCCCGGCGGAGATTTTCGCCATCCGGCCCTCGGGTCCTGCCAACTCTCCCGGATGGAAGGTCCGGGTCATTCCCAACAAATACCCGGTGTTGCGGGTCGAGGGAGAGGTGAAAAGCAAAGGATACGGTGTCTATGACGTCATGTCGGGCATCGGCGCCCACGAGGTTATTATTGAGACCCCGCGGCATGACCAGGGGCTGGCGGATCTTTCGCCGTCTGAAATCACCGATGTGCTGAAGGCTTACCGTACCCGTTATGTGGATCTCCGCCGGGATTTCAGGCTCCGTTACATGGTCCTCTTCAAAAATCACGGCATTCGTGCAGGTGCCACCCTGGCCCATTCCCACAGCCAACTCATCGCCGTTCCTTTGACGCCGCCGGTCGCGGCCACCGAACTGAAGATTTGCCGTGAGTTTTTCGAGAGCAAGGAACGCTGCATTTTCTGTGACCTGATCAATTTTGAATTGGAAAGCGGCAGCAGAATTGTCAAAGAATTTCCCAATTTTGTGACTATGACCCCGTATGCCTCCTGTTTTCCCTTTGAGCTGCGCCTGTATCCTAAAAAGCATTCTCACGACTTTGCCTTGATGGATGATGCCCAGCTGGGTGAACTGGCCATTGCCATGAAGGATATGCTGCTCAGGTTGAAGACGGTGCTGAAGGATCCTCCGTACAACTTCATTCTCCATACGGCTCCTCCCCGGCAGCCGCGACTCGGCAAGCCGGAGTACTGGGGTTCCATCGAATACGATTATCATTGGCATATTGAACTGGTGCCGAGGCTGACCCAGATCGCCGGTTTTGAATGGGGAACCGGTTTTTACATAAACCCAACGTCACCGGAGGATGCAGCTGCTTTCCTCCGTGAGGCAGACATTTAGTAAGAGGAAATATCATTGAGAGGTAGTACAGGTATGAAAATTCTTTTTGTAGCATCAGAGGTTACACCCTTCGCCAAAAGCGGCGGGCTGGCGGATGTCACCGGCGCATTGCCGAAAAGCCTGAAAAAACAAGGGCATGACGTGCGCATCATACTTCCCTTTTACAGCGAGGTGGAGAGGGGGGGATACGGGATCCGAAAGGGGCGCAAGAGCGTTGACGTGATGATCGGCGGCTCCGTCAAAAGGGGACTGTTCCGCCACACCAATCTAGAGGACATTCCGGTCTATCTCCTGGAGAACAAGGAATATTTCTCCAGGGACCATCTCTATGGTACGGCTAGTGGTGAATATCCCGATAACCATCTGCGCTTTGCTTTCTTCTGCAGGGGGGTGCTCGATCTCCTGAAAAAGATGGATTACAGGCCCGACATCATCCATTGCCACGATTGGCAGACGGCCATGATCCCGCTTATCCTGAAAAAAGAGAAGGGGGACGATCTCTTTTTCAGCAAGACCGGCACGGTTTTCACCATCCATAACCTGGCCTACCAGGGTTTGTTCCCCAAGGAGGCCATGGTGGACATGGGTCTCGACCCGTCACTGTTCACCATCGATTGTCTTGAGTATTACGGTAAGGTGAACCTAATCAAGGGGGCAATACTTACAGCCGACGTTATCAATACTGTTTCCGAGACCTATTGCCGTGAGATTCTCACTCCCGAATCCGGTGATGGACTGGATGGAGTGCTGACTTTGCGCAAGAACGATCTGTACGGAGTCTTGAACGGTATCGATTATGAACACTGGAATCCGGCGACAGACCGGGGCATAAGTAAAAATTTCACGCCGGGTGCCCCTGCAGGAAAGGCAGCTAACAAAAAGGCCCTGCAAAAACGCCTCGGCTTGGAAATCGCCGAGGATATCCCCCTGGTCGGCATGGTTTCCCGACTCACCGAGCAGAAAGGCCTCGACCTCCTGGAGGCACTTCTCCCCAGGATCGCCAAGGCCAAACTGCAGTTGGTGCTGCTTGGCACCGGGGATGAGAAATACCTGAAGCTTTTGCAGGAGTTCGCGGCCCTTGGAACGGACAACGTCTCCGTCAATATCGGCTTCCATCCGGAACTCGCGCCGCAGATTTATGCGGGGAGCGACATCTTCCTCATGCCCTCGAGGTACGAGCCATGCGGATTGGGCCAGATGATCGCCCTGCGTTACGGAGCCGTTCCCGTGGTCAGAAAAACGGGCGGTCTGGCCGATACCATCTTCGACGAGCGGGACCAGCCAAAGGAGCCGAACGGTTTCTCCTTTGACGAATATACGCCTGAAGCCTTGTGGGAGGCGTTGTCACGGGCAGTTGAGGCCTATTCCGACAAGGCTGCATGGAAAAAAATGATGAAGCGTGGCATGGCTGGCGATTTTTCCTGGAACACTTCTGCTCTGAAATATGAGGAGCTGTATCGTCTGGTCCTCGCCAAAAAGGGGAGGTAGCAGGTGGCAGAAGAAAAAGACCTTCTGGAAGAACTGACCCAGGAAATCAAGAGGAACATTGACAGCAATAAAAAATTCCTGCAGCGGGTCTTCGACGAGGATTTTGAGTCGGAAGACGAGGAAAACGGGGAAGTCGAGGTGTTTGAGGAGCTGTAGGCCAAAGCACCACTTGGTTACTAGAAGCCGCTCTCGGAAAGGGAGCGGCTTTTCTGTTTCGCATGGGAGCAAACAGGTGAAAGAGAAACACAAAGTGTTTGTACATTGTTCCACGAGTTTCGCTGGTGTTGACATTCGGCAAAGGTCCGCAATAATAAATCCTCAAGGGTGCAACGTGCCGACAAGGCGCGTCTGTTGCAGGCAGCAGGAGAGCGGACATGCCAATTATTCCCAGATATATTCCACCTGATTTTACCACGGCAAAGCTGGTCAACGCTCCGGTAGCAAAAACGGCGCCGGCTCCCCGGCAAGGGGTGGCGCCGGATAACTTCCACGGCACGTCCAATCACCCCGAGTACATTCACCTGGGGCGGGGCAAATGGCTGCTGGTTTCCGAGAGTCGCATGGATGCGGTGCTGCTCCTGCGGGGAGAAACAGTGGCGGTGATCGAGGCGCGGCGCCTGCAAAAAGGGGATCCAGTGGTTGTGGGGAGGACAGAAGACGGGGAAGAAGGCATATACGTTCATTCTGACGGTTTTGCCAAAACCGGTGTTGCAGGAGCTGAAAAATTCTCTTTCCGTACCCGTGATACCCGCGAGACCCCTTTTTCCCGCTCCTATGATCAATTGTACCGGATTTTGCGCCATGATCGGCAAAACGGCCATATTGTCTGGGTTCTCGGCCCGGCGGTGGCATTTGACAAGGATAGCCGCAGTGCCATGCAGGGGATTATCGAGGCGGGATACTGCCACGCATTACTGGCCGGCAACGCCCTGGCCACCCACGACTTGGAAGCTGCCCTGTTTCGCACCGGGCTGGGACAGGACATATATACCCAGGCATTGATGCCGCACGGCCACTACAATCATCTGGAAATCATCAACCGGGTGCGCAGCTACGGTTCGATACCTGCGGCTGTTGCTGCCCTTAAGCTGAAAGACGGGATCATCTGGGCTTGTGAAAAACGGCAGGTTCCCTATGTGCTTGCCGGTTCCATTCGGGATGACGGACCGCTGCCGGAAGTGATCACCGATGTCTGTCAGGCCCAGGATGCCATGCGAGTGCAGGGGAAAAAAGCCACCACCGTAATTGCCGTGGCTACCCAGCTCCACTCCATTGCCTTCGGCAACATGGTGCCCGGATACAAGGTGCTGGACAACGGCGAAGTCCGTCCGGTCTTCTTCTATGTCGTCGACATGACCGAGTTCTCTGCCGATAAGCTGGCCAATCGGGGTTCCGTTCAGGCGGTTGCCATTTTGACCAATGCCCAGGATTTCATGGTGAACCTGTGGCACAACCTTGATGACAGGAACGCCTGATGGTTTTCAGGGACTGCAGCAGCTTAAGGGGGGAAATGTGCGGAGTAAAATAAAGCTGATCGGTGTGCCCCTTGACCTGGGGCAGTCCCATCGTGGAGTGGATATGGGACCCAGCGCCGTGCGCTATGCAGGGTTGGCTGTACGGCTGGCAAACCTGGGTCATGAGGTGTGGGATTGCGGTAACCTTTCGGTACCGGTGCGGGAGACCCTTTCCACCGCCAGGGATGTTGCCTATCTGGCAGCCATAACCAGGGTCTGCAAAGGAGCCTATCAGGCTGCAAGAGATGCAGTCGGGCATGGATTCACGCCGGTATTTATCGGCGGCGACCATTCCCTGGCCATCGGCACCATCGGCGGCATTACCGAAGAGGAACCGGCCGGAGTAATCTACATTGATGCCCACGGTGATTTCAACACGCCGAAGACTTCGCCATCGGGCAACATCCACGGCATGGTCCTCTCCCATCTCTTGGGTGACGGCTATGCAAGGCTGGTTAATCTGGGACGAAAGGGACCGAAACTGAAAGCGGAGGATGTGGTTTTGGTGGGGGTGCGCGACCTTGACCCAAAGGAGAGGCTTCGCCTCAAGGAACAGAGGATCAGGGTGTTCACCATGCGGGATATCGACGAACAGGGCATGGGAAATATTGCCCGCCAGAGCCTGGATATTCTTGGCCACCACAGTCGGATTCATGTCAGTCTTGATGCAGATGTACTCGACCCCATGGAGGCCCCGGGGGTCGGCACTCCTACCCCCGGCGGCATAACCTATCGTGAGGCTCAGCTGCTCATGGAAATAATCGCCGACAGCAGGCGACTATCCTCTCTTGATGTGGTGGAGATTAACCCTGTTTTCGACAACCGCAACCACAGCGCCATGGTCGTCAGCGACCTGACCGCATCCATTTTCGGAGAAAGAATTCTCTGAAAGCATTCATCCTTGTTTCCGTTGGGCCTTAGCAAAAAAAGGTTCATCCGGGAATTCTGTGAAATGAACGGCAGTCGCGACATCGTCCGTTCGCTCTGTCGCCACAGCTGCGGACCTTGCGGTGCCGCCCGCTAATGGTGCCCTATGTTTGAATTGGCGGGTGTCCGCTCGCCGCTGTAGCTCGTCGCTCTCTCCCGATGCCACGACTGCCTTCCCCGAAAATGTCTGAAGAACCAAAAAAAGCCCCCCGGAATTGCTTCCGGAGGGCTTTTTGTTACTGCTGCTGACCTGTTCTATTTTTCGTGGCTGCCGCCGCCGGGAACATCTTCGCCGCCGGCTGTGTGGCACTCACTGCAGTTTGTCCGATAAATCTCATTGCCGATATCGACCGGGTGAACGAAATCTTTCACTGCCTTTCCGGCAGGGATGTTTTCCTGTTTCTGGCTGAGGACGGTATGGCAGAGATTGCAGTCCTTGGAGATAATTTTCCCCTGGGGCGACTTGTGCTTCCCATCATGGCAGCGGAAACACCCTGGTGTGTAGAAATGACCGATGTGGTTAGGATAGGTATTCCAGGACACCTTCATTTCCGGGAAGAAATTACGGCTGTAAATGGCTTGAATTTCCTCAACGGCTTTATTAATGGCCGCGGTCTTATCTGCGGCTACCTTCGGGTAGTTTTTATTGTAGTAGTCGTGGAGTCCGGTGGCAATTGCCGTCTTGGCCTCGGCAGCTGTCTTGTAAGGCTTGGTCAAAAGCTCGACGGCCACTTTTTTCACATATGGAAGCGAGGCATCGATGTGGCCGCTGACAAAATTCTCATCCATCTCCTGCCCAGGCGAACGGTAGATGTGAGTCGGCCGGTTATGACAATCGGTGCAGTCCATGAGCCGCTTCTTGGCCTTGGCTATCTGCTCCTTGGTCATGGGTTTCTCTGTGCTCATGTATTCGGTGACCTTGCCGTCCTTTTCCTTGACAGAGATGTACGGAATTTCCAGGCGTTTTTTATCGGTGGCGATATAGGTAACCTCGCTGCCGATATGCCAGTGGATACCCTTGGCATGCGGTGTTTTCGGTGTGCCGCCGATGTTGATCAGCAGGTTGATCTCCCGCGGGGTATTGTCTTCGTTAGGCGCGTAATGGTAGAAGACCTTCTGCCGCCCTGAGTAGAATTTTTCAGGCCAGTGGCAATGCTCGCATGTATCACGAGCCGGACGCAGATTCTCGATAGGGGTCTCGATGGGGGTCGGGAAGGAATGGCTCAACACGGCATATACCTGGCGCAGACCGGAGATCTTGGCCTTGACGTACCACTCGGCACCAGGTCCAACGTGGCACTCGACACATTTGACTTTGGCATGGGGGGAGTTGCTCCATGCGGTGTGCTCGGGAGTCATGACCGTGTGGCAGAGCTCACCGCAGAAGGTGGTTGACTCGGTGAACTCGAAACCCTTGATGGATGCTATGGAAACGATGAGTACGAAGATGAAGGTGGCAACGACAAAGAAAATGAAAAAACGGCGCTTATGTGGATCGTTAAGGTCTATGCGGGGGAACGGCGGAATTTCGGCTGGGGCACCACTACGCATCTGGGCTCTGACACGAAAGGCGCCGATCGGCACAAGAATCAGACCGAATATGAGCATTCCTGGAAAGGCAAAGTAAACGAGAAGTCCAAGGTACGGGTTCTCGACGCCGGTGATCATTTCCATGGCCAGAAAGGCTATGATGAGACCGGTGGCAACTGCAGCCAGAATGATGCCTATAAGGCTGATGGTGTTGTACAAGTAGCGGGAAATCTGTGTTCTAGGTTTGGTCATTGTTCCTCCGTCGGTGGGTATATTAAGAATAACTCGTAAAATTGGCAGTTTAGATTGACAAAATTACAATGGGAGTCGATGATTTGTCAAATTAAAAAACTAATGAGTTTTGTTAAACTGGAACAATGTTTTGTGTTTAATGATAGTTGTTTCGACGAAGTTTCAGCTGGTTATGGGAATTGGTTGAGCAAGTTAATCGTTTTAAATTACGCAATTATAAAGTTGTAATTTGTTGCGGGTACTGTTTCTTTTGCTACAGTTTAATTTAATGTAAATTCGGGCCGAAAACAAGACCGGCAGGAGGAATTGTGAAAAACCATGTCTGGCGCCCTCTGTATGTGGCCCTCTGCATTGTTGCGCTGATCCTGATTGTCAGGGTGGTGGCCGTGCCGAAAGACTTCGGTGTTCACGACCGGGGGTACATGTACGGCTGGTATCGGCTGGGGAATGAAAAGGAATGGAGAAACTTCAAAGTCAAGTATAAGACCAGTGCTTACTGCATGAGCTGTCACAGTGATATTTATGAGGATCTGCAACGGTCCCCCCATGCGCGGATCATGTGCGAAGACTGCCACGGCCCTGCTCTCGGCCATCCCGATGATCCACCTACTCTGACCATAAACAGGGAGCGTAAGCTGTGTTTACGGTGCCATAGTTATCTTCCCTACAAGACAAGTGGCAGAGGGAAAATCCGTGGTGTCGATCCTGATACCCACAATCCTGAGGCTGAATGTGTGCTGTGTCATTATCCACACAATCCCGTGAAGGAGGGAAGCAAATGATTACGCGGAGAAAGTTCTGCAAAAACGCCCTCCTTGTGGCGGGAGGAATTGCTTTGCCCCTGACGGCCCTGGAATGGTTCGATCCGAAAAGGCTTCATGCCGATAAAAATGACTCCGCCAGCTTGAGATGGGGATTCCTGGTTGATACCCATAAATGCGTTGGTTGTGGCATGTGCGTAAAGGCCTGCAAAATTGAAAACGAGATACCCTATGATGCCGATGTTTCCAGGACCTGGGTGGAGCGCTACATTGTTACCAAAGACGGCCGTACCCACATCGACTCGCCAAAGGCCGCCCGCGACGGTTTTGTCGACAAAAAGGTCGATCTGGGAGAAGGGCATATGGAGGAGATAAAGGACGAGGACATCGAAAAGGCCTTTTTCGTCCCCAAGCTCTGCAATCAGTGCGACAATCCACCATGCGTTCAGGTCTGCCCCGTGGGTGCCACTTACCAGACGGCCGACGGGGTTGTACTGGTCGATCGTTCCTGGTGCATCGGATGCGGCTACTGTATAATGGGCTGCCCTTACGGGGTCCGTTTTTTCCACCCGGTCTACCGGGTTGCCGAAAAATGTAACTTCTGCTACCACCGCATCAGCCAAGGGATGAAAACCGCCTGTGTCGATGCCTGCCCCTTTGATGCAAGGCGGGTCGGCAACCTGAGGGACCCGTCCGATCCGGTTACCAAGGTCATAATGACCGAGCGTGTCGCCGTGCTCAAGGAAGAATATGGGACCAAACCCCAGGTGTTTTACCTGGGGCTTTCCAGGGAGGTGAGGTAGCCATGGTGCATGGTGAAGCTTGGACACTGAAAGAATTCTTCGTTTATCCCAATGAATACATTTACTGGACCATCCAGATAGTCATGTATCCCTTCATGACCGGACTGGTCGCCGGAGCCTTCGTCCTCTCATCCCTTTATCACGTTTTTGGCGTGAAGCAATTGAAGGATATTGCCCGTTTTTCCCTGGTTTTTTCCTTTGCCCTGCTACCGGTTGCCATGATGCCGCTCATGCTGCACCTGCAGCAGCCTCAGCGGGGCTTCTCGGTTATGCTGACCCCCCATTTCACCTCAGCCATTGCTGCTTTCGGCATTGTTTTTTCCACCTATGGCATGATCGTCGCCTCCGAGCTTTGGTTTGTCTACCGCCGCCATTTTGTCACTACTGCCACTCAACTGGCTACCACCGACAATGGAAGTATTGGTGACCGGATCCGCAGGCTGCTCTTTTCCGCGTTGACTTTGGGTGCTCGCGATGTCAGCGAAGAAGCATTGGCAAGGGATGAGAAGGCAGTCAAGGTGCTGGCTGCCGTGGGAATCCCCGTTGCCTGCTTTCTCCACGGCTATGCCGGCTTCATTTTTGGCTCGGTGAAGGCCAACGCCCTGTGGATGACCCCGCTGATGCCGGTAATCTTCATCTGCTCTGCTGTGGTTTCCGGTATCGCCCTTTGTATTCTGACCTATATTGCCACCATGGAGATCAGGAAACTCATTGTCGCCTGGCAGAAAAAGCACGAGCTGGCATTGTTGACCCATGAAGAGTTGAAGAGTGCCGAGATACACGTAGTTACCATGACTTCGCGCTACCTGATCATGTTCCTGGTTCTTGCCATCACCCTGGAACTGCTGGACTTGATTTTCCGTGGATATACGGCCGTCAAGTCGTGGGATATCCTGCGCAGCGTCATCTATGGCCGGGACTTCGTCAATATATTCATTCTTCAGTATGGCCTGGGGAACCTGGTGCCGTTCATTCTCTTTCTCATTCCCGGCCTGACCATCCGCCGGGCGGCTGCAGGCTCTCTGCTGGTGCTGCTGGGGGTATTCATGATGCGCTGGAATGTGGTCATCGGCGGACAGGCTTTTTCCTCGTCCTTTGCCGGGTTCATGCACTATCAGCTGCCCATCTGGCCCCATGATATGGAGACATTCAAGGAGGGGTTGTTCGGGGCGCTGATGGTGGCGATTACGCCTTTCGCCCTCTTCTGGCTGGTGACAAGGGTTCTGCCGGTATTCAACCGGGATGATAGCCACTGATGCTCTAATTTTGAGCGCTACGCAATCTCTTCAGTAAAGCCGTGCAGGGATGCCGGGTGTCTTGACATTAAGACCACCTTCTGCTAGCCTCCCGGTGGTGTCTGCCCGCTTGCCGGTTGCGGCAGGGCGAACCATCCACTGACAAGGAGCACTTATGGCGAAAAAGCTTTTTATTCCCGGCCCGATTGAGGTCGCACCGGAGATACTCCAGGCGATGGCCTCTCCCATGATTGGGCATCGAATGCCGGAATACGCAACCCTGCACAAAGGGGTGACCGATAAACTGAAGGAGATGCTTTTTACCCGGGGAAAAGTATTCCTTGCCACATCCAGTGCCTTCGGTGTCATGGAGGGGGCTGTACGCAATCTTGTCGGCAAGCGCTGCGCCAACTTTTGCAACGGCGCTTTTTCCGACAAATGGCATGACGTGACCAGACGGTGCGGCAAAGAGGCCGATGCCATCAAGGTCGAGTGGGGGGAGCCCATCACCCCGGAACTGGTGGATGCCACCCTGTCCACCGGAAAGTATGACTCCATCACCCTCATTCACAACGAAACATCTACCGGCGTCATGTCGCCGCTGCCGGAAATAGCCGCAGTCTTGCGCAAGTATCCGGAAGTGGTGTCCATTATCGATACCGTTTCTTCCATGAGTGCGCTTAAAATCCCCTTGGACGAGCTTGGCATCGACTGCTGCATCTTCGGCGTGCAGAAGGCCCTTGCATTGCCTCCCGGGCTGGCCGTTTTTACCGCCAGTGCCAAGGCACTGGAACGCAGCAAGACCATGGAAGGGCGAGGCTATTACTTCGACTTCCAGGAATTTGCCTCCCTGGACGAAAAGGATAATACACCATCGACACCCAGTATCTCACTGATTTATGCCCTTGACTGCCAGCTCGTCCGGATCTTTGCCGAGGGGCTGGAGGCTCGCTGGCAGAGACATCTGGATTTGGCTGAGTACGTGCGGGGATGGGTCCGGGAACGTGGCTTCGACTTTCTGGCTGCTGAGCCTTTTCGCTCCATTACCCTTACCTGTGCCGTCAACAGCAGGAATGTGGACTTGGCAGAGCTGAAGAAAAAGCTGGGTGAGCGCGGTTATGCCTTCGATAACGGTTATGGCAAGCTTAAGGGGAAAACTTTCCGTATTGCCCACATGGGGGACATGCAGCTGGCCGATCTGCAGGATTTCACGGCGCAGATCGACGATATTCTCAGTTGATTTAACCGAATGTATTAGCCAGATTACCGGGCCTGGATCTTCACATTATTTATCACTGGACTTGCTGCTCGAATTTCTGGCAGCATCCAATGCTCGACACGCTTTGCCAGACTTACAAATATAAGAGGGAGGATCAAATGAAATGTCCTAATTGTGGAGACAGAAAATCAGTGGAGATTGATATCCACTCTTCCGGTTTTTCCTCGGAGCACTCTCCGGTAAAGGAATGCGGCGCATGCGGCCTTGTCTGGAGGGTGAAAATGGTCGGAGACAAGACAGAGATAGACATCATCAAGGCTGCAGATAAAAAGTAAGCCGGCTGCGGTCTCTACCAGGCTGAGAGCCTGCTTTTTCAGGCCGGCTCAAAAACGTCCTTTCCTGCTCCGCAAATGGGGCAAACCCAGTTCTCCGGCAGCCCGGAGAAAGGGGTGCCGGGATCAATCCCGTTTTCAAGGTCTCCAGCAGCGGGGTCATAGACATAACCGCATATGGTACAGACATACCTTTCCATTTCAGCTCTCCTTTGAAGCAATAATCCTTCGACTAAAAAAATACGGTTGCAAAAGCCGGACTGCGACCTATAATCTTTGTGATTGTTAATTAGTCTGATTTGCTCTTTGGCGTCGATTACCAATCTCGCCTCAGGTTCAGGAGTCTAGCACAAGGTTCCTGGCTGTCAATAGTGACAATTAATTGCAATTTCAGCTTGATTTTACAAAATGTTGTGCTATTTTAGCAAAACTAAATAAGGGTTTCAGCTTTCTTCATTAGTCCCACCGGATGCCATCCCGTTCATTTTGAGCTGACCATTCAGAAAGGCATGGTTTTATGAAATTGACTTGCCGTTCCTTTTCAGGAATTTCCCATTGCTCAGGTTGCCAAAGTTCAAAATCCATCATGCTCTGTGGATGTTTTAATCCCCACCACCCGTTTTCTCCTGTCAACGTTACGATCCAGATGCAGACTTAACAATAAATCGAGACGGTTCAATTCCAACTGGGCAATTGAATCAATAAAAGGAATTATGCCCGAGAAGAAACATTTTTAAGCTTAAAATATTTTTATTAAATATTGACAGTTGCTTTGATTGTCGGGTAAGTAACTTAATGAAATGAGGAGGAGATTGTAATGAGTTATGAAGTAAAAAACGAGCAATTGCGAAAATGGGTAGAAGAAGTTGCAGCACTGTGCCAACCTGCAAGCATATACTGGTGTGACGGCTCACAGGAAGAGTATGACCGTCTTTGCACCCAGTTGGTTGAAAGCGGCACTTTCAGGAAACTGAATCAGGAAAAGCGCCCTAACAGCTATCTGGCCTGGTCTGATCCAAGTGACGTAGCCAGGGTGGAGGACCGGACCTTTATCTGCAGCCTGACCAAGCAGGATGCAGGTCCTACTAACAATTGGGTTCAGCCGAAAGAGATGAAGAAGACCCTGACCGGTCTCTTCAAGGGCTGCATGCGTGGCCGCACCATGTATGTCATTCCGTTCAGCATGGGACCTCTCGGTTCGCCGATTGCCAAGATCGGTGTCGAGATCTCCGACTCCCCGTACGTTGCGGTCAATATGAAGATCATGACCCGCATGGGCAAGAAAGTGGTTGACGTCCTGGGTGACGGTGAGTTCGTCCCCTGCCTGCACTCTGTGGGGGCACCGCTTGAGCCGGGGCAGAAGGACGTGCCGTGGCCATGTAACAAGGAAAAGTACATCGTCCATTTTCCGGAAGAGCGCGCCATCTGGTCTTTCGGCTCTGGATACGGCGGCAATGCATTACTCGGGAAGAAATGCCTGGCATTGCGCATCGCTTCCAAGCAGGGTAAGGACGAAGGGTGGCTGGCCGAGCATATGCTGATCCTCGGCGTCGAGTCCCCGACCGGCGAGAAGACCTATGTCGGCGGTGCCTTCCCGAGCGCCTGCGGCAAGACCAACTTCGCCATGTTGATTCCGCCAAAACCTATACAGGACAAAGGCTGGAAGGTAACCACCCTTGGTGACGACATTGCCTGGATCAAGCCCGGCCCCGATGGCCAAGTCTATGCAATTAACCCGGAATACGGTTACTTCGGCGTTGCCCCCGGGACAAATACCAAGACCAATCCCAACGCCATGGCCTCCTGTTCAAAAAACACCATTTTCACCAACGTTGCTCTGACCCCTGATGGGGATGTGTGGTGGGAAGGAATGTCCGACGAGCTCCCGGCAAAATTGACGGACTGGCAGGGGCAGGAGTGGACGCCCGGTTGCGGCCGTAACGCAGCCCATCCCAACTCCCGCTTTACCGCACCTGCCTCCCAGTGTCCTTCCATTGACCCTGATTGGGAAAACCCCAAAGGGGTGCCCATGAGCGCCTTCATCTTCGGTGGCCGCCGCAAGGATACCGTGCCGCTGGTCTACCAGGCCTTCAACTGGAACTTCGGCGTCTACCTTGCCGCGACCCTCGGTTCGGAGACAACCGCCGCTGCCGTCGGCGCCACCGGCAACGTACGCCGCGACCCCTTCGCCATGCTTCCCTTCTGCGGTTACCACATGGCTGACTATTTCGGCCATTGGCTGCAGTTCGGCCGTTCCGTACCCAAGCCGCCGCGCATCTTCAGCGTCAACTGGTTCCGTAAGGACGCCAATGGCAAATTCATCTGGCCGGGCTACGGTGACAATATGCGCGTTCTCAAGTGGATCGTCGAGCGTGTCCAGGGCAAAGCCGCTGCTGTCGAATCACCACTGGGCTGGATGCCTCGCTACGAGGACATGGACTGGGAAGGTCTCGACATGACACGGGAAAAGTTCAACGAACTTACCTCCGTCGACCGCGATGTTTGGCAGAACGAGTTGATCGCCCACGATGAACTCTTCGTCAAGATTTATGACCGTCTCCCCAAGGAGTTCCTGCACATGCGCGAGCTGATAACCTCCAGCCTCTGGCGTTCGCCGGAGCACTGGGAGCAGATCAATCCTTTCGTTGAAGGTTACAATGACTGATACCCCGCTATAAAAAAGCGGATATTACGACAAGAGGCCCCGTTTTTCGCGGGGCCTCTCTTTTTGTACGGCTCAAGAACACCTGCCGGCATGATCAGGTTGAATGCAGGTGGCCCATGGCAAGATACGGCCATTCGGTACTTTTGAGCAGGTGGGTAACCTCTTCTGCAGAAACCGGCTTGCTGAAGAGGTAGCCTTGCATCTCCTGGCAATCCAGGTCACTCAGCATCTTCAACTGCTCTACAGTCTCTACTCCTTCCGCAATGACATTAAGTCTCAGACTCCTGGCCATGTTTATGACTGCCGTCGCTATGGCTGCATCATCCTTATTGGTGTCGATGTCGCTGACAAAGGATTGATCTATCTTCAGTGTCTGGATCGGCAGCTTCTTGATGTATGACAGGGAAGAATAGCCGGTGCCGAAATCATCTATCGATATGTGTATGCCCAAGTTATTGAGTCTGTTTAAAGTATCGATGGTCTTATCCACATTTTGCAGCATTACGTTTTCGGTCACTTCCATTTCCAGCCAACGGGGATCCATGTCCTCCTCGGCCAGGACCTGCTCGACCATGTTTACCATCATCGGTTGCAGGAACTGTTTTGGCGAGAAATTTACGGCCACACGCATGGGGGGGTAGTTCATTTCCTGCCAACTTTTGTTCTGCCGGCAGGCAGCCCGAAGCACCCATTGTCCCAGGGGGACTATCAGGCCTATATCTTCAGCCAGCGGGATAAACTGATTGGGCGAGACAAGGCCGATTTCCGGGTGCTGCCAGCGTACCAGGGCCTCGAAGCAGACAATCCGGCCTGAGGTGATGTTTATCTTGGGCTGATAGTAGAGGAGAAACTCGCCGTTCTGCAGTGCCCGGCGCAGGTCGTTCTCCATGGTGAGTCGTTGCAGTGCCTGTTCGTCCATGGAGGAAGTATAAAGATGGTAGCGGTTGCGGCCCTGCTCTTTTGCCCGGTACATGGCCATATCGGCATTCTTGATCAGTGTTTCGGCATCTTTACCGTCGTCGGGATAAATACTGATACCGATGCAGGTGCTGACAAACAGCTCGATGTCGGGAAGTGTAAACAGCCGGTTGAATGACACAATTATCTTCTGGGCAACCCTCACCGCTTCCTGGACCGAATCCAGGTCTGGGAGGAGGATGATAAACTCATCGCCACCCCGCCTGGCGACAGTATCGATGTCGCGGCGGCAGCATTCCCTGAGGCGCAGGGCGGCTGCCTTCAGGAGCTCATCACCGACGCCATGGCCAAGGGTATCGTTGATTACCTTGAACCTGTCCAGGTCAAGAAAAAGAATGGCAAGAAGCCTGCCATGGCGCTGGGCCTGGGCCAGGGCAAGGTGCATCAACTCGTTGAATAATTGGCGGTTTGGCAGGCCGGTAAGCGCGTCATAATAGGCCATCTGCTTGATCGTATCTTCTGCCTGCTTGCGCTCGGTGATGTCTTCCTGAAAGGCTATGAAATGGGTGATGTGATTATCTCCGTCGATAATGGGGGAAATGGAGGTCAAAACCCAGTAGTATGTACCGTCCTTTTTCCGGTTGTGGAACTCTCCCCACCACTCTCCACCGCTGCTTATGATTTCCCATAGCCTCCGATAGTCATCGTCCGGGCTTTGGCCTGATTTCAGCATGCTCGGCTTATTGCCTGCAGCTTCCTGCAGGCTGTATCCAGTGAGCTTTGTAAACCTTGGATTGACATACTCGATGTTTCCGGAAGTGTCGGTTATCATGATGGAGACAGGACTTTGTTCAACGGCTCGGGATAAGCGGCGAATGAAGACTTCCTGTTCACGCAGCTGCTGCTCAAGCCTGCTGCATTCCAGGCATTCTTTAATGACCGCCTGCAGTTTTTCCTGATTGATCGGTTTAAGCACGTAATGGCTGATGCCGATATCGATTGCTTCAAGGAGGAGTCTCGCATCGGTCTGGCCAGAAAGGATAATGATTTTGGCCTCCCTGCTCAGTTGCTTTATCTCCTTTGCCATGGTTATGCCGTCCATCACCGGCATTTTCATGTCGGTAAGAACGATCTCGGGTCTATGCTTTTTATACAGTTCGAGCCCGTTCGCACCGTTGGCTGCCGTGATCAATTTGATTCCAGGAAATCTGGCATCTATGACCAATGAAATCAGATCCCTGGTGCTCCTGTCATCTTCCACAAACAGTAGGGTCGGGGCAAATAATTTCGCTGTGGTAAATTGCATAAGTCCCCTGTGTAAAAATATTCATATTATAAGGTATTAATCTAGATATTGAAACAGGTTTTGTATGTCAGTCAAATTGCAGAAGGTATTTAAGTGTGTGGATGCTTAGATGCAGCACGGCTTGCAACTGGCTTTAGCCGTGTTACCCTTAAGCATGCGGGAAGAATGTGAGAGGTGGCAAATGAAAAAAACAGATCACAACGATGTTTGTCAGCGCACGGAGCATAAGGATGAGAGGGTCAGGCTGAGGAATGTAAAGACCGGGGAGGTGGGGCTGACCTTCAGCTGTACTCCCAGCGGTGAAACGATTCAGGTGGAACTGGAGAATGGCGTGCTGGATAGCTGGCCGCCCGAAGAATGCGAAGAGCTGTAAATGGGGGCTAATCCTTGGAGTAAAGGACTGCGACGGCTTTTGCCGGCTCCGTGCCGGTCGAAACATAGCCGTGCGGTTCTGCAGAATCATAATAGATGCTGTCTCCGGGCAACAGGGTCATGACGTCCGTACCGTAATGAAATTCCAGCACCCCTTCCAGGAGATAAATGAATTCCACCCCTTCATGGCTGTAAAAGCGGCTGTCGTCCCAGTCGGCCTGTTCGAATTCGATCAGGAAAGGTTCGATCTGCTTGTGGCGGATGCCTGGTGCCAGGGGGCGGTAAAGATAACCCTGAACAGGGTCTGCACCTGAGCGGCGTCGGCTTGACGGTCCGTCTCCGCCTCTGGTCAGAACGAACTTCTGCCGGTCTCCTTCCTCTTCAAAGAAATAGTGAATGCCGACCTTCAACCCTTTGGCAATGCGGAGCAGCGTGGCCAGCGGGGGCGTAACCTGGTCATTTTCTATCTGGGACAAAAGCGGCTTGGACAGACCTGTAACGTCAGCCAGCTCCTGCAGGGTGTGTCTCTGCTCCTGTCTCAGTTTTCTGATCTTTTCACCAAGCTTTAATTCGAGAACTTCGGATTTTATCTCTTTCACGGCTCCCCCTGCTATGGCTTTATAAGCAAAAGGCTGCTTTCCGTCAAGGAGTTATTGCATGGGGGTATTCCAACAGCGCTGGCAGGTAAACCGCTAATCAGAAGGCATCTGCGCCTGTTCACCGGTCTTAAATCCGTTGACAGCGCCCGGAATTTTGGCTAATCTTGCAGCGTTTGCCAGTCGAAAACCCTTAATGGAGTAGATGCAATGGGAAACCGTTTTTTCATCATTCTGCTGATTTTTGTCAGCCTCCTTCCGGCATGCAGAAAAACAGAGGAGGCATACTTCTCCGAATCCAGCCGTAAGGGTACTGCCGAAGCCCCGGTCAAGGAAGTGCCCAAGGATATACTTGCCACACAGCAGGCTTTTTCCAATGTGGTGAAGGTGGTAAACCCGGCAGTCGTCAATATCTCCACCGTAAGCAAGAAAAAATTGGTCCAGCCTTTCTTCGAGATGTCTCCGTTTTTTGAGGATTTTTTTGGCGGCCGGGGAGGGATGCCCCAGTACCGGCGTGAGAACAGTCTCGGCTCCGGCTTCATCATCAGCAAGGATGGCTACATCATTACCAACGATCATGTGGTGAGGGATGCCGAGAGCATCCAGGTCACCCTTTCCGATGAAAAAACCTACAAGGGCAAGGTTGTCGGCGGCGATCCCAAGACCGACATCGCTGTAATAAAGATAAATGCCAACGGAGACCTTCCCGTAGCTGTCCTCGGTGATTCCGACAAACTGAGCGTGGGCCAGTGGAGCATTGCCATCGGCAATCCCTTCGGCCTCAATCGTACAGTCACGGTGGGGGTCATATCCGCCACAGGCCGCTCCAACATGGGCATCGAAACCTATGAAAACTTCATCCAGACCGATGCATCCATTAATCCGGGGAATTCAGGCGGGCCCCTGCTCAACGTTTACGGGGAGGTAATAGGCATCAACACGGCCATTGTTGCCTCGGGACAGGGGATCGGCTTTGCCATTCCCATTAACATGGCCAAAATTGCCGTGCCGCAACTGATCAAAAAGGGTAATGTCACCCGCGGCTGGCTGGGGGTTTCCATACAGCCGGTTACGGAAGATCTGGCCCAATCTTTCGGATTGAACAAGACGCAGGGTGCGCTGGTCAGCGATGTTGTTCCGGGAAGTCCTGCAGCCAAGGCGGGAGTCAGGCAAGGCGATATCATTACCGGTTTTGCCGGTAAGGAGATAAAATCAGTGCAGCAGCTACAGTTGACGGTCGCCAATACTCCCGTCGGCTCTGCGGTGGAAATAGAGGTGCTGCGGGAAGGGCAGACTAAAAAGCTTACCGTAGCACCGGCTTCAGCGGACAGTGCGGCTGCGTTGGCGCCGGCTCCTTCGGAAGCAGGTTCGGCGGCACTGGGTCTTGCAGTCGCAGACTTGCCAAGGGAACTGAAACAGACAGGGCTGCAAGGGGTAATTGTAACGGATGTGGAAGAGGGGGGGCTGGCGGCGGAAAGCGGTATCCAGCAGGGAGATGTGCTGGTCTCGGTGAATCAGAAGAAGATTTCCGGCACCGGGGATTATGCCAGGGCTATCAAGGATGCGGAACGCAAGGGCTCGGTTGCCCTCTTGGTGAGAAGGGGAAATGCCAGCATATACTTCGCCATGAAAATAAGGTAGTATCTGCAATCGAAATAAGTTACATTGCCTAAAAAAATCATTGGTCAGGTGAGAGCATGAGTCTTATAGACAATCCTGAACAGGCCAGGCGGCTGGCGAGGGCCATCATTTCCGACGTTGCCATTTACAATCGGGAAAAGGTGGAGCAGGGGATAAAGAACGATAATATCTTTGAATTGCTCACGGAAGAGCTGGACGAGGGTCGTCAACATTTCAATACCAGGGTTTCCCCTGAAATTGCCCAATCCAACGTCTTCGAGATTGCTGTCGTTGATGTACTCATCAAACGGTCGGGCAAAATAGAATCTTCAATCTGGTAAGCTGCGGTTCATAGAACATCATCCGGAGGCGCGGTTTGTCAAATCGCGCCTCATTTTTTTTCACAGGGCATTGAAGTGACAGACATTGAATTAACCGTACCGGAAAACACGGAAGCGGAACGGCTGGACAGTTACATCGCGCGGACGGTGGAGACCCTGACCAGGGCAGCGGTGCAACGTCTTATGGAAAGCGGCATGATAACGGTCAATGGGATGCCGCCAAAGCCTTCACTGAAGCTCAAAGGGGGGGAGCAGCTGAAAATAGCTGTTCCACCGCCGGTCGAGGCAGGGCCTGCCCCTGAAAACATTCCCCTGGAGATCCTTTACGAGGATCGCGATCTGGTGGTGGTCAACAAGGGTGCCGGCATGGTGGTTCACCCGGGCGCAGGCAACAGCGGGGGAACCCTCGTCAATGCCCTTCTCGGTCACTGCACGGACCTTTCGGGCATCGGGGGGGAATTGCGCCCCGGCATAGTCCATCGCATCGACAAGGACACCTCCGGCATCCTGGTTGTGGCCAAGAATGACGCATCCCATCTGGCCCTGTCGGAACAATTCCGGGAACACAGCATCAAGAGGATTTACATTGCCATTGTCTATGGCTCTCCCAAGACGGACAGCGGGCGCCTGGAATCGATAATCGGCCGCCACCCGGTGGACAGAAAACGCATGTCCGGCAAAGCGCGGCACGGCAAGCATGCCGTGACCCACTGGCGGGTTATCGGCCGTTACCCGGGAATGTGTCTGATCCGCCTGCGCCTGGAAACCGGCCGCACCCACCAGATAAGGGTTCATCTCTCCGAAGCGGGTCATCCATTGGTGGGAGACGAAGTCTATGGAGGCGGAGCCCGCCTTGATTCGGTAAAAGACCCGGTGCTGCGCAGGCTGATCAGGGAGCTTGGGCGACAGGCGCTCCACGCCAAGACCCTCGGCTTCGTTCACCCTTCCACGAAAGAGTACCTTGAATTCGATACGGACCTTCCCCGGGACATGGCGACAATCGTCGAGCACCTGGAGAAGTCGTCCCAGCCATGATAAATATAGTTACGAAGGATAATAAAATATGGAAATGAAAAAAGCAGGCAAGATCCACTATCTTGAGCCCCAGAAGATGATGAAATGTGGGGGAGCGGTGATGGGCTTCACTACCCGTCACGAGGGGGTCTCCAGGCCTCCTTACAACTCTCTCAATCTGGGCTCCAACACCTTCGATTCTCCCCACAGTGTTGAAGGCAATCGCAGCCTGCTTGCCCGGTCAGTCGGCGCAAGTCTTGACCGTCTGGTGACTGTGAAGCAGGTGCATGGCACCGACCTGTTAGTCATAGATGCCCCCAATCCCGATTTTGCCCATTTCCATGCCCTGGAATGCGACGGTATCATTACCAACCAACCGCAGGTCCTGATCGGCATTACCGTTGCCGATTGCGTGCCCGTCCTTCTCCTGGATCCGGTGAAGGGCGCGGTTGCTGCAATTCACGCCGGCTGGAAAGGGACTGCCGCCGAGATCTGCAAGAAAGGGGTCAACGCCTTGAAAGAACTGTTCGGCTCTGCCAGTGGCGATATCCTGGCTGCCATCGGTCCCGCCATCGGTCCCTGCTGTTACGAGGTGGATGCGCCGGTGATGGAGGCATTCAAAAAAGGGGCCTCCGGCTGGGAGTTGCATGCGGTGCCCCGGGGGGAAGGTAAATGGGGGTTGGATTTGGCTGCGGCAAACCGGCGGCAGTTGCTGGAAACTGGAATCATTGAGGAGAATATATCCGAATCCGAGCAGTGCGTCAGCTGCAACCCTGATCTATTTTTCTCCTATCGCCGGGATCAGGGGGATACGGGGCGGCAGATGGGATTCATCATGTTGAAATAGGAAAAACGATCCTTTTTCGCCCTGGCGGTGTCAATCTTCGGACTTGCTTGTGCGGCGTACTGGTGTACGCCTCCGCGCAATCTCTCGATTTCCTTGCCAGAACGAAAAATCCCTCGTTTTTATGCTAGCGGTATTCCAGCTCTTCTGCCATTGATGCAGGAAACACTACTTTTTCGGGAGGATGTACAAATGCAAACTGTTTTCAGATCTGTACTTCTTTTAGTGGCATCGCTTTTTACCTTCGGCTGTGCCCAGAATTTTTACAATGTTCCCAGGGACGTCTACGAAAAACAGGTGCGTACTCTGGGGGTAGCGCCGATTTTTGTGGATGGCGGTTCAGACATCCAGCATCCGGAAAAGGATGCAGTTGTGAACCTGCTCCGGGAAAACAATCGCAAGAACGAAAAGGAACTGGTGGCGCAACTCAGGGAGACCGGGACTTACTTTGCCGTGCGACTGCTGGAAGATGATGCCGATCAGCTTTTTTCAACGCTCCTGTCGCGTCGAGAACGGCGCGACGACGCGGGGGTAAAATACAACAAGTATTTCTTCAAGCCTGAAGAGCTGAAGAACCTGATCGCCAAAAACGGCGTCGATGCCCTCATGCTGGTGACAATTAACGGCCTTACCAGGCCGGAAAAAATCTACTCAAGCAACCTCCTTTCCTACCTGGACAGCGATTACAACTACCTGGCAGTTTCCGCCCAGATCATGGATGCCGATGGCAACACCCTCTGGGAATACCCCAATTTCCGCCAGCGCTCCCTCACCT
Organism: Geotalea daltonii FRC-32; assembly: GCF_000022265.1. NCBI lineage: Bacteria > Pseudomonadati > Thermodesulfobacteriota > Desulfuromonadia > Geobacterales > Geobacteraceae > Geotalea > Geotalea daltonii. The sequence continues at coordinate 1,123,824 of NC_011979.1, forward strand.
ATCCGATGCTGTTCTCACTCCAGTATCCTGATTTTGATGAAGCTGCAGCCAACGAAAGCGACAGGGTCGAGGTAAGGTTCAAGACCATTGCCGGCATCGCCAGGGCTTTTGCCAAGATGGAATCCGCCAGCAAGGGCAAGGGGCAGGTTTCCATCCTTTACAATAATATCTTCGGCGACATGGTTTCCCTGCAGGAGCCCGAGCGTAATTTCTTCGGCGGCAGGAAGTCGGACGATAAAGTACAGAAAGCTGCCGAACAGAAGTGAGGAATGGCTGATGCCTGACAGAGATGGCCGCGGCAATAAAAAGAAAAAGGATTGAGATGTCAAACCCGCACTGTTCAGGTGCGGGTTTTCCTTTATCCGGACCAGGCTTGCAAAAGAGACATCGCCTGTTATGTTTAATGAAGCTTACTCTGCACAGTCACTGAGGGAACTGTTATGGACATGGCCACCGGCTTATTGAAGGAGCAACTGGAGTACCGCAAGCGCTTCATGGAGAAGATCAATGAGATCCACTCCGCCGCCAACCTGAACAGCATCCTGATACAGCTGAAAGACAGCATTGCCGAGCTGTTCAAAGCGGAGCGGATGACCATTTATGTGGCAGACCGGCAGCGGAACGTGCTCATTTCCCGGGTCAAATCCGGAGACGAACTGAAGCAGATTGTCGTCCCCATCTCGCCGGAAAGCATTGCCGGCTATTGTGCCACGTCACAGCAGTTGATCAATATCACCAATGCATACGACGACCACGAGCTGAAGATGATCAACACCGGCCTTAAGTTCGACGACACTTGGGATAAGAAAACCGGCTTCCACACGGCGCAGGTGCTCTGCGTGCCGATGATCTTCGACAGCAAGCTGATCGGCGTCATGCAGTTGATCAACAAGAAAGGTGCCGCTGCCTTCACCTCCACCGATTTGAGCTATGCCTCGGAGCTGGCAACCTCGCTGTCCATTGCCATCCACAACATCTATCGCATCAGTGCCTCGGTAAAGATTATCCGCCAAAATTCCCGCTACAATTATCTTCTGGACAAGAACCTGATCGACGAGAAGGACATCCAGAAGGCTTCAAGCCATCCGGATCTGGCAAAGATCGGTCTCGACCATCTCATCATGCGCGAATTCTCCATTTCCTCCGAGGATATGGCCAAAAGCCTCAGCCTATACTTCGGTACCGATTTCGTCTGCTTCGACGGCACCCTTCCTCCCCTGGTCGATCTTCTGGAGCGAATCAAGCCTGACCGCCTGAAAAAGGAGCGCTGGATACCGGTGAAGATTGAAAACGGCGTCCTGCAGGTGGCCATGGAAGATCCCACCGATCTGGCCAAGCAGGACCTGATCAGGTTCGTTTATCCCGAGTACCGCCGCTTGAGCTTTGTCGGCGCCTATCGCCAGGACATCGACCTCTTCATCGACCACTTCTACAATCTTGGCTCCATGGTGGGGGGCGATTCCTCCACCATCTCCGAACTTCTCAACAGGCTTGACACCTCAGACGAGCCGGAAGTGGAGCAGGAGGTACAGAAAGTCTCCGACCAGGATAGCGTCATCGTCCAGCTGGTGAACAAGATTGTCTGCGATGCCTACAATGCCAAGGCATCCGATATTCATATCGAACCCTACCCGGGAAAGAATGACGTCCTGGTACGGATCAGGATCGACGGCCGCTGCAAGATCTATCAGCGCATTCCATATAAATACAAGCATGCCATCACCTCCCGCATCAAGATCATGTCCGGGCTCGACATCGCAGAACGGCGCAAGCCCCAGGATGGCAAGATCGACTTCAAGAAGTTCGGTCCCATCGACGTGGAACTGCGGGTTGCCACTCTCCCCACCGCCGGCCAGCTGGAAGACGTGGTGCTGAGGGTACTTGCCTCAGGCGAGCCGATTCCCTTCGACAAGCTGGGCCTTACCTCCCGCAATACCAGGATATTTGAAGAGTCCATCAAGAAACCATACGGTCTGATCCTTGTGGTGGGTCCCACCGGCTCGGGCAAGACGACCACCCTGCACTCGGCCGTGGCCCGCATCAACGACCCCGAAACGAAGATCTGGACTGCCGAAGACCCGGTGGAGATCACCCAGAAGGGGTTGCGCCAGGTACAGGTCAACTCCCGCATCGGCTTTACCTTTGCCGCCGCCCTGCGCTCATTCCTGCGTGCCGACCCGGATGTGATCATGGTCGGGGAGATGCGGGACGCCGAAACGACCTCAACCGGCATCGAGGCTTCCCTCACCGGCCACCTGGTGTTTTCCACACTCCATACCAACTCTGCTCCGGAGACAGTCACCAGGCTTCTGGACATGGGGATGGACCCGTTCAGCTTCTCCGACGCCCTCCTCTGTATCCTCGCCCAGCGCCTTGCCCGCAGGCTCTGTCACGATTGCCGGGAGATCTATATCCCCGAGCAAAGGGAGTTGGACGGAATTATAGAGGAATACGGCGCCGAACACTTTGCCCGGCTTGGCATGGACAGGGGAGAGATCAAGCTCGCACGGGCCAAGGGATGCGCAAAATGCAATGAAACCGGTTACAAAGGGCGGCTCGGCCTGCACGAGATCCTGGAGTGCACCGATGCCATGAAGGCCCTCATCAAGCGCAAGGAAGAAGTGGATACCATCCGACGGCAGGCCATAGCCGACGGCATGACCACCCTCAAGCAGGACGGCATCCTCAAGGTGTTCCAGGGGCTGACGGACTTAAAAGAAGTCCGCCGGGTCTGCATCAAGTAAGGCTCCCCATGAAGAATCCTCTCAGGCAAATCGGCAGCATCCCGGCCCCGGCCTGGCGGGGCCTGATCGGCATGCTCGTCACTGTCCTCATGGTGGTGTTGATGCTCCGCCAGTTCTACCCCCTGGAACTGCTGGAGATGAAACTTTTCGACACCGGCTTCAAGCTCCGCGGCGCCGTCACCTCTCCCGAAGCTGTCGCCATTGCCGAAATAGACGAAAAAAGCCTGCAGAAAATCGGCCGCTGGCCCTGGGATCGGTCAGTGATGGCCCGTCTGGTGGATCGCCTTGCCGAGGCTAATGTCGCCGTCATTGCCTTCGATGTCATTTTTTCGGAAGCCGATGAAAGCGACCCCCTCTTTGCCAAAGCCATCAGCAGGGCCGGCAATGTCATCCTTCCCATAGTGTTCGATTTTCACGGGTCTCCAGCCGGTAAACCGGATCCGCTTCTTGATACCTCCTCCTATAGCAACATTAAAAATCGGCACCTTCTGAATGATTTTGTTCCCCCCTCGGCAAATAGGGTCAATCTCCCTGTTCCAGCATTGAGCCATGAAGCCATGGGCTTTGGCCACATCAGCATGCTCCCGGACAGCGACGGCACCATGCGCTGGGAGCCGCTCGTCGTCTCCTGCGGTGGCCGCTACTTTTCCCCCCTTGGGTTGCAGGCGGCAGCCTATTTCCTCGGCGTGCCCCCGGAAAGCATCACCGTCAGGGCAACGGAGTCAGTTACCGTCGGACAGACTGTCATTCCTACCGATGTCTGGGGACGCACCATCATCAACTATTATGGCCCCGGCGGCTCCTTTCCCCATTATTCCATCAGCGACATCCTCGACGGTACCGTCCCGGCGAAGCAGCTTGAGAACCGGGTCATCCTGATCGGAGCTACCGCTCCCGGCATCTATGACCTGCGGGTAACCCCCATGGCGGCGGCCATGCCCGGGGTCGAAAAACATGCCGCCATCGCTGCCTCCATCATAGATCGTTCCTTCATCCGCAAAGTATCTGGTATTGCCGATCTGGCGGTACTTATCGGCAGCGGCCTGCTCCTGACACTGATCCTCAGCCGGCGGAAGATCGTCGGTGCCATAACGGCAACGGCTGTAGGTATGCTGGCACTCTTCATCTCCGGCTACCTGCTCTTCAGCCTGAAGGGCATCTGGCTCAATCTGGCCTATCCCAGCAATAACCTGCTCTTCATCTTCATCGGCGTTACTGCCTTCAACTATGCCTTCGAGGAGCAGCGGGCCAGGAAAATCAGGGCCATGTTCTCCAACTATGTCACCCGCACCATCGTCAACGAGCTGATTGACAACCCGGAGATGGCGAAGCTTGGGGGGGAGCGGCGAGAGGTGACGGTGCTGTTCAGCGACCTGGTGGGGTTTACCACCTTTTCCGAGCAGCACTCGCCCGAGGAGGTGGTGGCGATCCTCAATGAATACCTGGGGGCAATGACCGACGTCATTCTCAAGTGGCAGGGGACCCTGGACAAGTTCATCGGCGACGCCATCGTCGTCTTCTGGGGGGCGCCCCTGCCGGCGGCGGACCACGCCGAGCGGGCCATCGGCTGCGCCGCGGAAATGGCCAGGGAGATGAAGCGATTGCGGGAAAAGTGGCTGGCGGAGGGAAAAACGGCGCTCCACGCCGGCATCGGCATCAATACCGGCGAAGTGCTGGTGGGGAACATCGGCGCCCTGGGCAAGAAGATGGATTACACCGTCATCGGCGACCAGGTGAATCTTGGCTCCCGGGTGGAATCCCTGACCCGCCACTACCAAGTGCCGATCCTCATCACCGCCAACACCGTAGCCAAGCTCTGCGGTAGGGAGCCGGATGTAAGGTTGTCAGGGCTGTCCATCCACGGTATTGAACGGGTGATTGTCAAGGGGAAGGAAGAGCCGGTTGGACTTTACCGCCTGGAGGAACAGCCGGACCCCTCCCAGTCCCTTGTTATCGAAGACTGCCCCGAGGGGGCGGTGGTTCGATTTGCGGAGAAATGATTTTTGAAATGATCTCCGTAAATTTTCTACAAATAGGTCCACTATTCGCTTTCGAATTTCCAAATATCCATCCTCGATTTTCCATTCTCTCGCTTCGATCCCTAAGTCCGACAGACTCCTAGCTGGCAGAGATATTCACTGACAACAAATAACCCTTCCTACCTTTATTCCTCCATATTTGATCAATTACTAAACCACTAAGTATAAAATTATTTTATTTTAAGAAGTCAAATCTTTGAATCAATTCTACATGTTCTGGCAGCATTTAACCTATTGAATTAAAAAGATATTTATAAGTACTGTAAAATATTTTTACAACTGTAAAGAAATTTTACAGTCCATTAATATTGATTTTCTCAGCATTATTGTGTATGCCGTCAAATTAGTTCTAAACCAAATAACCTTACAGGAGGGTGTAGTGAAGGGACTCAAAACACTCTTTTTCTTTTTGTTCATTCTGATAAGTCATGCTCTGCCGTCTTTTGCAGATACTACGGTAGGAGGTGTCATTTCCACGGATACAACCTGGACTCTGGCCGGTAGCCCTTATAATGTCACTTCAACTGTTCAGGTGTATGGGACCAGTACCACAGCAGCTACCCTCACCATAGAACCTGGCGTTGTGGTTAAATTTGCTTCCAATACCGTATTGCAGATAGGAAGTGGTGCCAGTCAGGGAGCACTAATCGCAAAAGGGACGACGACAGAGAGAATTATCTTCACCCGAAGCGGCACAACCGGTACATGGGCAGGTCTTACCTATTATGACGGCACTGTGGATGCAACCTCAGTAATCGAAAATGCCGATGTCCAGTACAATAGCGGGTTAAATATCACATCTGCTTCGCCTGCTTTCAGAAACTGCACCCTAACTCACATGACGGGCTATGCTAGCTTTTCTAATAGTAATCCTGTGCTGGAGAATGTCGCTATTACCAACAACAGCAGCTACGGCATCTACCTCAACTCCTCATCGCCCATCATTACCGGCGGCAGCTTAACCAACACCAGCACCACCGGCCATGGCATTTATGGCAGCGGCTCTCCAACATTTTCCAATTACAGCGTCTCCATCGTCAACAGTGCAGGCAAATATGGGCTCTATCAAAGCAGTACGACCTCAGCCCTTAGTGTTACCAACTCTACCATCGCCAATGGCATTTACCTTGGCTCCACCGGCATCATCCCGACTATCACTGGCAACACCTTCACTAATTTGGATAACTCCCCCCTTCATGCGGGAGCCAATATCATTGCCCAGATCATCGCCAACAACACCCTGACCGGCCAGACCTTTGCCGGCAAGATCGAGGTGGTAGGCGAGCAGATAAACAGGGACACACTGTGGCGGAAACAGATTGCGCCTTATGTGATTTCAGGAGCCATTTACGTATACAAAGATACCATTTCGCCTGCTACTCTGACTATCGAGCCAGGAACAACAATTAAATTATTTGCAGGCGGTAGCGGGCTATACATAGGAAGTGGTGCCAATCAAGGGGCACTAATCGCAAAAGGGACGACGACGGAAAGGATTACATTTACCCGGAGCGGCACTAGCGGTACATGGGCAGGCCTTACCTATTATGACGGGGCTGTGGATGCAACATCAGTAATCGAGAATGCCGACATCCAATATACCACCGGCTTTAGTATCAACTCCGCTTCACCTGTTTTTAGAAACTGCACCATAACAGACATGACGGGCTATGCTAGCTTTTCTAATAGTAACCCGGTGCTGGAGAATGTCACTCTTACCAACAACGGCAGCTACGGTATCAATCTTTCTGCCTCATCGCCCATCATTACCGGTGGCAGCCTAACCAACACCAACACCAACACCACCGGCCATGGTATTTATGGCAACGGGGCACCGGTCATTACGAATTACAATGTCTCTATGGTCAATAGCACTGGCAAGTACGGCCTTTACCTGAACAGTTCCACTTCAATGTTGTCAGTCACGAACTCAACCATTGCCAATGGCATCTACCTCGCATCCACCGGCATTACCCCGACCGTTACCGGCAATACCTTCACTAATCTGGATAGCTCTCCGATCCATGTAGGGGCGAACATAGTCGGGCAGCTTATAGCCAACAACGCCCTAACTGGCCTTACTTCAGGCGGCAGAATCGAGATCGTGGGCGAACAGGTGAACCGTAATGTAACCTGGAGCCCACTGGCAGCTCCGTATCACGTGGTCTCCGGCACTGTTTCCGTCTACAACACCACGACAACCGCCTCGACCTTGACCATTGCACCGGGAACCGTCATCAAGTTTGCGACCAGCACCGGACTTCAGATCGGCAGTGGCACGAACCAGGGGGCATTGATAGCCCAGGGAACACCATCAAATCGTATCACCTTCACCCGAAGCGGCATCAGCGGTACATGGGCAGGCCTTACCTATTATGACGGCACTGTGGATGCAACATCAGTAATCGAAATTGCCGACATTCAATATACCACCGGCTTTAGTATCAACTCCGCTTCACCTGTTTTTAGAAACTGCACCATAACAGACATGACGGGCTATGCTAGCTTTTCTAATAGTAACCCGGTGCTGGAGAATGTCACTCTTACCAACAACGGCAGCTACGGTATCAATCTTTCTGCCTCATCGCCCATCATTACCGGTGGCAGCTTAACCAATACCAACACCACCGGTCATGGCATTTACGGAAGCGGCTCTCCAACAGTTTCCAATTACAGCGTCTCCATCGTCAATAGCACTGGCAAGTACGGCCTTTACCTGAACAGTTCCACTTCAATGTTGTCAGTCACGAATTCAACCATTGCCAATGGCATCTACCTCGCATCCACCGGCATCACCCCTACCATCACCGGCAATACCTTCAGCAATGGGGATAATTCGCCACCCCATGCAGGGGCTGCCTTGATAAACCGGATTTTGTCTGAAAACACCTTCAGCGGACTTACCGCAACCGGCAAAATCGAGGTTGTCGGGGAGTATCTGACGCAAAACACTCTTTGGAAGAAGTGGGTAGCACCATATATTGTTCTCGGCAATGTCTATGTTTTTAAGGACACCGTCACCACCGCTACCCTGACCATCGATCCGGGAGTCGTGGTGAAATTTAACACAAACACCTCGCTGCAGATTGGTTCGGGATCTTCCAGGGGGTCCATCATTGCCGATGGAGGGACGGCAGCGATCACCTTTACTTCCAGTCAGGGTACGCCTACTGCCGGAAGCTGGTCGGGTATAACCTTCTCCGGTGACTCTGCCAGCGGCAGTATATTGAATAACATTGTCGTCGAATACGGAGGCTCAGGAGGGTACTACAATAACGCAAACGTTGTCTTTAATTCTTCTTCGCCAGTGATCCGTAATTCCACAATCAGAAACAGTGCCGGAAGCGGCATCTATGTATATGGTGCACAAAACATCCCTCAGGTGGTTGGTTGCACGGTTACAGCCAACAAGTGGGGTGTTTATGCCACTTCTTCAAACCCTTACATCGTCAATTCACGAATCTACGGCAATTCCACCGCAGGTGTATGGAACAGTTCCACGACTGTAGATGTTGACGCAAGAAATAATTGGTGGGGGGCAGACTCCGGACCAACCCATGCAAGCAACCCTTCCGGCACCGGCAACAGCGTCAGCGACAAGGTACTCTACAATCCTTGGATTGGCCAGACTCCAGGGACTGGAGTGACTTTCAGCAATGTCAAGGTTTCGCCAGCAGCGTTCAATCCTGATGGGGATTATCTCACCTTCGGGGCATTCATCTCCGCCAATGCCAACTGGACCATCACTATCACCGACAGCGGAAATAACGTCGTCAGAATTTTCACCGGCTCCGGCACTTCCATCAGTCAGAGATGGTTTGGCGAAGACAGCCAGTCTGTGAAAGTAGCGGATGGAAATTATACCTACAAGATAGAAGCGGTAAATCCTGCGACTTTGGAAGCGGCCTCTCCCTTACAAGGAACCGTAAAGGTATTCCGCCAACTTCCTGTGGCCATTCTCGATGTGCCGACTGATGATCAGATCTTTTCCGGCGGGACCATCGTCAATGTTACCGGCACCGCCTCCGATCCTACCGATTTCAAGAACTACACCCTTGAGTATGGGGCAGGAGACAACCCGATTTCCTGGAGTGCCCTTAGGAGCGCAACAGTTCCAGTGCAAGGTAACCTTTTGTATGCCTGGGACCTCACCAATGCCACTGGAGGCGTATACACCCTGCGCCTCACCGTCACCGATAATGCCGGGAATGCAACAGTAAAAGCGGCACGCATCAGGCTCCTCTGGATTCAGAATGCAAATTCGTCGGAGACTTACCTTTCACCGAACGGCGATGGTACCAAGGATTCGTCGCTACTTAGCGCGACGGCCAGCTACCCGGTCAATTGGTCCGTAACGTTAAGCAACTCAACCGGTACTGTAGTGAGGACTTTTACTATGCCGGGAAGTTCTTCCTTCAGCCAGACTTGGGACGGCCGGGATTCAGGAAATGTTGTTGTTCCTGACGGCACATACACCTATACGTTTAATGCCCTTGATCCTGTGTCCTTACTTGGAGCTTCTCCCAAAACAGGTAACATAAAGGTAGATAGTACGCTGCCCACTGTTTCCGTAACGGCGCCATTTCCCGGCGGAATGCTGCAGAACACCGTAACCATCACCGGAACGGCAGCGGATACCAATTTGGATAACTACACAGTGGAGTATGGGTTAGTGTCGAGTGCAGGGGCGTGGACTCTCCTTGCTTCATCGGGCACGCCAGTTACCTCTGGCACTCTGGCCGTCTGGATAACCAATGATCTTAAGAACGTGGTCAAGCTGCAAAATGGTGACTATCAGCTCAGATTGACTGCTGTGGATAAGGCGGGAAATAGCTCCATAACCACTATCCCGGTAACGGTGGATAATCTTATTCTTTCATCCATATCAGTCAGCCGGAACACCTTAAACACAGCTTTAGGTGAATCAACAACCATCCCGTTCACCATCAACCGCTCGGGTACTGTGACGCTGAATGTCATACCCGAGAAACTCGGCTCCAATGGCACTCCCGTATATCAAGCCTCAATAAACTGTCTTGCAGCCGGCAACTATGCCTTTACCTGGAACGGCGCCGACTCGACCGGTAAAACAGTACCAGATGAAGCATATCTTTATATCCTGAATGCTGTCGACGGAACAAGAACCGACGGCTACTCTCCGCCATATCCGAACGGCCCCGGAAGTGTCACCTGTACCCAGAGCACGTATAACCCTCTGAAGAATCTGCCCATGACGGTGACATATACTCCGTCGCTGCCATCTCGGATCAATATGAGCATTGCCTGGGGAACCAAAAGGTACAAGATGATGGATGCAGTGCCGACATTGGCAACAACCGGCACCTTTGATTGGTTCGGAATGGACCCTGCCCAGCAAATAATGGCCAATGGCGCTTTTGCAACCTGCACGGTTGCATCGCTTCTGCCGGAAAACTTCCTGATGACTATTGGAGACATGCCCAAAGTGACCATGTTGAAAACAGACCCTTATGAAATTTCGCTTTCATATGGGCAGTTCACCAGAATAGAATACACAGTTTCCAGGGAATCGAATGTAACCATCAAGGTTGTCTCCCCAAGTGGTATTGCGGCAACTCTGCAAAATAATCTGCTTCAGCCGGCAGGTACTTATGAAATGGAATGGACACTTGCCGATCTTAGTGATGCATTCGGGAAGAACTTTGCTGTATCGGAAGAGGGGGATTATGCTGTCAGCATACATGCGACCAATCCCGTTACCGGCACTTACTCAATCACAAAAGGCAACCTTAGGGTCGGGCTTTGATTTGAAATGGTTGAAATATACTATAACCATATGATGAGACATACAATGTGGAGATATTAAATGAGGATGATTGGAATCAAGATAATATTATTTATTTTGCTCTGGCTGGCCTTTGCCTCTTTGACTTCTGTCACGCCTGCTTATGCAGTTACTCCCTGTCAGAGTATCCAGCAGCAGGTAGACTTGTATTTGAATAACCCCCCAAGCATATATTGCAAATACACTCCCGAGTTCGGGGAGTCGGAAGTAAAGATTTGGCGGGATTGTGATTATCGGCCGGCAGCTATTAAAACAGTTACCTATTCACCTGGCACTATAAATTATACCCAAAGTGGTACAGTAACCTGTTGCTATCCGGACCGTAACTGCTATCTTCCTGAGAATCAATATAAAGATACCTATACGAACACTTATTACAAGACCATTGTAAAGAATGAATACTGTGATGGACACATTACAACCAATGAATATTCATACGGTATGAATTGGATATATAACTATGCTTCATACACTGGATATTGTGCTACCCCTGGCAGTAGCAATTTACAGACTTATGTTGTGCCTCAACATGAGGATTCTGCGGCATATTGTGCGTCTCAAGTAACGCGCTATCTCTATACCACCATATCCATTCCGGCTAATTGTAATGACTGTTATGATTCTTCCGACCCCTGTTGCGGCAGCACCGATAAATGTTGTGGCAAGGGCCCCTGTTGTGGTGATCCCTGCTGTGGTGATGTCTGCTGCCAGAACCAAGGGGAATAGAACAATGATGGAAATTGCCTGATTTAATGTTGACCATGAAATTGAAATGAGATTCAGGAGGTTATCAAATGCTCAGATGGTCAAAGAATTTTTCTCATAGTTTTTGTTTTCTTTTAACAATTACATCACTGTCGGTGTTTCCTGTTTGTGCCCATGCAGGAACGGATGCGAAAAGTGCCGACGAAGCCGCTATCCAAGCTCTCAGCGCAGAAGGCAGCGATGCTGGCACCAACAATCCCGCCTATGCCGGCAAACCTGTAAGTCTAAATGGCGGTGCAGAAACATTTCAACGGACAGACCTGACCTTAGGCAATCTGTTACCCATCAGCATCAAGCGCCGTTACAACAGCAAATCAGGTTATGACAGCCCCTCCGGCTACGGCTGGGCGCACAACTACGACAAGCGCCTGTACACCTATTCCGACGGATCAGTAGTCATTCGCAAAGAGACCGGCTGGAAGCGTCAGTTTACTCCATCAGGAGTAGGATTTATCACCCCTGTCGGTGAGACCGGAATCCTTACCATCAACCAAGACGGCAGCTACACCTATACGGAAAAAGACGGCGGCAAAGAACTTTATGATCCGAAGGGCCGTTTAGTGAAAATGACAGATCCCAATGGGAGTTACCTGATTCTCAGCTACGAATCTGCCACCAGGTTCAGTCTGTGGGGCCTCCTTCCTTGGAATATCAATCAGACGAATCCCCTGAAGGTCGCCTATGACTATCATCTGAGCAGGATCGATGAATTCACCCCCTCCGGAACCACCACCGGCGCATGGGTCACCTTCCAGTACGACACATCTACCGGCAGGCTTACCAGCATCAGTGACAGCCTGGGAAGAAACGTCACCTATGGGTACGACACCATCGGCAACCTTGCCTCAGTTGTCACGCCCCTTAGCTCCGCCCAGTATGCATACACAGACCCCACCAACAAGCACCTGATGACCACGGTCGACGAAGGAGACGGCCCTTATGCAAACACCTACGACAAGGCCGGACGAGTCGTTCGCCAGACCCACGGCACAGGGCAGATCGACATCGAATACACCGTCCCCAGAAAAACAACCAAAGTCACCACCACCATAAAAGATGGCACCGGTCTGTTGCTCAATACCAACATCCGCACCGTCGAGTTCGACGACAATGGCCAGGTAGCCAAAGAAACAGACACATTGGGCAACGTGACCACATATATCCGTAATCAACAGACCTGGATCACCCGCAAAGAGCAGTGGGAGAATACCGGCACCATAGCCAGTCCGACGCTCGTACTGAAAGCAGCCATAAATTATACCTACGACAGCATCGGCAATGTACTTACCAGCACTCAGGCGCCGGGCACACCCCAAGAAAAGCAAGCTATCTATACCTACGACCCCACCTTCAATCATCAAACCAGCGAAAGCGCAGCCAGCGTCGTCAACCCGGCAATCAGCAAGATAACCAGCCATACTTACGACAGCAAAGGCAATCGCCAGAGCACCACCGAGACCGGCCTGCTCGGAGATGGCACCCCATACAGCTACGCCACTACCTATGAAAACGATGCCAATGGCAGAGTGACAAGGATCGACGGCCCCCGCACCGACGTGCAGGACGTCACTACCTTTACCTATGACGCCAACGGCAATATGCTGACAAAGACCGAAGCCTTAATCGGCACCACCCGTTATGACAACTACGACGCCCTGGGCAACCCAGGCACCATTACCGATCCAAACGGCAATGCCACCACCTACACCTATGACACCGCAGGCAGGGCACTATTCGTCAAAGCCCCCGGAGACATAAACCCCACCGAATACACCTATACCACCGGCGGGTGTGGCAGCTGCGGCGGATCAACCAACCGCATCGCCTCCATCATCCAGCCCGAAGGAAACCGTATCGACTATACCTATGACACCAACGGCAAACTGACCAAGATTGCCGATAGCCAGAATAACAGCATCAACTACAGCTACGACAGCGAAGGGAACAAACTGAAAGAAGAGATCAAAGATCCGTCAGGCATCCTGCAAAAGACCATCAGCTACCAATACGACGTCATCAACCGCCTCAAGCAGATCAAAAACCCCGATGCCACCTACACCGAATTCGGCTACGACGCCCTCGGCAACCGAACCAGCAGCAAAGACCCCAAACAAAACCTGACCACCAGCCAGTACGACGCCCTGAGCCGCCTCACCGCCACCATCCAGCCCGGCAATGTCACCACCGGCTTCACTTACGATACAAATAACAACCTGACCACCGTAACCGACGCCAACAGCAACAGCACCACCTACAAATACGACGATCTGGGCAGGGTCTACCAGACCATCTCCCCTGATACCAACACCACCACCTACAGTTATGACCCTGCAGGCAATCTCAAAACCAAGACCGACGCAAAAGGCATTATCATTGCTTACACCTACGACGACGCCAATAGGCTCACCAGAACAAGCTTCCCCACAGACCCCGCCATCACCTACAGCTACGACACCTGTATAAATGGCAAGGGAAGAGTCTGCACCATCACCGACCAGAGCGGCACAACCACCTACGAGTACACCAAGAAGGGACAGATAGCCAAAGAGACCAGAACCATCGACGGCATTGCCTACATCACCCAGTACACCTACGACATGAACGGCAACACGAAAACGATCATCTACCCGAGCGGCAGGGTTATCACCTACAGCTACAGCAACGACAAGCCTACCACCGTCAGCAGTACCTACGCAGGCATAACCACCACAATAGCAAACAACATAAGTTACAAACCCTTCGGCGGGATGACAGCACTTACCTACGGCAACGGTTTAGCAAGAACCATCACCTACGACAACCAGTACCGCATCAGCACCATGATTACCGGCACCCTGCAAAACCTCACTTACGGCTACGACGCCAACGGCAACATCACCGCTATCACCAATACTCTCGACAATACCAAGAACAAGAGTTATACCTACGACAGCCTCGACCGGCTCGGCAGCGGCACCGGCCCATGGGGCACCATCACCTGGACATATGACGGCGTCGGCAACAGGCAAACCCAGATCGACAGCAGCGGCACCAGCAGCTACAGCTATCAGTCCGGCAGCAACAGGCTAACAGGAATCACAGGAGCAAACCCAGCAACCTTCGGCTACGACACCAACGGCAACACAGCAACTGAAAACGGCAAGATCTACACCTATAACCAGAATCAGCGATTGATCCAGGCAGCAGCAAATGAGACCGGCAGCTACAGTTACAACGCCCAGGGCCAACGCACCAAGAAGACCGTCAATGGCGTCACCACCTATTTCATCTTCGACCAGCAAGGGCAACTGTTAACCGAATCAGCCACCAATGGCACACAAGCGGAATACATCTACCTGAGCAACCAGCCACTGGCCAAGATCGACGCCACCGGCACGAACTATGTCCACACCGATCATCTGGGCACGCCTACCATGATGACCGATGCGGCCGCAACAAAAGTTTGGGAGATAGAGGCCAGACCATTCGGGGACAGTGCAAACATTACCGGCACAGCCTCTCTTAATCTTCGCTTCCCAGGCCAGTACGCAGATAGTGAATCAGGGTTAAACTACAATTACTTCAGGGATTACAATCCAGGCATTGGTAGGTATATCCAAGCTGATCCGGTTGGGCTAGATGAGGGCGTCACTCTGTTCATTTATTCTGGTAACGATCCCATTTTGAACGAAGATCCTCTAGGTTTGTGGGTAAAAAGGTGTTCGAGAGCACTTGGGAATAAAAATAAACCTAAGACTTCCAAATACAACCCTTTAAGGCATGACTACTTGAGTGTAAGCGGTACATTCGTTGGATTTCAGAGGGGTAGCAACATGCTTTGGAGTAAAGGAAGGGTAGATGTAGGTAAGGATAAAGAAGAAGATAACGGCAAATGCCATACTACAATTTGTAGTGATGACAGATTCGATAAGTATGTTATGGCGTTTGTGGACTATGCTCCAACTTATTGCATAGCAGCTAACCCAGACACAATACAACATGCTGCTGGTGCCAGAAACTGCCAAACTTGGGCAGATACAGTTATAAAAAAGGCAAAAGAGAATTACAGAAAGAATGAAACCTGCCCAAAGTGCTAACGGAGGAACAATGGCAGAAATTAAAGAACTAATACTTGCTTTGTTTTTTGCACAAACTATTATACTGACCCAATCACCAATTTCAATCAGTGAAAATTGGACAGATGTGCCACTCAACAAGCCGTTAAAGGTAATAAATGAAGGTGCAACATTGTATGTAGATGTTACAGAAATATCGAAACTAGAAAGAAATATAGAAAAACTAGATAAGATGTTCCCAAAACATTGTCTTATTGCGATATTGCAAGACAAAAATGGACAGAGTTTCACTTTTATGAACGAAAGTGCCTACTCGTTTACCAATAAGAACACTTCACTCATATTAGTCAGCAGTAGCAGGCTAGATAAAAAAACACCGTTTATCAAGCTGAAAGTCAAAAGTTCTGTCAGGTTAAAAAATGTCAAAATTAGTTGGTCTAACTACGAGAAGTAACTTATATGCAAATAAACGAGCCTGTAAAATCGTTTGTGTAAATGGCCATATTCGGTTATCACCAACCGAAGGAGAAACTGATGGCCACTACCGACGAACTGCTTGATGCACTGATGAAAGACTACAAGAAGCCCGAAGACCTAATTGGCGAGAATGGGCTTCTGAAACAACTGACCAAGAAGCTGCTGGAGCGGGCAATGCAGGCCGAGATGACCGAGCATCTAGGCTACGAGAAGCACGCCCCCAACGGAGCCAACAGCGGTAACTCCCGCAATGGCAGCTACAAGAAGACGGTCAAAGGAGATTTCGGCAACCTTGAAATGACAGTCCCTCGGGACCGCCAGTCATCCTTCGAGCCGATCATCGTCCCCAAAGGAGAGAGCCGCTTTACCGGCTTCGATGACAAGATCATCTCCATGTATGCCCGTGGCATGACCACGCGGGATATTCAGGGGCACCTGGAGGAAATCTACGGTGTAGAAGTCTCCCCAACCCTGGTATCACAGGTCACCCAAGCCGTTACCGAAGAAATTACCCTATGGCAGAATCGCCCGCTTGATGACGTGTACCCGATCATGTACCTCGATGCCGTGCGGGTTAAAGTCAGGCACGAAGGACGGGTGATCAACAAAGCTGTTTACCTGGCCATTGCCGTTACCTTCACCGGGGTCAAAGAAAGTCCTCGGCATGTGGACTGCCGAAACCGAGGGTGCCAAGTTCTGGCTCCAGGTAGTTACGGAACTGAAGAACCTAGGCGTCAAGGACATCTTCATCGCCTGCGTCGATGGACTCAAAGGCTTCCCTGAGGCCATCGAAGCGGTATTTCCTAAAACCCAGGTTCAGCTCTGCATCGTCCACATGGTGCGCCACAGCCTGAATTACGTGTCCTGGAAGCAGCGCAAGGAAGTTGCCGACGATCTGAAGCAGATCTACCAGGCAGCAACCCTGCAGCAGGCCGAAGCGAATCTGGAAGCATTCGAAACCAAGTGGAGTGCCACCCATCCGACCATCGGCAAATCGTGGTGCAGGAACTGGGAGCGGATCATTCCCTTCTTCTCCTATCCGCCTGAAATCCGGAAAGCCATTTATACAACCAACGCCATAGAATCGCTGAACATGTCGCTGCGGAAGGTCACCAAGAACCGGGCATCATTCCCAAACGACGAAGCTATGCTGAAACTGCTCTACCTAGCCCTGAAGAACATCGAGAAAAAGTGGACTATGCCGATCAGAGACTGGAAATCGGCACTCAACCAGTTCACCATTATGTTTGAAGAAAGAATGCCTGCTCTTTAAACCGAAAGCCATTTACACAAAATTATTTACAGGACCCCCCAGCGGGTTTCACTTTTTTCCTAAAAACAACTTTGTCGATTTAATAATTCCTTTCCTGGTTGTGTGGGCTGCCTCCTTTGTTTATACCGGCATAATAGGCGGGATACTTTGGATGCCTTTACATAAATTTAAATCAGACAACATTCTAACATACATCCTTATTGCCATTGTATTCACATCTTTATTGTCACTTGGCACGAATCATGGTGTATCGCTATTGGGGATAGGCATGAGTTCAACAAATGCAATAATGATAAGATTGCTAGAAATTAAGATATTCAAACTCAGTAATAAAGCCACCTGACAGCCTGGCTCCGATATCGGAAAGTGAGCCTTTTTCATCAGCGTCTAAGCCCCCATCAGGAGCTTTGCACTGGCACAGGACTCAAAATATTAGAAACAGAGGTGCTCATGGTGATTTTTAATATGAGAGCAATAATAGTCGTGGCTGCATTGCTTCAAGCAGTGCCAGTATATGCCGATACTCCGTGCCAAGCTCTTCAACGACAACTAGATTACTATTTACATGACATTATTGGTTGTCACTATACTGCGGAGTATAGTGATAGAAATATAAATATCTATAAAGAATGTGATCCACCACCAACCGTCAAAACTATCACTTATTCAGCCGGTGGAGTCACTCGCACTGTAACTGATACAGCACAATGCTGTAGTAAATCTCCTTGTTATGAACGAGATAGGTATTATGAGGAATTTACCACCATTTATTACAACACTCGGGTTGAATACGCATATTGTGATAACACTTCAACAGTTGAAGAATTCGGGTATGGAGCTTTTCCTGAATATCCATTCGTGTCTTCAGCAATATGTGGCATAACATATCCTATTAGACCACCCACTGTTTTAACTTATGGTTGTCCAAGTCCCCAAAAAACCTTAGAGGCAACCTTAGATATCCCACCCGAATGTAAGTGTTTAGATCCGAATGATCCTTGTTGCAACAGCACGGATGAATGTTGTGGCAAAGGGCCTTGCTGTTATGACCCTGCCTGCTGCGGAGATGTATGCTGTCAGGGTAAAGGCGTAAATGGCGCGATAGACAGTATTTTCGGCCAGGCGAAGTAAAGGGTCAGGCCGTCAACACTGTACACACTTCTTTCCTTTTGCTAAGGTGATGTAAAATCCCGGCAGACAGAGGAGACACATGTGGCCGACCATCAGAAACTGGGAAGCTACCCGTGGAGTGGCCATGTAGTATTACTCGGTAAGCGGGCCATGGAAGGTCATGAGACGGACGAGGTACTGACACGTTTTGGAAATACCAGGGCACGCGCAGTTCGTGGCTATTGGCAGTTCGTCGCCGATGGAATTACCACAGGACATCGCCAGGATCTGGTCGGGGGCGGACTTAAGCGCAGCCAGCCCGATTGCATGGAGATCAAAGAAATAGCCGCCTTTGATGAGCGAATCCTCGGCAGTGGCGGGTTTGTGGAAAAGTTGACCCAGGGGGCCAGCGTGGTGGAGAAGAATAAACCACGTCTTGCCTTGGTTGAATTGCTAGACAGAGTCTGTGCCGTGACCGGAGTGGTTGCAGACCGAATGCAGTGTTCCGGCAAAGAGCGCACCGTAGCACGGGCAAAAGCTATCTTCTGCTACTTGGCAGTACGTGAGTATGGCTATACGGGCACAGAGGCCGGGAAGGTCGTAGGGATCGGCTCGGCAGGCGCGTCTATAGCGGCCAGACGGGGAGCGGAGTTATTGAAGAGTTACCCGGAGCTGGGGATATAAAATTGAAGGGGAGGCAGTTAGTTGATTAGCTAACAACGTCCCTCCCAAGGACCCCTGAAAACCACAAGTTTAATGTGATTGATAAAGGGTGGATCGAAGCCAATGAGTTAAGTGTAGGTGACAAAATAATCACAAGAAATGGAAACGCATATGTTAAATCAATTATGTTTATAAAAACAGAAATACCTGTTCACGTATTTAATATTGAGGTAGAAAATAATGATAACTATCAAATTCAAGAAATGGGCGTAGTTGTAGTAGATAGATGGAATGCAGAAGCATTTTCATGTAAACCATAGCTTTAATGGTCAATACTCATATACTAATAAGGAAGAATTAAATGTATGACTGGTTCTATGAACAACTTAAATCAATAAAATACAAAAATTTTCATATTGTCGAACCAATAGATCAAAAAACGATAGAAAATTTGAAAGTAAGACTTGGCGGGCTTCCAAAGACATATGCGGATTTTCTACAATCTTTTGGGAAAGCCAAGCTATATCATGAACAGCACTACTATATCGTTGGCGTTTATCCATTGTATCCTGAATCAATAGATGAGAGCGGAGAGACGTTCTACTGCTTTGGCCATTATGATGCTGCATCCGCTGGTTTTAAAGCAGCAGACATAAATGGGGGAAATGAAGCCGCAGTATTTGAAATGAACTCTTCTGGCAATTTAACAAGAGTAGCAAATGACTTTGCTAGTTGGTTTTTTGATAGATGCACTTTAGCGAGGAAGCGGTACTCCAAAAAAGAATGGGAAAAGATTTTAAATGAGCCCAAACCGTTCAACAATCGTGAGGTTGCCGTCGCTGAAGCCAGAAAGCTGTTTCAATGGCAGTTACTTGAGCGGACGCCGCAAGGCACCTTTCGGTTCCGCATATACAATAACTCCAAAACAGTTCTGCCATTTTTGACAGTAGGAATTCGACATAATGAGAATAAGTTCGAAGGGGGAATATGGATCCCGGTAAGGCATGTTACTCCTGGACAGGTTAGAGATGTTGAAGCGAAGCCTTATCCTCACATTCCTATTGAGGAGCAAATTCCGTTTTCTATGCCTGATCCCACTCCTGAAGATAGAGCGATGTACTGGGAGTTCAGGAAAGCAGATCGTTAAGCGCTGGTGAACAGGGATGTGAGAAGTATCAGCTCAGCAGTGAGACGCCTTCGGAGAGGATGCAGGAGACACCGAAGTTGGCGGAGAGGATGTCGTCACTTAAAGCTCTTCTTGAGGCCAACCGTAGGTGTCAGGGCCAACCGTAGGTGTCAGGCTTGACATTCGGACATTTGGCCAACCGTAGGTGTCAGGCTTGACATTCGGACATTTTGATATATTGTTTCCCCATGGCCCGTAAACCTCGCATACATTACCCCGGCGCTGTCTACCACGTTATTCTGCGTGGCAATGCCGGCGAACCACTCTTTTTCAAGGATCGTGACCGATTTCGTTTCTATCTGCACATGCAGGAAGTAATAGAACGATTTCGTTGCCGGATTCACGGATTTTGCTGTATGACTAACCATGTCCATCTGATTTTGCAGGTGGAAGAGATTCCCCTCTCGCGTATCATGCAGAGTCTGTCGCTTAAATACACCAGATGGATCAATTACACCCGCCGGCGCACCGGGCATCTCTTCCAGGGACGCTACAAGGCAATCATGTTGGATGCTGACGCTTACCTGCTCGAACTCGTCCGTTATGTCCATCTCAACCCCGTGCGGGCCGGAATGACAGAATGCCCTGAAGGCTACCGCTGGAGCGGTCATAATGCGTATCTCGGCAAGGAGATGCTCCCGTGGCTGACGACCGAATGGGTACTTGCCCTGTTCTCGGGGGAAATCAACGCGGCCATCCAGCATTATCGGCAGTTTCTTTTAGATGGCATTGCCGAGGGAAGAAGAAATGAATTCCATAGTGGCACATGCGAGGGACGGATTCTTGGTGATGATTGTTTCGCAGATAAAGCGCTGACAAGGGCGAACCAGCATTGGCGGCGTGAATGGCAACTTGACGAACTCATCGATGCCATCTGCCGTCGTTATGGAATAGCAGCGAAAGAACTCAAAGCGCCTGGAAAGAAGAGGCCATTCAGCGAGGCAAGAGCAGTTGCTGCAGTTCTTGTCCAGGAATCACCGCATCTCACCCTGACAGAACTAGGCAAGGTGCTGCAACGTGATATCACTGCCCTTGGCAAGGCAGCGCAGCGCTTGATCCGGCAGGCTGATGCTCGGCTGATAAAACTCCTTGAGGAGTTACGGGGCGAGATGGAAGAAATGTCCGAAAGTCAAGCCTGACACCCCATTCCGCCCTGACACCCCATTCCGCCCCAAATAAACCGGCCCCCGCACCCACGTGCAGGACGTCACCACCTTCACTTACGACGCCAACGGCAACATGCTGACAAAGACCGAAGCTTTAATCGGCACCACCCGTTATGACAACTACGACGCCCTGGGCAACCCAGGCACCATTACCGATCCAAACGGCAATGCCACCACCTACACCTATGACACCGCAGGCAGGGCACTATTCGTCAAAGCCCCCGGAGACATAAACCCCACCGAATACACCTATACCACCGGCGGGTGTGGCAGCTGCGGCGGATCAACCAACCGCATCGCCTCCATCATCCAGCCCGAAGGAAACCGTATCGACTATACCTATGACACCAACGGCAAACTGACCAAGATTGCCGATAGCCAGAATAACAGCATCAACTACAGCTACGACAGCGAAGGGAACAAACTGAAAGAAGAGATCAAAGATCCGTCAGGCATCCTGCAAAAGACCATCAGCTACCAATACGACGTCATCAACCGCCTCAAGCAGATCAAAAACCCCGATGCCACCTACACCGAATTCGGCTACGACGCCCTCGGCAACCGAACCAGCAGCAAAGACCCCAAACAAAACCTGACCACCAGCCAGTACGACGCCCTGAGCCGCCTCACCGCCACCATCCAGCCCGGCAATGTCACCACCGGCTTCACTTACGATACAAATAACAACCTGACCACCGTAACCGACGCCAACAGCAACAGCACCACCTACAAATACGACGATCTGGGCAGAAGGAGCCTATGGGGTCAGGCTTGACTTTCGGATATTTACGGTGATGGAAAATCTTAAGGGGACGTTCCTGCTTTATGAAAATCTTAAGGGGACGTTCCGAAAATCTTAAGGGGGCGTCCCTGCTTTATTGCATTAGCCAACATTTCCGCACCGACGTGCAGGATGTCACCACCTTCACCTACGACGCCAATGGCAACATGCTAACAAAAACTGAGCCTCTCATTGGCACCACCACCTACGACAATTACGATGCCCTGGGCAATCCCGGCACCATCACCGATGCCAACGGCAATGCCACCATCTATACCTATGATGCTGCCGGTCGGGTGCTGACCGTCAAGGCCCCTGGGGATACCAACTATACCGAATATATCTACACCGCCAGTGGCTGCGGCAGTTGCGGCGGGGCCACTACCCGCATCGGCACCATCATCCAGCCCGAAGGCAATCGCATCGACTATACCTATGACACCAACGGCAAACTCCAAAAAATCACCGACAGCCAGAATAACAGCATCAACTACAGCTACGACAGCGAAGGGAACAAGCTGAAAGAAGAGATCAAAGACCCGTCAGGCATCCTGCAAAAGACCATCAGCTACCAATACGACGTCATCAACCGCCTCAAGCAGATCAAAAACCCCGATGCCACCTACACCGAATTCGGCTACGACGCCCTCGGCAACCGAACCAGCAGCAAAAACCCCAAACAAAACCTGACCACCAGCCAGTACGACGCCCTGAGCCGCCTCACCGCCACCATCCAGCCCGGCAATGTCACCACCGGCTTCACTTACGATACAAATAACAACCTGACCACCGTAACCGACGCCAACAGCAACAGCACCACCTACAAATACGACGATCTGAACGGGCGGCTAGGGGGACGTTGCTTGCTAATTAACTATTGTCACTGAGCAATAGTTATGTTGGCTTGCGCTCATGCCACGCCAACCACGTCTTGACATACCCGACGTCCTCCATCACATCATTGTTCGCGGGATCGAACGCCGTGACATTTTCGCTGAAGATGCTGACAAGGAACGTTTTGTGGCAAGCCTTTCTGCCCTGCTCACGAAAAGCGCCACCAAGTGTTATGCTTGGGCGCTCATGTCAAACCATTTACATCTGCTTCTCATGCCGACCAGAGTTTCTCTTGCTGAAACCATGCGCCGTCTGCTGACCGATTATGCCGTTTACTTTAATCGCAAATATCAGCGCTGCGGCCATCTGTTCCAGAACCGCTACAAGTCCATACTCTGCGAGGAGGATCCTTACTTTCTCGAACTTGTGCGCTATATCCATTTGAACCCGCTACGAGCGGGCATGGTTTCCGATATGAATGAACTGGGAAGCTACCCGTGGAGTGGCCATGCAGTATTACTCGGTAAGCGGGCCATGGAAGGTCAGGAGACGGACGAGGTACTGACACGTTTTGGAAATACCAGGGCACGCGCAGTTCGTGGCTATTGGCAGTTCGTCGCCGATGGAATTACCACAGGACATCGCCAGGATCTGGTCGGGGGCGGACTTAAGCGCAGCCAGCCCGATTGCATGGAGATCAAAGAAATAGCCGCCTTTGATGAGCGAATCCTTGGCAGTGGCGGGTTTGTGGAAAAGTTGACCCAGGGGGCCAGCGTGGTGGAGAAGAATAAACCACGTCTTGCCTTGGTTGAATTGCTAGACAGAGTCTGTGCCGTGACCGGAGTGGTTGCAGACCGAATGCAGTGTCCCGGCAAAGAGCGCGCCGTAGCACGGGCAAAAGCTATCTTCTGCTACTTGGCAGTACGTGAGTATGGCTATACGGGCACAGAGGCCGGGAAGGTCGTAGGGATCGGCTCGGCAGGCGCGTCTATAGCGGCCAGACGGGGAGCGGAGTTATTGAAGAGTTACCCGGAGCTGGGGATATAAAATTGAAGGGGAGGCAGTTAGTTGATTAGCTAACAACGTCCCTCCCAAGGACCCTCCCAAGGACCCTCCCAAGGACCAACAACGTCCCTCCCAAGGACCCTCCCAAGGACCTCCCTCCCAAGGACCCTCCCAAGGACCCTCCCAAGGACCCTCCCAAGGACCCTCCCAAGGACCCTCCCAAGGACCCTCCCAAGGACCCCAATCAGCCACTTTCCCAAATCGGTATCAATGATTTCTCGGGATATGTGTCCCCACGTTGTTAAAAATGGAATGCGGTGATCCGAATGTGAAATTAGGCTTGGCGGCTCCTCGGAAAGGCCCAGTTAGGCTTACGTCGCCGCGCCTTGCCGGGAACCGAAATCCCTCGAAATTCTGGCAGAGAACTAACCTTAGAGGGCACTAGAAGTCAACTTCGACCTGCAGAACATCCAGGAATTTGTTGAAGGCTGTAAAGAGTTCCATGACGCCAAGTGCTTCAATTATCTCGGCATCGATAGCGCCTGTTTGCTTGAGCGCAGCAAACTCTTCATCGGGAACTCGCAATGGAGTGGTGTTTGCTTTCCGGGCAAAGGATATCAGTGCCCGTTCCTTGGTAGTGAAATTCGCCTGCTCCAGGTCTTCTTCAATTGATCTTATCTCTTCCTCAGACACTCCAATTGCCCGCAACGCTCCCGTGTGAGCCGCGACACAGTAAGCACAGCCATTATCTCGTGAAACCAGAACGGCAATGGCCTGTTTGGTCTTCTGGCTTAACGTTCCCTCTCCCATTACCGCCTTTACCTTGTTCCAGTTGGCCTTGAGTAACGGCAGGTGATTGGCATAGGTGAGAAAGAGGTTCGGGACTTTCCCGAATGCACCTTCTATCTCGGCGAAAACTTCTTTTACTTCTTTTGTGGCTGTCGTTACGTCATAGGTTGCTATCCTGGCCATTTTCTTGTCCTCCATTTCTGAATAGTGTACCCAGTCTCTCTGTTCAAGTTCGCAAATCTAGAGTGATTCGTAATGTCTCAATACACTCTTTCATCGGCCGCTCATCCTTTTTGAGCCGGGACATCATGATGCCACCCTCTATAGTTGCGATGATGTGTTTTGCCAAAGCTTCACTACGGCGGATGAAGGGGGGCAGTATTCGACCCACCCCTTTCTTTTTTGTTGTTGATGCAATATAGTTCCCGATGCCAGCAGTCTGTCGGACTTAGGAATGAATCTGCTGCTATCCTCTTGCTGCGATCCCCTAAGTCACTCCTAGCCGAAAGGAAACCAAGCATATGAGCCGAACCCTTATTAGTATGATTGAGCAGATGGAGCCGGGAGTGGTAATCCTCAACGATGATCTGACGGTCTCTTCCGTGAGCAGCATGATTTTCCTGATTTTCGGTCATATCCCTCGCGAGCGGGTCTTTGCTGGAGACCTCCTGGGCATTCACAGTGAGGAGGCACGCGCCAAGGTAAAGGAGATGTTGCGGCTGGCACGCCAGGCACAGAGGCATATTCCGCTCTCGCTCAAATTTGTCACCAGTGAAGGCCAGGACCGATACCTGCTGATCAAGCTGATAACTATTGTAGGCCGTGAATCCTCCGACGACAAGACCTGCGCCCTGTTTTACGATATAACCCCCTTCACCCTGGCTGAGCGCAAACTTACCAGGGTGCCGGTCACTTCCCGTGGTGAGATCCATCTCCTCAAGCCGGAAGAGATCGTTTACCTCAAGGCTGACAATATCTATTCCATGATCTGTACCGAATCGGGCGAATACCATAGCGACCTGTCCATCGGCGCCATTGAAAAACGCCTTCCCGGCGAAATGTTTTTCCGCATTCACCGCAGTTTCCTTGTCAATATCACCAGAATCCGCAAGGTTCATCGCGAGCGCCACGAATGCACTGTGGAAGCCGGAGGAGGCGAGGTGCGCCTGCCGGTCAGCCGCGACAAGCTGCAAGGTTTTCTGGTGGAAATGGGTCTTAAATAACCCTAGGAGTCTGTCGGACTTAGAATGAATCGGCTGCGAAAATGGCAAATCGGTCCGGATCTCCGTAAATTTTCGACAAATAGTCCACTATTCGCTCTCAAATTTCCAAATATCCGTCCTCGATTTTCCATTCTCTCGCTTCGATCCCTAAGTCCGACAGACTCCTAGCCCGTACCATTCACTTCATTTTTCCTACCTTCCACAAGCCCGATACCTCTTCCGCAAGATCCCGCTGTTTCACTTCTTCTCCGTAGCGTATACCTGAAAAATCATTACAACGTTTACGAGGAGGACAGCATGGACGTGGCATACGAGGGTCATGACAAGCGCAGCGCTGATCCGGCAGCCGTGGAGATGCTGCGGATTGCCGACCGGGAGGGGTATGCAACAATTTGGGAACGCTATGAAAAACAGCAGCCCCAGTGCAGCTACGGCCAGTTGGGAACCTGCTGCCGGATCTGCTCCATGGGGCCCTGCCGGATCGACCCCTTTGGCGATGGTCCGACCCATGGCGTCTGCGGGGCTACCGCCGATACTATCGTGGCTCGTAACCTGGCGCGCATGGCTGCCGTCGGCTCTTCTTCCCATTCCGACCATGGCCGTAAGGTGGCCCTGCTGCTCAAGGCAGTGGCAGACGGCAGCAATACTGATTACCAGATCAGCGATGAAAAGAAACTATTGGCCGTGGCAACCCGCCTCCACATCCCCATCACCGGTCGCTCATTACCAGGGGTGGCTGCCGATGTGGCGGCTGTCGCCCTTGACTGTTTCGGCAATCAAGGCGAAGAGCCGCTGGTTTTCATGGAAAAGTATATGCCCGCCAAACGATTCCAGCGTCTGAAGGGGCTGGAGGAGACTCTTTACAAAACTACCGGGGCCAAGACCGGCCTTCTGCCCAGGGCTATTGATCGCGAGGCGGTGGATATCCTGCATCGTACCCACTTCGGCTGTGATCACGATCCTCTTTCCCTGGTGGCGCAGTCCATAAGGTGCTCCCTGTCCGACGGCTGGGGCGGTTCACTCATTGCCACCGAGCTGCAGGATATCCTGCTGGGGTCGCCGACAATCAGGCCTGTCAAGGCCAATCTGGGAGTCCTGGAAGCGGAAAGCGTCAATGTCGTTGTCCATGGTCACGAGCCGATCCTGTCGGCCAAGGTGGGGGAGATGGCCCAGTCGGAGGAGTGTCGCCGGGCGGCTGAGGCTATTGGAGCCAAACGGGTAAACGTGGTGGGGCTCTGCTGTACCGGCAACGAGGTATTGCTTCGCCAGGGGGTTGGCATGGCCGGCAACGAATCCCACAGCGAACTTGCTATCATGACTGGGGCGGTGGATGCCATGGTGGTGGACGTCCAGTGCATCTATCCGGCTCTTGCCGATCTCTCTTCCTGCTTTCACACAAAGTTCATTACCACCAGCGAGCAGGCCAAGATCCCCGGCGCCTTGCACATCCAGTTCGAGGAGCAACATGCCGACGCAATTGCCACCCGGATCATCAAGACCGCCATCGCCGCCTTTCCCAATCGCAACAAGGCCAGGGTCCATATCCCACAACACAGCTCCACTGCCATTGTGGGATTTACGGTGGAGGAGATCCTCAAGGCACTGGGGGGCACTCCCCAGCCCCTCGTCGACCTGATCGTCAACGGCACTATCAAGGGGGTCGCGGGGATCGTCGGCTGCAACAACGTGAAGGTGCAACAGGACTTTTTTCACCGGGTATTGACGACGGAACTAATCAAGCGGGACATCCTGGTAATCGGTACCGGCTGCTGGGCCATTGCCGCCGCCAAGTCCGGGCTGATGGACTTGCCTGCCCAGGATCTGGCGGGGTCGGGCCTGAAAGCGGTCTGCAAACAGTTGGGAATTCCGCCGGTGCTGCACATGGGATCGTGTGTGGATTGTTCTCGAATGCTCAACCTGGCCGGGGCCATTGCCGACCATCTCGCGGTGGATATCTCCGACCTGCCGCTGGTAGGTTCGGCACCGGAATGGACCACAGAAAAGGCCGTAGCCATCGGTTCATATTTTGTCGGCTCCGGAATTCCTGTACATCTCTGGCCTCTGCCGCCAATTCTGGGAGGTCCGGAAGTAACCAGAATACTGACCCAGGATGCCAGGGACTTGCTGGGGGGATGGTTTTTCGTGGAAGAGGACCCGGTGGCCACAGCCGATCAGATGGAAAAAATCATCATGGAGCGGCGCGGTGCGCTGGGTATATAGAACAGGAGGGAGGTCCCATGTGTCAACCGCAATCACCCGGGTTTCGAGTTGTTATCACCGGTAAAGGGGGGGTGGGCAAGACCACTCTCACCTCATGTCTGGCCACTGTCCTTGCCAGGAACGGTATCAATGTCCTGGCGGTGGATGAAGACCCGCAGATCAATCTGCCTAATGCTCTCGGAGTGGGGTTCGAGGCAGCGTCGCGTATTGTGCCACTCAATCGCCATGCCGACTACATCGAGGAAAAGACCGGCATCCGGCCGGGAAGAAGCGGCTGGGGCGCCATGTTCAAGCTGAATCCCGATGTGGACGACGTGGTAAGCCGACTCGGCTTGAGGGTGGCCGAGAATCTCAACCTGCTGGTGATGGGTACGGTCAAACAGGCCGGCGGCGGCTGCCTGTGTGCGGAAAACGTCCTCCTGGATGCCACCATCCGGCACCTTGCCTTGCGGGGCAACGAGGCTATCCTGCTGGATACCCAGGCTGGGATGGAACATTTTGGCCGGGCACTTGCCAAAGGTTTCGGTCAATGCGTGGTGGTGGCAGACAGTTCGTACAATGCCCTGAGTGTGGCCAGCCATTCTGCCGCTCTGGCCCGCCAAAGCGGAATTCCGCTGGTCTACCTGGTGGTAAACCGGGTTCTTCCCGGGGGTGCCCGACTGGCGCGTTTTCAATTGGAAAGCAGCCAACTGTTCAAGGATATTTTCGATGCCGTGATCGAGCTACCGGCCGAACCACAATTGGAGGCACTCGATCCCCATGTGGCAAGAATCATGGACTATCACCGGAGTGCATACACTACCGCCGTGACGCGGCTGGCCTCACTTTTGAATTCGCCTCCCTGCACCTGTACTGCCGACCACCACCATGGCCACAGCCATCAACACGCCCATTAATCACGGAGAAGATGCCATGAAAAGGATATTCGTGGATTATAAGAAGTGCCTGGCCTGTAAAGCCTGCGAAACCGCCTGTGCCGTGGAACATCATCCATCCGGCAACCTGTATGCCGCCCTGGGTGACCGCAAGACCCAGGTGAACGTTCGGGTGCTGGGTATCGAGCATGAGGCCTTCCCGCTTTCGTGTCGGCATTGTGACCCTGCAGACTGCCTCAATGCCTGTCCTTCCGGCGCCATCTGCCGTGACCCGGAGAGTGGGGCGGTTGTGCTAGATGCCTCACTGTGCAAGGCCTGCGCCATGTGTGCCATGGTTTGTCCTTTCGATGCCATTTCGTTCAAACAGACGCACCGTTCCTGCTATAACCGTGACGTCGCCTACAAATGCGACCTGTGCAACGGACGAATCAAGGCGGGAGACGAACCTGCCTGCGTGGCTGCCTGCCATTCCGGCGCCCTGGTCTATACCGAGAATGATGCAGCCCGGACGCAACGTGCCTCCCGAAGTCTGCGGAGTTACCTGCTGGGAGAAGAAGGCCCTCCCCCATTGCTTGAGCTGTTCCGGGAACTGCGCAGGAAAGAATTTGCCCGGCGTCGTGGAGGGCTATGATGAAGATTGTGACGGTCGGTACCGGCATGGCCGCGGCGGAATTTGTCCAGCGGCTGAGGCTGGCTGGATTCCGCGGCGAGATTGTCATGTGCAGCGACGAGAATTTCGCCCCGTATTCCCCATGCGTGATCCCTTTTTACCTGGCTGGTGAACCCCTTGACACGGTTTTCTGGAAAGGAAAGGACTTTTACCAGCACTACCGGGTGACGCCCCGCCTCTCAGACCCTGTGGTTGAAGTGGATGCGGAAAAGCGGATTGTCAGGACCGTTGCGGGAAGGGCCGAGGCCTATGACCGGTTGTTTTACGCAGCCGGTGCGCGGAGCTGGTATCCTTGCCCTGAATGGCTCGAGACGCAGGGCGTGTTCGGTTTCAAGACACTAACCGACATGGTGGCAATCGATGAATATATCAAAGAGCACAACATCAAAAAAGGGGTGGTGTTCGGTGGTGGATTCATCGGTGTCGATGCCGCCCTGGCCTTGCGGCACCGGGGCCTGGATATGATGCTGGTGCATCGCAATAACCGGATCCTCTCCCAGATGACCGACAAGGAAGGGGGGCAGTTCGCTACCCGCAAACTGGCACGGAAAACCGGCATAGACATCAGATTGAAGTGTACGGTAAGCGAGATTGTTGCAGATGGCGGTCAACTTGCTGCAGTTAAGTTATCAGACAACAGCATGATTGAAACCCGCTTGCTGATTGTTGCCATCGGCATCTCACCAAATTCGGAGCCCTTATGTGGGCATGACAAGGGGGTGCCGGTTGACCGGCAGATGCTGGCCGGCGCCGGAATATATACAGCCGGAGATGTTGCCGTCACTCCACATGCCGTTACCGGGGAGACCGGCATCTACGCCACGTACCCCAATGCCATGCAGCAAACTCGCACCGCTGCCAGGCACCTGCTGCACGGCGATGGCCAATATGCCGGATCCGTCAATACCAATGTGCTGAAAAAACACATTGATTTTCCCATAGTATCAGCCGGCAGTTTTACGGGAGAGACGGTTACCTGGCAGCAGGGGGACATCTGGCGACGGGTTTATCTGGAGGACGATATGATCAACGGCTACATCATCATCGGCGATACCCGTATTTCCGGCTATATCTATCAGCTGTACCTGTCCCGCAAGAAGGTGGATAGCACCATTAAGAAAGTCCTCTCTGCGCCCCGTCATGACGCCTATTATCGCCATATGCTGGGATGTGGTCAGGAGCCGTAATTTTCCAATAAAGCCTCCCCCCTGACTTTGTCAGCCTGTTTCAGGCAGCCTTTCCCCCCCTCAATTAACATTCCTCATTAAATACTTATGGCACTCAAAATGCTATAACGGGTCATTCGGAATTGTTTTTGCCAGAAAAATGGTCAAGAAACAAATAGCTAGTGTCCCGTGCGGTTAGTTCACCGCAAGAATTCTGAGGGATTTTGGTTACTGGCAAGGCGCGGCGACGCAGGCCTAGCAGGGCCTAAGCCAAGGAGATGCAACGCAGCCAGGGGCCAAAAGAGCCAGAATTGTAAGGAATGATTTAACCGATCGGGACACTAGTTACTTCGACAGGCGTTGCCGCTTGATGAATTGATTCGGCGTATTAACGGGTCACCAGGATTTTCATGCTATTTAACGTAAATGTGAAAGAGGTTAAATTTCTCGAAGGAGGAACGCAGATGGCAAAGCGAACAGCCGTAAAGGCCCGGGCATGGTTCGGGCAGCAGATCGCACTCCTGTGCCTATTGCTCATATCAGTGGGCAGTGCCTGGGGCGCAGAGATGGTAACCAACGGTGCTTTCAGTGGCAGCGCCGGCTGGACATTCAGTACCGCCACCTATGACAGCACCACAGGCAGAAGTGCTAATGGTTCAGCCAAACTGTACATTGCGGCAAGAAACACAGCCACCGCCGGTACAGTGACTCAGTCGGTTTCCATTCCTGCCGGGTCAGTCATCAATGCTGTGGCCTTGTATTCCCAGTTGACCACCAATTATGAAACTGCAGGCGACAACATATCGGTAGACCTGCGCTATGAAGATGCCACCACCGTCAACATTTTCAGTTCCGGTGAGCTTACCAACAGCTCTTGGACTGTGCGCAATGGTGCCGGTGTCACCTTAGCGCAGAATGTCAATCAGATTATCATCACCATGAACACCAAGGCGGGCAATAATGCGGCAGCAAACGCTTCCCTGTGGGTGGACGACCTGTCCATCAGCTACACAGCGTCAAACAACGGTACTACTCCCGGCGCAATGACGTCCTTCGGCGCCACGGATAAACAGATCAGCATCCAAGTCGCCTTCACAGGCGATGATGATAACGATAACAGTTGTGTCATTGCCTACGGCACTACTCCTGGTAACTACAACTTTACGGCGCCGGCGCCGGTGAAAGGTGCAGGTATTTACACCACCACCGTCAGCGGCCTTACCCCCAATACCCCCTATTATTTCCAAGCCACTTTTACAGATCCAGACAACACTCCCGGCACGGTGACCGGTACATTCTCCACGACCCCGCCTCTTTCGGACCCTCTGCTGCACAACAGCATCAACCTTGGCGCCAAGTACTGGTCGGCCAGCAGCGGTTGGGGTGTTGCCGGTGGTCAGTATGGAGAGTTCACCTGTACCACCTGTCATAATCGAAACACCGGTAACATAAAAAGGGTAGTGGGTTCGATACCTGCCACCATCGGTACGGCAGTAGTGAAACCTGTAACATACCGCAACGTCACCGCCTTCGGTAACGATGCCGGCGGGCATACCACTTCGCAGCGCATCTGTGAAGTCTGCCACACCCAGACTACTGAGCATAAGTATAACCAGACAACCGGCGACCTGAATCATAAGAACGCCAATTTAACGGACTGTACCTCCTGTCATGCCCACAACAAGTCCTTTGGTGCATCTTGTAACAGTTGCCACGGATATCCCCCCATCAACGCCACTCTTGGTACTGACGGTCTGGCCTCGCCTGCAACAGGCGTGCTGGTCTCCGGACAGGCTGGCGCCCATGCCACCCACGTCAATGTCCGCGGAATGACCTGCGAAACCTGTCACCAGGGCTATACTCAAAACCCGATGGGGAATCAGACCCTGGAATTTGGTTTCAATATCAACGAAGGAACCATATCCGGATTCAAAGGCACCTTCAACGGCGGCAGTTTTGCCAGTAAAACGCCATATTCCCCTTACAGCAGCAACTCAACCTATACCGGCACGACAGTCAACATGGCAACAGGCAACAACAATACCTGTTCCAACCTCTACTGTCACGGCGGATATGCAGGCAGCAACGGCTCCCTCACGGTTCCCTCCTGGACCG
The DNA here is from genome assembly GCF_000022265.1 of Geotalea daltonii FRC-32. Classification (NCBI taxonomy): domain Bacteria; kingdom Pseudomonadati; phylum Thermodesulfobacteriota; class Desulfuromonadia; order Geobacterales; family Geobacteraceae; genus Geotalea; species Geotalea daltonii. The sequence goes on from NC_011979.1 coordinate 1,156,804, forward strand.
CCGGTGCAACTGCCAAGGGTTGTGGTGCCTGCCACGGCGTCAGCCAGGCAACTCCTCCCACCTCCGGCAACCATGTCCGCCATACCGGAACGGCAACGGGCAACATGGGCATTGCTTGTAGTGATTGTCACGGGACGCTTCCTGCCAATAATGCACATGTTAATGGCAATGTGGTAACAAGCCTGAATCCCGCATCGAAACTGCGGGCAAATGCCACTTACAAGGGCTTTGCCAACCAGTCTTCCGTAGCGCTCAGCTATGGCGCCTGTGCTGTTTACTGCCACAGCACGGTTCAGAACTCGACGGCAACGGCGGTGGCGACTCCGACAGTGACGCCAGTATGGGGAGGCGCACCAATCGTCTCCTGCGACACCTCGGCATGCCACGGCAATCCACCGGCCAATGCCAACCATTCCACCCACGTAAATGCAGGCTACGAGTGTATTGTCTGTCATAATGCAGCGGGCAGGGACACTGCCAAGCATGCCGACTACAACATCGATGTTACCTTCAGCGGCGTTGCCGGTTCCGGCACCTACAGCCAATCCCCCAATGCCCCCGGCAACGGGTTCGGCACTTGTTCGGCGACGTACTGCCACAACGGAGCAGCCAGTGCTCCCTCATGGAATGGCTCTTCCCTGCCGACTGATTGTACAGGATGCCATGGTAATGAAGTGACCGCGGCAACCAAGTTGAGTGGAGCTCACAATGCCCATCTGAACAATGCAAGCCAGGGGGGCGTCTTTACATGTAGTTCCTGCCACGCCCCGACTATTACCAATCCCAACAATAGAACGATTACGAACAGCATTTCCCATGTCAACGGCATGCTCAACTACTCCGGTCTCTATGCGGGCAGGAACGCGACCTGTAGCAACATCTACTGCCACAGCACCGGCAAGGGCACCTTCGTCAATCCACCAACATGGGCCAGCGGCACAACCTTGGGTTGTAACGGCTGCCACGGCACCGGCGGCAATACAAGTGGTATGCCTTCACCGGACGCCGTCGGCGTCAACAGCCACACCAAGCACCTGCCGACCCAGGACACCACCAAGTGCGTCTACTGTCACCGCACAACGGTCAACGGCACCAACGCCATCATAACCGGCAGTCAGCACATCAATGCTGCACGCGATGTCCGCTTCAGCAAGCCCAATGCCTTCACCAACAACTCTGGTGCATATAATGCCGGCAACAGGACCTGTTCGACCTCCTACTGCCACGGCACCGCAGCATCCGATGCCTGGGGTACCGCCGGTCCGCTGGCATGTAACAAGTGTCACGCCGGCAGTAACGTCCTGCCCGGTGCCCATGGCATTCACTACAACACGGCAACTGTCGTCACCGGTCTCTACGGAGCGGCTCCCGGCAGCTCCAGCCAGAGTGCCACCGCCTACCAGTTTTCATGTTCAGCCTGCCACGGCACCGATGCCACTAAGCATGCCAACTACCCAGTGGCCAATGCATCCGATGCCACCATCTTCTTCGGATTCTCCTCCGCCGGCCGTGGACAGAACGCCACTAACGCCTATGTTGCCCAGGCAACCGGCTCCACCGACGCGGCTGGGTTCCAGTGGACCACCGGCGGTAACGGCAACTGTAGCGCCACCTACTGCCACAGCAACGCCCGCGGCAGTAACGGCGTAAGCGCATCGGTCAACTGGGGTATCACCGCCAGGGATGCGAGCTGCGGAACCTGCCATGGCAACTCAACCACCACCATCGCCGGTAGCAACCCCGCCAGCACGCCCAGCATGCTCTCCGGTGCCCATAAGGCCCACATCTCTACAGTCTCTACCGGTGGCAGTTTTGCCTGTACCGACTGCCACGCTGACACCCTGAGCGGGAATACCACCATTGCCGCCAATGCTTATAACAAGCACGTCAACAAGTTCATCAACTACTCCGGCCGCTATGCCGGGAAGAACAAGACCTGTTCTACCTTCTATTGCCACAGTAACGGCAAGGGGGGTGCACCTGTAACTGCGCTGCCTGCCTGGACCAGCGGCACGACCCTTGGCTGTAACGGCTGCCACGGCTCCACCGGCAACGCCAGCGGTATGCCCACACCCGATGCCGTCGGCGTCAACAGCCACACCAAGCACCTGCCGACCCAGGACACCACCAAGTGCGTCTACTGCCACAGGACCACCGTCAACGGCACCAACGCCATCATAACCGGCAGCCAGCACATCAATGCTGCACGTGATGTCCGCTTCAGCAAGCCCAATGCCTTCACTAACAACTCTGGTGCATATAATGCCGGCAACAGGACCTGTTCGACCTCCTACTGCCACGGCACCGCAGCATCCGATGCCTGGGGTACCGCCGGTCCGCTTGCATGTAACAAGTGTCACGCTGGCAGTAACGTCCTGCCCGGTGCCCACGGCATTCACTACAACACGGCAACTGTCGTCACCGGTCTCTACGGAGCGGCTCCCGGCAGCTCCAGCCAGAGTGCCACCGCCTACCAGTTTTCATGTTCAGCCTGCCACGGCACCGATGCCGCTAAGCATGCCAACTACCCAGTGGCCGATGCATCCGATGCCACCATCTTCTTCGGATTCTCCTCCGCTGGCCGTGGCCAGAACGCCACTAACGCCTATGTTGCCCAGGCAACCGGCTCCACCGACGCGGCTGGGTTCCAGTGGACCACCGGCGGTAACGGCAACTGTAGCGCCACCTACTGCCACAGCAACGCCCGCGGCAGCAACGGCGTAAGCGCATCCGTCAACTGGGGTATCACCGCCAGGGATGCGAGCTGCGGAACCTGCCATGGCAACTCAACCACCACCATCGCCGGCAGCAACCCTGCCAGCACGCCCAATATGCTCTCCGGTGCCCACAAGGCCCACATAGTAGGAGTATCTACCGGCGGCGGCTTCGGTTGTGTTGACTGCCATGCAACTACGGTCAGCAGCAACACAACGATCGGGACAAGTCGCTACAATAAACATGTCAACAAGTTCGTTGATTACTCCGGCCTCTATGCAGGCAAGAACAAAACCTGCAGCAATATCTACTGCCACAGCACAGGCAGAGGCACCTTTGTCAATCCGCCCACCTGGGCAAGCGGCACAACCCTCGACTGTAGCGGCTGCCACGGCTCTACCTCCGCCAACCTCACCTCGGGCAGCCATAATGCCCACTTGGTCGCCGGTGCCACCTGCCAGAACTGCCACTGGAACACCACCCAGGCCAATGGTACAATTGTAGTCGTCGCCGAACACATCAGCAGAACAGTCGGCGTCAATCAAGGCAGTACCTTTAAATCGGCCGCCGTCAGCTTCACCGGTACCACGAGCTGTTCGGCAATTTCCTGTCACAGCAACGGCACCTCCGGCGGGGCAGCTGCAGCAACCTGGGGCGGTACCCTCAAATGTGACGGCTGCCATCCCAATCTCTCCGCCGCCCACACGGTTCACGCCAACCTGAACCTGAGCACCGGCGTCACCTTCTACAACTATACCGCCATCAAGTCCACCGGTTCCGAGGCGGTCAACGGCGTCAAGTACGGCTTCGGCTGCGGTACCTGTCATCCACTGGTGGAATCGACCTACCATATGGACGGCAGCGTCGAGGTACAACTTGATCCGGCCACCGTCGGCGCCGGCGCCCTGCGCCAGAAAAACGGCGTCGGCGCAATAATGAACGGTGACAAGAGCTGTGATATGGTCTACTGCCACAGTGACGGCAAAAACACCATGGTTGCATCCGGCAACGGCCATGCACCTGTCTGGACGACCACCTTTGCAGCCCTCGGTGGCGACCGTTGTGCCAAGTGCCACGGCAACTCCCCGCAGACCTCAGCCCACGACGCACACCAGGTCGGCATTCACTACAATAACATCTACAACGGGACGTCCGGCAAGCTGGCTGCTGGTGCAAGTGGCTCTTCCAGCCATGGTGTAGCAGGCCAGTCAACCACCATCACCTGTAACATCTGTCACAACAAAACTATGACTGCCGCGGCAAATGACCAGAACGCCCTCTGTAACACCTGCCACACCAAGGGTGTCAATGGCGCATTGGTTAAGGGTAATGCCAAAATTGCCGATTTCTCCTTCCACGTCAACGGCAAGAAAGAAATCGCCTTCCTGCCTTCGCTCAAGGTCGTCTCGAAGGCACAGCTCAGACAGACCAGCTTCTCCAACTACTCCGGTCTCTGGGTACGTAACGGCGGCAACTACAAGAACGGCGTTAACGCCTTCGACACCGCCAAAACCGCTTTTGCGGACAACATGTGGAACTCGACGGCAGGTACCTGCTCCAACATCTCCTGTCACAACCTGAGAGTAGGCGAGGCCGTCAACTGGACCGACACCACCATCAGTTGTAATTCCTGTCACAGCAAGTTGTAATCGGAACCAAATAACCAGCAGCACAAAGAAAGGCCGGAGAAATCCGGCCTTTCTTTTTTTGTCATGGGTAATAGTGAAAGAAAAAAGTCAAGGGAAGTGGCGGTTTCTGCGACGGGGGCGATGCAACCTCGATGAAGCGGGAATGAAAGCCTTCGCTTTAAAAGCACCCCAGCTGGCATTGCTTGATTTTATACTTCTGAACATTGGCTGCTTCGGCGACGGCCATCGGTTTGACCTTTAGTTCACGGGCGAGGGCAGCGGCGGCGGTACAGGTGAACTCTCCCTTTTCACCGAGGGCTGCGACCCGGCGGGCCACTTCTTCGGTGAATGGTTCCTTTACCGTGCCGGCATGGGCGGTCTTGCTCACCTTGAAACAGCCGAGCTGGCAGTCGGTGATGCGGAGTCCGAGCCTGTCGATCATGGCGCCGACGGCAAGGCGGGAAACGCCGGCATCGGCAGCGATTTTCCAGGCTGACGGACAGGGAACGTAGCCGTCCCTGGCGGCGCTCCTGACTGCTGTCTCCAAATTTTTGAGGGCTTCCTGTGAGAGATTATCGGGGTTTTCGGGCAGGTTTATCCTGCCCTTTTTCTTTTGACGGTCGGCATCGTTGAAGTCGCGCATGGGGTTCCTCTTTCTGCATCGGTTGCTGTATAAAAACATTGTTTTATGTGTCCGATGAAATAGCGCCAACCGCACGATTTGTCAAGGGAAGATCAAGGGTGCCTCAGGTATGCACCGTTGACGATGTTGACCGGCGCGCTGGCCAGGAAAGAGCGGATGTTTTCGGCGATGATGGCAGTCAGCCTGCGCCGGGCGGCGAGGGAGGCCCAGGCCAGGTGGGGGGTGAAGATGCAGTTCGGGGTGGCGAGCAGCGGGTTGTCGGCCAGCATCGGCTCGTGGGCGACCACATCCAGCCCGGCACCGGCAATACGGCCTGTTTTGAGGGCCTCTGCCAAGTCTGTCTCGTTGATCAGCCCGCCGCGGGCCACATTGACCAAAAAGGCCCCGGGCTTCATGACGGACAGGAGGGCCGAGTTGACGAATCCGCTGTTGTCTTCGGTCTGTGGGCAGTTGAGGGAGACCACGTCGGAAACGGCGAAGAGTTCCTCAAGGGGGAGAAATCGGACTGGTAGCGGGCCGGGATCTTTGGGACGGGGATTGTAGGCGACGACGCGCATGCCGAAGGCGGCGCCGATTCTGGCGACGGTACGGCCGATGGCGCCGAAACCGACGATGCCGAGGGTCAGGCCGTCCAATTCCAGAATCGACGTCTTCCAGAAGGAATGATCCGGGCAACGGACCCATTCCCCTTTCTTGACCGCCGTATCGTGCAGCCCGACCCGGTTGGTCAGCTCCAGGATCAGGGCAAAGGCGTTCTGAGCGACGGACTCGGTGGAATAGGCGGGGACATTTGCTACAGGGATGCCGCGCCGTCCCGCTTCTGCCACGTCCACGTTGTTATAGCCGGTGGCCAGGAGCGAAATGTAGCGCAAGTTGGGGAGTTGGGCCAGGGTGGCGGCATCCAGTTTCACCTTGCTGGTGAGGATGATTTCAGCATCCCTGGCCCGTTCCACTTTCAGTTCGGGAGGGGTCCGGTCGTAAATGGTACAGCTGCCGAGGGCCTCGACGGCATCCCAAGGGTTGTCTCCGGGGTTGATGGTGTAGCCGTCGAGGATGACGATGGCCGGGCGCTTGCTCATGGGGCGGTTCCCTCCTTACTGGTTATGGAATAATTCCGATTCATCCGGGCTTCCTTGGAAATAAAAGGCAGCCGCGACATCGTCCGTTCACTCTGTCGCCACAGCTGCGGACCTAGCGGTGCCGTCCGCGTAACGAAACACGATGCTTGAAGTAGCGGATCTCCTCCATTCGACATGAGGCGGGTGTCCGCTCACCGCTGCAGCTCGTCGTTCACTCCCGATGCCACGACTGCCTTCTCCGGAAATGTCTGAAGAACCAAGTTTCGAGAGTGTACCACAAATCTCATTCCTGGGCAGCAGGCAGGGCATACCGATCATCGGGGATCTCGACGTTTTCCACCACCGAATCGCCATTGGCATCGACCACCCGTTCCTTGACCTGGAGGAGTTTGTACCAGCGCAGGAAGGCCGAGATGAAGACGATGGACATGAGGATCATGAGGATAACCGAGAGAACGGCCAGGAGCATCAGCCCCTTGGGGAGGAAGTTGCGGGTAATGTTCAGATAGCCGGCGCTCATGGTGATGGGGATCATTAAAATACCGGGCACCGCGGCCACCCAGGCGTAACGCGCCCTGCCGAGCCTGATGAGCATGGTGGCGCCGACAATGAGTGCGCAGGTGGCCAGCAGCTGGTTGCTCATGCCGAAGAGCGGCCAGATGGTGGTGATGTCGCCCGTATAGACCAGGTAGCCCCAGGCCGAGGTGAAAATCAGGCTGGTGATGATGACCCCCGGCGTCCAGGTGTTGTCGGTGAAACGGGGATAGACCTTGGCCAGCATCTCCTGGAGCAGGTAACGGCCGACCCGGGTGCCGGCATCGACGGCGGAGAGGATGAAGACTGCTTCGAACATGATGGCGAAGTGATACCAGTAGGCCATGAGGCCTTTCATGAAAGGGATGGAGGAGAAGATGTAGGCCATGCCCACTGCCAGGGAGACGGCCCCGCCGGGACGGCCCTGCACCTGCTCGCCCACCTCACGTGCCAGTTCGGGGAGGTTGACCGGCGTCATACCCAGGGCCTCGAATGCTTTGGGGGCGGAATTGATGGCGAAATAATCGGCCGGTACCAGGGTGCAGGCGGCAATCAGGGCCATGATCGCCACGAAACCTTCGGTGAGCATGGCGCCATAGCCGACGAAGAGGACGTCACGTTCCCGGGCGATCATCTTCGGCGTGGTGCCGGTGCCGATGATGGCGTGGAATCCGGAAAGGGCGCCGCAGGCAATGGTGATGAAGATAAAGGGAAACACCGCGCCGGGGATGACCGGTCCGCCGCCGCCTGCAAACTGGGTGATGGCGGGCATCTGCAGCTGGGGGTGGACGGCGACGATGCCCAAAGCCAGCATGACGATGGTGCCGATCTTCAGATAGGTGGAGAGGTAGTCGCGGGGGACGAGCAGGAACCAGACCGGCAGTACCGAGGCAAAAAAGCCGTAGATGGGGATGATGAGGGCGATCTCTTTCTTGGAAAAGGTGAACAAGGAGGCCAGGGTGGGGTTTGCCGCCACGTAGGGACCGGCCAGTACTGACAGGAGCAGGAGCAGCACGCCGATGACGCTCGCCCCCTTGACGTCGCCGGGCCTGATGTTGTGCATGTAGATGCCCATGACCATTGCGATGGGGATGGTGCAGAAGACGGTGAACGTGCCCCAGGGGCTGGCGAACATGGCATTGACGACCGCTATGGAGAGCCCTGCCAGGGTGAGGATCAGGATGAAGAGAATGGCGATGGAGGCGACTTTACCGGCGACGTTGCCGATTTCGGCCCCGGCGATGGCCGATAGGCTCTTCCCCTTGTGGCGTATCGAGGCGAAGAGGACGATGGAGTCGTGAACCGCACCGGCGACGACGGCGCCGATAATGATCCAGAGCGCTCCCGGGAGGAAGCCGAACTGGGCAGCCAGAACCGGCCCGAGCAGTGGACCTGCCGCGGCGATGGCGGCGAAGTGGTGGCCGAAAAGGACATACTTGTCCGTCTTGACGTAGTCGTGGCCGTCGGCAAGGGTCACTGCCGGGGTCGGCCGGTCGTCGTTCAACGCCATGACCCGCCTGGCGATAAACAGCCCGTAAAAGCGGTAGCCGATGGCAAAGACACAGAGGGACGTGAAAATCAGGGTTAACGCATTCATGGATCCACCTCCTGGGGAGACTCCCGATATGGTCGGTTTATACCCAGAATAATCCAGGTCGGACAGGAGAAAAAAAGGAAAACGGTGAATGGTTGGATGGGAGGGATGAATGGTCGATTTTCGGCCATGAATGGCAGTTAGGGTCAGGTAATCAGAGGTCCAGGGATCTTTTCAGATCCTTGGCATGATAGCGGCTCACCATGATCTCTGTCCGGTTCCTGTCGTCCATGGTCAGCCTGAAACTGCCGTTGAACCAGGGGATCGCCTCCAGAACATGATTGGTGTTGACCAGGAAGCTGCGGTGAACCCGGACGAAGCCGTGACGGGCGAGTTTGCTCTCCAGTTCAGTGAGGGTGGACCGGCTCCGATAGCGGTCTGTTGCCGTATGGACGTGGACGGCGCCTTCATCCGCCTGGGCAAAGACTATCCGTTCGGGTGAGGTGGGGATGATCCGCTCTCCCTGGTAGAGGGGAAGCTTTCCGGTACAGCCTTCATGTCCATCGCCGGCTGTCGGGGTTACATCGCCCGGCGCGAGTTTGCTCCCCATTAGCCGGGCCGCCTTGGAGACGGCCTTGGCCACCCGCTCCAGGGTGAAGGGCTTCAACAGGTAATCGACCGCCTCCACCTCGAATGCCTCGCAGGCATAATTTTCGAAGGCAGTGGCGAAAATCACCAGGGGGTGGGTGGGAAGCTCGGCAAGGAGCTGCGCCAGTTCGATGCCGCTGATGCCGGGCATGTGAATGTCAAGGAAAAGCAGTTCCGGGTTCGCTTCCCGGATTCCGGCCAGAGCGGTGCTGCCGCTACCCGCTTCACCGACCACGACAACCCCTTCCATTTGCTGCAGGAGGTAGCGGAGTTCCTCGCGGGCCGGTGTCTCATCATCGACAATGAAGGCTTTAATGGTCATTGGTCTGATCCTTCCTTTTCGGTGCTGCCGGCGGGCACGGTGAAGGATACGGTGGTACCCCGGGCAGGTGCGCTTTCGATGCGGAGGTGGTGTTCCTTGCCGAAAAACGCAACCAGGCGCCCATTCACATTCTGCAGGGCGATGCCTACCCCTTCGTCCGAATCGGCCTCTTTTTCCGTGAAGAGCCCAGCCATCTTTTCCGGCGTGATGCCGACGCCGTTATCCTGAACCTGGATAGCCACCACATCTCCGACGCGCCGGGCGGCCACCGTTACTTCACCCCCCTCCTCGCGGGTCAGGATGCCGTGGCGCAAGGCGTTCTCCACCAACGGCTGCAGGGTAAGCGGCGGAAGAAGGCAGGCCAGGGCGCCTTCCTCGATGCGGTAGGCGATCCGCACCCGATCGCCGAAACGGGCCATCTCGATGGCAAGGTACGCCCGGCAGTGTTCCAGTTCGGCGGCAAGGGTGACGAGTCCCCCTGCCGGGCTGATGTTGCGCCGCAGGAATTCGGCCAGCTTGACGAGAAGCTCCGAAGCGGTGGACGGATCGGTCCTGATGAAGCTTTTGACGGTGTTGATGGCATTGAAGAGAAAGTGGGGATGGATCTGGGCCTGGAGGGCGCGTATCTCCGCTTCCCTGACCAGCTTCTTCTGCTCATCCAGTTGTGACAATTCCAACTGGCTGGAAAAGAGATGGGCAAGACCGTGGGCCAGTTCCATATCCAGTGTGGTAATGCCGTTTTCCTTGATCCGGTAAAGCTTGAGAGCGCCAACCACCCCTTCCTCCCGCCTGAGGGGAACGATGATGGCCGAGCCCAGCCGGCACCCCTCGGCGGTGCAGCCGATTTCGCCCCTCGTCAGTGGGGCGGCGATACGGCCGGAGGCGAGGGCCTCCCTGGTGGCATCGGTCATGAGTGCCATTCCCGGCCGGTGGTGATCTTCGCCGACACCGGCGTGGGCCAGGATAGTGGACTGGTCGGTAAAAGCCACCGCGTCCAGGTCGGTCATCTCCAAGATGATGCGGGCCGCCTGGGTTGCGGAGGCGGTGGTGAGCCCGCCGCGCAGGAAGGGGAGCGTGCGGAGGGCGATATTGAGGGCGACTTGGGCCTGAAAGGCGGCAAAGCGTTCCTGCTCCCGGAAAAGGGATGCCACCAGTTCGACGAAGAGGGCAAGTCCCAGGGCGTTGACGAGAATCATCGGCAAGGCGATGGTTTGCACCAGGGCAAGTGCTGCCGGGAAGGGCTTGGCCACGAGCAGGATGATGGCCATCTGCAGCGTCTCGACCACAATGCCGGTGGCGAAAGCGGCGGCGGAATCGTAACGGTTCCGCCTGATCCGGTGGTAGAGGAGCCCGCCGGCAATACCTTCGGCAATGGTGGCTATGCCGCATGCCGTCGCGGTAAAGCCGTTCATTTCTATGAGATAGCGGTGGGCACCGGCAATGATCCCGGCCGACAAGCCCACCAGCGGCCCCCCCAGGATGCCGCCGAGCACGACGCCCACGACCCGGGAATTGGCGATGGCGTTTTGCACCGGCACCCCAAGGTAGGTGCCGGCAATGCCGAAGAGGCCGAAGATAAGCGACAGGGAAAGGCGTTCATAGCGGCTTGCGCGTCCAACCAGGAGCCTCTTGAACACATCGAAGCGCATGATGAGGATGAAGGCGATGGCGAAGATGCCGAGCCTTTCCAGAAGATGAATGATGAGGTTGAGCATTGACTCCCCCGCAAATTCCAGGACTATTGGAAATTCCAGTCATCGCCCATCTTGACACGTTTCGTCAAGGTTTATTATGCAGGACCTGGAACTGCCTGAGGGGAGTGTAATGGGTGGCGGGTTATGGGGAATCTCGGGCAGGGGTAGCCGTTACTGGAATTTTCGCACCGTCTCCAGCAGCTTGTTGGCATCGAAAGGTTTGAATATCCAGCCGCTGGCTCCGGCTGCCTTACCTTCGTTGACCTTGGCTTCCTGGGATACGGTGGAAAGGACGAGGATGGGAACAAATTTCGATTCCTTGCGTTGCCGGAGCTGCTTTACCAGTTCGATGCCATCCATCTCCGGCATGTTCAGGTCGGTGATAACAATGTCAAGATTGATCCCTTCCGTTTTTGCCAGGGCGTCTTTTCCATTGATCCCTTCGATTACAGTGTAGCCGATCCTTCTCAGGGTCAAGGCACACAATTGCCTGACCACGGCGGCATCATCGACAACGAGAGCAGTTTTTGGCATGGCGGGCTCCTTATGCAACACTTATCGGGGCGGTAAGCGGAATCTTTAGCTGGTTTCCATCCGGAAAGGGTTCTTTTCTGCCCTGGCGGCGTCAATCTGCGGGCTTACTTGTGCGACGTACCGATGTACGTCTCCGCGCAAGTCCCTGATTTCCTCGCTTTCCGGATGGAACCTAGTATCCCGATCGGTTAATTCATTCCTTACAATTCTGGCTCTTTTGGCCCCTGGCTGCGTTGCGTCTCCTTGGCTTAGGCCCTGCTAGGCCTGCGTCGCCGCGCCTTGCCAGGAACCAAAATCCCTCAGAATTCTTGCGGTGAACTAACCGCACGGGACACTAGCTGGAAAGGAGAAAGAAAAAATGTCGGGATGTTTAATCATTGTAAAAAAATCCGACGAAAAAACTGGGCTCTTTGGTCATTACCGGTACTGATTGTATCGAAAAATTAACCCCTTACGCGCGGGCATAAAATTTGTATTATTTAACCTGGAGCAGATTGGAAAAAATGGAGGCCCTATGCTGCAATTTCGTTGTACGCTCCAGGATGCCAGGAAGCTGCTTTTCCTGCTTTTTACCATTGAGATTATCCTCGCCGTTATCTTCGTTGCCGATTATGTGATGGGTAAGCCCTCCTATTCCATCCATGTCCTGTTTGACCTGGATGGAGAAGCATGTATACCGGCATGGTTTTCTTCAATGCAGCTTTTCCTGATAGGCGCCGTCTTCTTGCTTGCCGGACGGGCACCAGCTGCATCCCGTCCGCCCCCTGCTTTATTCCTGATGCTCATTGGTGCAGGTTTCATATTTCTTTCCGCAGATGAAGCGGGAATGATACACGAAAGGCTTCGAGGCTTGGTTAAACATGCTGCTGCGGCCATGCCTCAGGTCAATAGCCATGGCGCATGGATTTCCATATATGCTGTTGTCGGCACAGTATTGCTGCTGTCCTGCTACCGGCATCTGCTCTTCATGTTCAAGTTTTTCCGGCGGGAAGCGGCCATAATTATGTCCGGCTTCGGTATCATGTGCCTGGGTGCGGTCGGATTGGAAATCATAAGCTACGCATTTCTGCGCAATGGTGCCACTCCGCTGTTGTATGCACTTGAAGTTGCGCTGGAAGAGTTCTTTGAAATGGCAGGTGCAAGCGTCATTCTCTACGGTGTAACCCGTTTTGCCATAAACCGGCTTCAGGTTCCAACCATGGACGCCATCCCGCCGGCTGCTACTTTTTCGGTGCCTACTAGTGCGGTTGCAGACTGCTCTTCCACGGCGATGGGACAAGCGGCGCATTCCGTGGATGCAACTCGTTGAAAGGAATTCTCTCAGAAAATCAGGCCGAGCAGATAGTTGACCAGCACCAGCACCAGGCTGAAGAGTAGCGCCTGCCAGAAACCGCTCACGGAAAAGCCGGGAACAATAGCGCTGGTCAGCATGATGAGCACGGCATTGATGACCAGGGTGAACAATCCGAGAGTGAGGATGTTGATGGGGAGAGTAAGGAGAAATAAGAGCGGCTTGATGACCGCATTGATGAGACCCAGAACCCCGGCGGTGATGAAGGCTGCCGGAAATCCTGAAAGCTTTACTCCGGGCAGCAGGTAAGCGGTTATGGCAATAGCCAGGGCGGAAACCAGCCACGTAACTAGAAATCCCATGCTTCCTCCAATACATCTGGTGAGTTTTCAGACGAAAATCATAAAACAATTGTAGCGTGAGTAGTACGACCCGCCAAGAAAAAGCTGGAAATTTTCTTGTTTTCTGCGTATTTATATGGGCTGTGCAACGGGCATTGCCAAGGGTGCCGGTTCGAAACCTGATGCAGGGAACGGAAAGAATTGCAAGCTATAATCCCTCCATTCTGGCTGATAATTGCGGCCGTCATCACCATCTCCTTCCCGTCGGAAGTCCTGGCCGGCAGCCTGGGCTGGCCTGTCGCCTGTATTCCCGGCGAAAACTGCAAGGGGAGCACGTTTTATATAGGCTATCCGGATATCGACCGCAGCGGCAAGGCCTTTGATTGCGGTAACCCAGGCTACACCGGCCATACCGGGACCGATATAACCGTTTCGTCGGTGAAGGACGGAATTCCGGTCCGGGCTGCTGCCGATGGCGAAGTGTTGCTGGTCTCCGGGGGGAAGGTGGATCATTGCTCGGGTGACGGCGGAACTGCGGGTGGCTGCCTGCAGGATATTGCTGCCACGGAAGACCCCGGCACCATTTGCCTCGGTGCGGATGGTTGCTTCTCATGGGGCTTCGACGCCGGCAATTTCATACTCATTCGCCACGGCGAGCTTCCCCAGGCTCTCTTTACCCTTTATGCCCACCTGCGTCGCGGTTCCATAGCCGTTACCAACGGCAACTTGGTGAAAAAGGGGGAGAAGATCGCCGAGGTGGGGAACTCCGGTGCTTCCCTGACCCCACACCTCCATTTTGGGGTCTTTGCCAGGCGTCTTTTCGGTAATGAGCTTGTCGACCCGTGGCAGGGGAGTTGCAGCCCCGATCATCACCAGACGCTTTGGCAATACGACCCGCCGTACCGTGCCGATGTCTTTGTCATCAAGGCTGGTACCGGTGAAGGCATTATTACCTGTGATAGCGGCGGAATCTCCTGCCCCACATCCTCCCCGGCCAGTTTCATCCCCGGTACATTCGTAACATTCAAGGCTGTTCCCTATTACGGCTCGCAATTTATCGGCTGGCAGGAGGGCTGTTCCGGCAATGCCAAAAGTTGCACAATTACGGTTGAAGGCTCTATAGCTGTAAAAGCCCTTTTTGCGAGGGGGGAGCGGCGCCCATGATGGCTGCCGGTTGTAGTGAAGCTCTTGCTGCCTCATTTTGTGTTGACAAATGACCCCGCCGGACAGAAAATCTGCATTTTCTGCCCGGCGGGGCATAAGATGGAGGGATTTTTGAGTAATGATAATCGCAGATTGATGCAGGGCAATGAAGCGATTGCCCGTGCTCTTGTTGAGAACGGATGTGCCATGGCCACGTCCTATCCGGGAACGCCCGCATCGGAAATTCTCTCCGGGGTGATGGCATGGCAGAAGGCCGAAGGCTTGGCCATGCATGTGGAATGGGCGATCAATGAAAAGGTGGCCCTGGAAATAGCCTATGCCGGCAGCCAGTCCGGCCTGAGAACAGCCGTTGCCATGAAGCAGGTGGGGCTTAACGTTGCCTCCGATCCCTTCATGAGCGCCGCCTACCTGGGGGTAGTCGGAGGCTTCATCGTCATCAGCGCCGACGATCCGGGTCCCCATTCGTCCCAGACGGAACAGGACAGCCGCCTTTTGGCCATGCTGGCCAAGGTTCCGGTGCTGGACCCGGATTCACCGGCTCAGGGCCAGGAGCTGGTAGCCCTGGGTTATGAGCTTTCCGAAGCGTTCCAGGTGCCGGTCATGCTCAGGCCGACGACCCGGGTTTGCCACGCCTGCCAGGACATTCAGCCTGCTCCGGTGATGAAGCTGGAACGCCGGGCCGATTTCAGGAAAGAACCCTCACGATGGGCGGCCACACCAAACTTCCGCTACCGGCTCCACCTTGAACTGAACGACAAGCTGGCCCGCATTGCTGCCCATGGGCCGACTGCTCCCCGCCGCCTCAATCCCCATATACGATCAAAGAAGGCTATAGTGGCGTCTGGGGCTGCTGCCGGACATGCCAAAGAGCTCATGACCAACCTTGGGCTTCTGGATGAAATTGCCTTTTTCCAGGTGCTCCAGCCCTATCCGCTTCATATCCGGTTCATCGAAGAGGTTCTGCGGGAATACGATGAGATCATGGTGCTGGAAGAGACCACCGGTGTCATCGAAATGCAGCTCCGTGACCGTGCAAAGGTGCGGGGCAAGCTGTCCGGAGTCGTCCCCGAGGCGGGAGAGCTTCTTCCGGAGTTGATAGAAAAGATCATTGCAGATTTTGCCGGCGTTACCGTTCCCCCGGTGCCCAAGGCTCCGGCAGGTGGCGGCCGGCGGCCAACGCTGTGTCCCGGTTGCCCGCACCGGGCCAGCTTCTATGCCATTAAAAAGGCTGCTCCCAAAGGGATCTATCCGAGTGATATCGGCTGCTACACCCTGGGGGCCAACCTGGGTGGTGTGGATACGGTACTGTGCATGGGGGCGGCGGTGAGCCAGGCGGCAGGATTCCATCATGCCTACCGTATTTCGGGAGAAGAGCGGGATGTGGTTGCGACCATCGGCGATTCCACCTTTTTCCATGCCGGGATACCCCCGCTGATCGATGCGGTGAGTCAGAACGCGCGTTTCGTCCTGGTAATCCTGGACAACTCCACCACCGCCATGACCGGCAATCAGCCGACACCGGCCATGCCCCTTGCCGGTGGCGTTCCGGTTGAGATCAGCTCCGTGGTCGAGGGCTGCGGGGTGCGTTTCTGCAGGACCGGCGATCCCCTTGATCTCCCCGGCTTTACCAAACTGGTGAAAGAGGCGGTGGACTTTGCCAGAAAAGAGAGCGTGGCGGTGGTCATTGCCAAAAGCCCTTGCCTGGTGGACAAAAATCGGCCGAAACAGCAGCGCAGCCAGGTGGAGGTGGAGGCAACCTGCACCGGTTGCCGGGTCTGCACCAGTCAGTTCGAGTGCCCGGCACTGATCTATGACGAGGCGACGAAAAAGGTAAGGGTCGACCTGCTCATCTGCAGCGGTTGTGCCGTCTGTCTTGACGTGTGTCCCTCCCGCTCGATCACCAGGGAGGAGAAGCCATGAACCAACAATTAATCATTTCCGGAGTCGGCGGCCAGGGCATCCTCTTCATTACCCGGCTTCTGGCAGAGACGGCCATCCATAAGGGGCTGCCGGTGCTCACCTCCGAAACGCACGGCATGGCCCAGCGGGGCGGCATCGTCATTTCCCACCTGAAGGTTGGCGACTTTTCCAGTCCCCTGGTCAGGCCTGGGCAGGCTGATGGCCTGCTCGCCCTAAAAGCTGAAACGGTAGCGCTGCACCGCCATTTTCTCAATAACGGCGGCTGGATTGTTGCCAATGCAACCTCACTTGCCGTGGTGGAAACGGAGCATCCCCTTGCCACCATGGATGCGGATACTGTCGCCCTTGCCATGGGCAATCCACAGTCGATAAACCTGATTGTCCTCGGCCGGGCTCTGGCTGAACCTGACCGGTTGTTCTGCACCTCAGCCGAAGTGGAGAGGACCATTCAGCAAAAACTTTCGGGAAAGAAGAAACAGCTGGACGGGGCAATTGCTGCTTTTCGCGCCGGGATTGAAGGCTGTCAAGGAAGGAGTAACTGACAGATGTTGAGACGTTTTCCCGCCAAATTTGCCACTCCGGCGGAACTATCCCGCCTCCAGCTCTCGGGGCTGCAATGGACCGTCCGCCATGCCTGGGATAACTCCCCATTCTATCGTCAAAGCCTGGAATCGGCGGGGGTACGACCTGAAGACATAAAGTCCCTGGATGACCTGCGCCGTCTTCCCTTTACCACCGCCCAGGACCTTGCCGCTGGCTATCCCTTTGCCTTGAGAGCTGCACCTTTTGAGGATATCGTCCGCATCCATGCTTCATCGGGCACCACCGGCAAGCGGAAGGTTCTCTGTTACACACAGAAGGACCTGGATGACTGGCAGGCGATGTTTGCCCGCTGCTACGAACTGGCCGGACTGACCAGGGAAGACCGGGTGCAGATCGCCGTCGGGTATGGCCTGTGGACCGCCGGCATCGGTTTTCAGCTGGCCTGCGAAAAATTCGGTGCCATGTGCATCCCGGTCGGCCCTGGCAATCTGGACATTCAGATCGGCTTTCTCCAGGACCTCCAGTCGACGGTTTTCTGCTGTACCGCTTCCATGGGTCTGCTCTTGGCCGAAGAGGTGAACCGGCTCGGCCTCAAGGATAGCCTGAACCTGAAAAAGATCATCATGGGGGCGGAGCGGAGTTCCAGTGCCATGCTGAAAACCATGCACGAGTTTCTCGGCGTCGAGGAAATATACGACATTACCGGCCTGACCGAGCTCTATGGCCCCGGTACCGGGCTGTCCTGCCGCTTTGATAACGGCATCCATTACTGGGCCGATTACTATATCCTGGAAGTGCTGAACCCGGAGACCATGGAACCGGTCGCCCCGGGCGAAGTGGGGGAGATGGTCTTCACTACCCTGGGCAAGGAAGGGGCGCCGCTGATCCGCTACAGGTCCCGTGACCTGACCCGGCTCCTGGAGGGTGATTGCCCCTGCGGGTGCACGCTTCCCCGTCACGACCGGATCCTTGGCCGCTCCGACGACGTGGTTATTTTCCGCGGCGTCAACATTTATCCGGGTCAGCTGGATGAGGTGCTGACCCGCGTTCCGGGCATCGGCAGCGAATACCAGATCATCCTCGACCATGGGGAGGACGGCAGGGATTACATGCTGGCGCGGGTCGAACGTGCCCGCAACGGGGAATCTGTTTCCGACAGCCAGGTCATGAAAAGCATCGTTTCCGGCATCAAGCATACCCTGCTTGTCTCCTGCAGTGTTGAGCTGGTGGATCATGGGACACTGCCCCGCTCGGAGAAAAAGACCAAGCGGATTTTCGACAAGCGCCGCTTTGAATAGCTGTTTTTTATACGATTGAAGGGGGAAATCATGAAACTTCGTCTTGCACTGGCTATATCGTTTCTGCTTGTTACCGCCGGCATTGCCAATGCCGCCGTCACCCTTAACTACGCCAACTTCCCGCCGGCAGCCACCTTCCCCAGCATACAGATGGAGCGCTGGGCCAAGGAGGTGGAAAAACGGACCGGCGGCAAGGTCAAGATCAAGACCTTCCCCGGCGGCACCCTTCTGGGGGCAAAGAACATGCTGGAAGGGGTCACCTCCGGCACTGCCGATATGGGCAACTTTGCCATGAGCTATCAGCCGGGTCGATTCCCGGTTTCCGAAGCTCTAGACCTCTATCACGGTTTCACCTCCGCCAAGGTGGCAAGCCAGGTGCTCTTCGACCTGGTGCAGAAATACCAGCCCAGGGAATTCGCAAAGGTCAAGGTCATCACCCTCTTCACCTGCCCGCCAACCAACTTCATGACCAGCAAACCTGTCAGATCCCTGAAGGACCTGAAGGGGATGGAGCTGCGCGTAGCCGGGACCAGCTCCGAGGTATTGAAGAGACTGGGAGGGGTGCCGGTGGCCATGCCCCAGTCGGAAACCCCGGAGGCGATCCAGAAAGGGGTAGTCAAGGGGATGATCTCCTCCCTGGAAATACTCCAGGACTTCAAATTTGCCGCCTACACCCCCTATGCCACCATTGCCAATCTGCCGGTGGTCTCCTTTGCCGTAGTCATGAACAAAGCCAAGTGGGACAGCCTCCCTGTCGATGTGAAAAAGGTCATTGACGATCTTTCCCGGGAGCAGGCGCTGTGGACCGGGGAATATGTGGACCGGCACGTGCAGGAGGCCCTGGCCTGGTCGGCAAAGGAATACAAGCATCAGGTAATCCAGCTGCCTGCCCCGGAACAGAAGCAGATTGCCGCACTCCTGGCCCCCATGACCGAAGCATACATCAAGAAGGTAAGCGCCCAAGGGCTGAACGGCAGGCAGATCATAGCAGACGTCCAGGCGTTGAAGGCCAAGTATGAGAAACAAGGCAGGAAGAAAAAGTAAGAGTTTATATACGTACGTCCTGGTAACTCCGAACCTAGAACCTAGAACCTAGAACCCCCAAAGGGCCCCATGGATCAATTCGTCAGCTACATATCCCGCTTTTTCATGATTGTCGGCGGCTTCGCGCTGCTCCTGCTGGTGCTGCTGGCCACCGGCAACGTCGGCATGCGCCTGTTTCACGTCCCCTATGCCGGGACCTACGAAATCGTCTCCTTTCTGGGCGCTTTGGTCACGGCAGGTGCCCTCGGCCACACCCAGCGGCGCCGGGACCATATCATGGTCGATATACTCACCGAGAAGTTTTCCCCGCTGGTCAGGCGGCTGCTGGATGCTGTCAGCGACGGGCTGGCAGCGGTGCTGTTCGCCATTGCTTCCTGGCAGGTTTATCGGTGGGCGGAAAACCTGAGGGGGACGGGCGAGCTGTCGGAGACCCTGCAGCTGAAATATTACCCCTTCGTCTACGGGGTGTCGGCTGGCTTCGCGCTTTTGGCCCTGGTCCTGTTCCTCCAAATGAGCCGAGCCATTTTACGAAAAGCGGAGGGAGAAGAATGACCGGCCCGATGATGGGAGTTACCGGCATTGCCGTCATGCTCCTCATGCTTTTTTTCCTGCGCATACCTGCGGCTTTTACCATGCTGCTGGTGGGTTTCTTCGGCTTTGCCGCGGCCACTTCCTTCGATGCCGCCTGCTCCATGCTGGGCAGCGAGCTATGGTCGACCTTTTCCAACTACGGTTTGACGGTAATCCCGCTCTTTATCCTGGTGGGTGAAATCGTCCACTATGCCGGCTACAATAACGGTCTCTATTTCGCCACCTACCGCTGGTTCGGCCATCACCGCGGCGGGTTGGCCATGACCACCATCATGGCTTCCGCTGCCTTTTCCGCCATTAGCGGCTCCAATACCGCGACGGCAGCGACCATGAGCGCCGTAGCCATTCCGGCCATGAACGAATACAAGTATCACCCGCTGCTCAATGCCGGTTCCGTTGCCGCCGGGGCGACCCTGGGCGTGCTCATTCCTCCCAGTATCGTCCTAGTCGTCTACGGGCTCTATACGGGCCAGTCCATCGGCAAGCTCTTCTTCGGCAACATCATCCCCAGCGCCATTCTTACCACCCTCATCCTGGCAACGGTGGTGGTGATCTGCCGGATTCATCCCGAGTGGGGTCCTGCCGGTCCTAAAAGCTCATGGAAAGAGCGGTTCGAGTCGCTGCCCGAGGCCATCGATATCCTGGTGCTGTTCGGCATCATCATGTATGCTCTCTTCACCGGGGTAGTGACCGCCACCGAAGCGGCCGCCGTCAGCTGTTTCCTTGCCCTGGTCATCTGCACCGTGCGCCGCAAGCTTACCTGGAAAAAGCTGGGTGGCGCCTTCGTCGATACCCTGCGCATCTCCTGCATGGTCTTTATGATTGTCGCCGGGGCGCTTATTTTTGCCAAATTTCTCACCGTCACCCGGCTGCCGGCCGAAACGGCCGAATGGATCGGCATGCTGGCCCTGCCCAAGTGGATGGTGCTCTGCACCATTCTTCTCTGCTACATCATCGGCGGCTGCATCATGGATGCCCTGGCCTTTCTCCTGGTCTCGCTCCCCATCTTCTACCCGCTGGTCACCCAATTGGGTTACGACCCCATCTGGTTCGGCCAGGTGATTACCATCGT
Source organism: Geotalea daltonii FRC-32 (assembly GCF_000022265.1). Taxonomy (NCBI): domain Bacteria; kingdom Pseudomonadati; phylum Thermodesulfobacteriota; class Desulfuromonadia; order Geobacterales; family Geobacteraceae; genus Geotalea; species Geotalea daltonii. The sequence continues at coordinate 1,177,399 of NC_011979.1, forward strand.
CACCACCATGGGCTCCATCATGCCCCCCATCGGTATTTGCTGCTATGTGGTATCGGGCATGTCCGGCATCCCGCTGGGCACGGCCTTCCGCAGCGGGCTCTATTACATGCCTTCCTATATCTTTTCCGTTTTCGTTCTCATGGTTTCTCCCTACTGGACGGTGCTGGTCCTCTCCGACTTGGTGAAATAGCTGTTGATGTACCTGATGCCCCCCTTGATACCTGCAGTTCTCATCCGCCGCTACCAGCGATTCCTCGCCGATTTCCAGCTGGAAAACGGCGAGATTGTCACTGCCCATTGCCCCAACTCAGGCAGCATGAAAGGGTGCGCCGTTCCCGGCAGCCCTGCCTTCATCTCCCGTTGCGACAAACCGGGCCGCAAGCTCTGCTACACCTGGGAGCAGGTGAAGGCCGATAACTGCTGGATCGGCATCAATACTTCCCTTCCCAACCGGCTGGTACATAATGCCATCGAAAGTAACGTCATCAAAGAGCTGCAGGGCTACCACTCCATTCGGCCCGAGGTGCGTTACGGCATCAACAGCCGCATCGATCTCCTGCTGAGCAGGGGTGACGAGCTTTGCTATGTGGAAGTGAAGAATGTGACCCTGATGGAGGATGGCCGGGCACTTTTCCCCGATGCGGCAACAGTGCGGGGGCAGAAACACCTGCGGGAGCTGATGGAGATGGTCAGGCTGGGGCACCGGGCGGTGAACTTCTTCGTTGTCCAGCGCCCGGACTGCAGCTCCGTTTCTCCGGCCGATGCAATAGATCCGGAATACGGCCGGCTGTTGCGCCTGGCTGCAGCCAACGGCGTCGAGCTCCTTGCCTACCAGGCCCAGGTCAGCAGAGAAACCATTCATCTTACCCATCGTTTGCCCGTTATCCTCTGAATTAGCCATCGCCCTTCAGCAACCCTCCAACATTCTCCCCTTCAAGATTTTTCCTTAATGGTTTACCCCGCTGCTGGCGCTTCTTTATCTGGGAGAAAAGGGGTAAGCGGGTGTCGGGAAATTTGACAATTATTAAATATAAATAATTATTATAGGGAACTCTTTGCAGTAAACACTCTAAAGGGAGGTAACCGATGAAAGAAAAGTGCATGAAAGTAGTTGCCACATTCGTTGCTTTTGGTGCGTTAGTTGCCTCACCCCCTGCGGAAGCACAGAATCAGGCAGAGCAGCTGCAGATCGTGCAGGAAAATGCCCAAAGCAAAATCAAAGAGGGGGCGGAGATATTCCGCTTTGACACCTTTGGTGATGAGCAGTTCTGGGGGGGGAAACTCAAGCTTCATCGCGCCATAGCCGGGGCAAATTTGGGAGGAGTGGGCAGTGGACTCACCCCCAAAACGGCCCTGGACCTGGGACTGAAAGTGGATGTGCATGCCCTCCCTGACACATTGGTGCAAAGGCTGCGTGCCGGCACGGTTGATCTAGCCGATCCGGCGACCACACTTGCGCTTCTGAAGCTGAATGCAGTGGTTGGGGTAAAGGGCGTTTTCTCTGGCGACCGGCTGTCGTCGGTGGGTATTACCTGTGCCCTGTGCCATTCCACCGTCGATAACTCGCTGACATTCGGCATCGGCCGGCGCCTGGACGGCTGGGCCAATCATGATCTGGATGTGGGAAAGATCGTCGCACTGGCTCCCGACCTCTCGCCCTTTGTCGAGCTGCTGAAATCCGCCCCTGGCAGTGAACAGATCACCCAGCAGGATGTACGCAGGGTCCTGAGGGCATGGGGGCCTGGAAAATTCGATGCAGAGCTGATCCTGGATGGTAAAGGGTTCAGGCCCGATGGGGCTACGGCAGCGACCCGGATTCCCAATGCTTTCGACATGGCAGGTTTCAACCTTCATACCTGGACTGGCGCCTGGGGGTCGGTCCCTTACTGGAATGCATTTGTTGCCGTTCTGGAAATGCACGGAGTGGGGAATTTCTTTGATCCACGCCTGGATGATACGGGGCAGTTCCCTGACATCGCCTCACGATTCCCGGTGGCAGTGGCCAACAAACTCGGTCATGTGACGGTGGACCCTGACAAGGACCTGGTTACCAGTAAACTGCCGGCCCTGCATCTCTATCAACTGGCGCTACCCTCACCCCAACCGCAAGCGGGGGTTGATTTCAACGGGGAGGCTGCCAAGCGCGGGGATGAGTTGTTCAGCGGCAAGGCGAAGTGTACCAACTGCCATAAGGAGCCTCTATGGACAGAGCCTGGATGGAATGCACACCGGGCTGAGGACATCGGCATAGACAGCTTCCAGGCCGATCGCTCGCCGGATAAGGTCTACAAGACAATGAATCTGGCGGGGCTGTTTATTAGGGAAAACGGAAAGTTCATGAAGGCGGAGAACAAGGGCAGATTCTACCACGACGGCAGATTCAAAACTTTGCTCGACGTGGTCAATCATTACAATACCTTCTTCAACCTTGCCCTGACTGCTGATGAAAAGCGGGATCTGGTCGAATACCTGAAATCGCTCTAGGGCTGGTTTGAATTGTCAAGGTTGCGTCCCCGGCGCAGCCTTGATTATCAGCTACATGGGAAAAGGGCAGGGTAGAGGCACAAGACTATGACCTCAGACGCGGCGGATTTTGCCTGATTTCTGGCGGTGTTTCTTACCCGGTTTTTTGGCCGGCTGGTGATGTGAGCGTGCCTGGGAGGCATAGGCAAGCAGCCTGACCTTGGTTTTTCGTGCCGGCGGCTTTACCGTGGCCAGGGCCGGACGCATGAGCTCGGCGGTTATTCGTGCCACTTCCAGAGGCCCTGTCAGGCGCAGCAGGTCGTCGGCTACGGTGAAGGATGCTGCGGCAATGGTGGAGATATCGCGCCTCAACTGGTTGAAGGTGCTTGTGTCCCGGTAGTTCAGGCGATTGGTCAAAACAATGACAAACAGGTCCTGCTTGGGATCGATCCAGATGGAAGAGCCACTGTAGCCGGTGTGCCCAAAGGAGACCTCGGAAAACAGGGACCCTTTCGGCGCCGAAAAGGGGGATTCGATGTCCCATCCCAACCCTCGTACGACCCTGCCGTTGGAGTAGAAGTAGGGGGCGGTCATTTGATTGACCACTCTCTCTGAAAGAACTCGTTTGCCTTCGATCGTGCCACTGCCGAGAATAAGCCTGGCAAAGCGGGCCAGATCGTTCCCTGAGCTGAAAAGGCCTGCATGCCCGGCGACGCCGCCGAGACGGCGGGCATTCATGTCCTGAACGACACCCCCCGTAAATCCAAGGGTCGGAGCAATGACGTCGGTCATTTCCCTGGGTGGAAGAAACATGGTGGCACTATTGCCAAGGGGGGCAAACAGCTCGTCGTGGCAGAAGACATCCAGCGTCTTTCCCGAGACCCGGTGCACCAGCTCTCCAAGAAGTATGAAGTTGATGTCGGCATAATTGAAGCTGGTGCCGGGGCGGGAATGGGTTTTTTCGGCCGCGGCCCTGTTAATGGCTGCCTTCATGGCATCGCCGCTGCTCAGATCGAAATCTCTGAGCCCCGAGGTGTGAGTCAGCAGGTTGAGAATGGTGGCATCCTCACGGTCGGTGCCGACGAATTCGGGAAACCAGCGGGTCAGAGGGTCAAGGAGAGATATCTTGCCCTGATCCAGCAGTTTCATCACTGCCGGGGTGGTTGCTATGACCTTTGTCAAGGATGCCAGATCGAAGACAGTGCGATCAGTCAGATTGTCTGAGCCGGCTCTGTTGATTTCACCTCTGGCGGTGCTGTAGAGGATGCCGGCATGGTCTCCGATGACGACGACCCCGCCTGAGATCAGGTTCTTGTCCATGGCCCGTTCCAGGAGCAGGTCTATGGTGCCTGAACGGCTGGCGTCAAGCTGTTCACCCCATGCAGTACAAAGGGTGATACAGGAGAGGAAGAGGGCGATAAGACAGATTCGGATGAGGCGCATGATGGACCCTCTCGCAGCAGTTCAACTGGATCGTTTTACTTTTAAGGCTTTGGATCGAGATGAACTGAACTCCTCATCCCGCAATATTTTGTGGAAAGCAATTTCCGGGCCGGAAGGTTTTCGGCACCGCTGGCTACCTGCTGGCGATTATACAGGAACACCCGTGGCCATCAGGTGACCGCCATCACATTTTTCCCTGCAAGGCTGACAAATAAAGTCAATTTCCACGCATCGTCAAAGAACAAGCCAGTGCGCCTTTCACTGGCAGTGGCGTCCCTGTCTGGTATAATACGGGTAATTACAACATCCTGCAGGCGTCCATCTCAATCGCCAACAGCAAAAGAGGTAATAATGAACAGGCTGACTCTTATCCTTCCCGTATTCTTTCTCGTTGTCATTGCTGTCGCGCTCTTCTATTTCCTGGGATCGCCGGCTCCGGCCGTGTCCCTTACTCCGGAAAGCGGGCCGATTGCCATCAGGCGGGACCTTACGGTTAAGCTGGATGCAGGGCGAGGGGTGCTGAAGCGGCTGACCATTGCCGCCGTTCAGGGTGAAAAAACGGTCAATGTGCTGGTCAAGGATTACCCCGGAAAGTCACAACAAGCCACGGAAACCGTCAACCTGCTCCGGTCAGGCCTGAAAGAGGGACCGTTCACTCTGCAGGTGAGGGCGACCAACTCCGCTCCGCGATTCGGCGCTGACCGAACCACAAGCAAACAATTTGCCTTCACCTTCGAAAACAAGCCTCCGGCAGTGGCTGTACTGAGCATTGCCCATAACATTACCCGCGGCGGAGCGGGGCTGGTGGTTTACACCGTAGCGAAAGAGGTGGAAAAGACGGGGGTTGTTATCGGCAATCAGTTTTATCCCGGCTACCGCCAGGGGGGAGAATACTACACTTGTCTCTTTCCGTTTCCCTATGACATGGACCTCAACCAATTCATTCCAAGAGTCACGGCGGTGGATAGAGCCGGCAACGAGCGGGTGGTGGGGATCAATTATCACCTTATCGACAAGAATTTTCCGCCTGACCGCATCAACCTGACTCCGGCTTTTGTGGATAAGATCGCTGCCGAGTTCAGGGACAGGGATCCCCAGGCTACATCCTCCCTGGAACTGTTCCTCAAGGTAAACGGCGAAGTGCGCGCCCAGGACCGCAAGACGATTCAGGACCTGAGCCGTCAAACTTCGCCCGTTCCACTCTGGGAAGGCATCTTTCTGCGCATGCCGAACGCCGCCCCCCTGGGTGGCTTTGCCCAGACCCGCACCTATGTCTATGAAGGGAAAGAGGTGGATACCCAGACCCATCTCGGTTTCGACCTGGCCTCACTGGCCCATGCAGAGGTCCCGGCAGCCAACCGGGGCAAGGTTGTGTTTGCCGGTGACCTGGGCATTTACGGACAGTGCATCATCATCGACCATGGCATGGGGCTGCAGACCATCTATGGGCACCTGAGCCGGATCGGAGTCAAGGAGGGAGACAACGTGGAAAAGGGGCAGATGATTGGCAACACCGGGGCCACCGGCATGGCTGGCGGGGATCATCTGCACTTCGAGGTGGTGGTTTCGGGACAGTCGGTCAATCCCATCGAGTGGTGGGACCCATCCTGGATCAAAAACAACGTCAGCAGCAAATTGGAGCTGGTGAAAACGCCGGCGGGGAAGTAGGCATCTCTGAAAAGTTCATGCTTTTACTTCTGTTTGGCGGACATCCCAATCATATTTCGGAGCCGCGTTGTTGCAAATGTATTTCCCGGCCCTTAATTGAACAGGCTAGCGCAAAAGATAGACCAATCAATCCGGCACATAAATAGGAATTTTTTTAAGAGTTATAGTGAAAAGCAGGAAGGAAAGAGTCAAAAAAGTGGTATAGGTGATTTCCGGCTCGGTAGAATTAGAAAGTGATAACTGCGCCTGAGAAAGGCGGTATTATCATGGACAAGGTAATTCTAGGCAAAAATATTAGTTTCATTTTCCGTTGCGGCTCGGACACTCACTTCCGAAGCTACGGCAACCGTCCCATTTAAGGCTACCATACGTAATCCCTAGCAGTGCCCCGCTTGTCATGCCCATAGAGAACATGAAAGATCCGCAGTCGCTTCAGCTTCACCGGCGATAGGGAACCAAGGGGAATATAGACGATCTTCTTCCCCAGCCGGGCGGCAATCTGCCGGAAATAACTGCGCGGCGGGCGGGCTGCCACATAGACCACGTGCTTTTCCGGTGAATAGTCCAGGGCTGCCAGCAGCAGGACCTCCGACTTGCATCGGGCAAAGGCATAATCGCCATCGCTCCACACGTCGAGCATCCTTCGTGGCGGATAGGAAAGGAGAAAGCCGCCGTATTCGCAGCGGCAGATGCCGGGGCCGACGATGTTGTCATCGGGTGACGTGGCATAGAAAGCCATGTCCGATTCCTGGGCATGTTCCCCCAGCCAGGTCATGTGGTAGGGGAACCGCTGGTTGCCGCTGTCTTCATGGAAGATCACCACCACTCCGCCGACGCCCCCCTTGACCCTCTGGTTTTCCCGCACATAGATCCTCCCCTCGTGCAGGTTGCGCAAGGTCTCGCGCATATCGATGCCGTCCAGCATGGATGCCGAGAAGGGCTCGACCCGGTTTTGCTCTTCCGAGAGCTGCTTTGCCCCCTTCTGTTTGAGAAAACGGCCATAGTCCTCGATGATGAGATCTTCCGGCGGATAGGAGCAGATGGACTGGTTGTCGAATCCCTCCAGCCACTCGCCGGGACGCTTCTCCTTCTTTCGCCTGAGAAAGGCCAGCGGCGACAGCCCCTTGCCCCGGCGCTGTTCCCGAGGTCTAAACCTGATGCGGCGACTCCCCGACCAGAGGTCCTCGGGTGTCAGCCGGACGGTGGGGATGTCGCTTTCCTCCTGCTGCCACATTGGATAAGTGGCCAAGCGGTAAAAGGCGTAGGCAAAATTGTCGTCGATGCAGGAACGGGCGGCGGTGAGCATCTGGAACAAGTCGGGGAGAAGGCTGCCGCCAGCCAGGGCATAATTGCGGGCAAAACGGAAAAAGGCCCGCTTCTGCCAGATGTGGATCGACTCGCCGGTTTCCTGCCGGTAATGGCGGGCCGCTTCCTGGAAGAGGCGGAGCATGATCCGCTGGCGGTCGGGCATTTCTCCCTCACCTCCCACGTGGCGGACGCTTCGCAACACCGCCTGGCGCAACGCCTCCTCTTCCGGAATCTCCGTTTTTCCGCCGATCAGCTCCAGGGCGTTAAAGCGTTTGCGCAAGGACAGGTTTGACGGTTCCGGCTCGGGAGGGAGTGGGCCGCGGCGAAGGTCATACATCGCGGAAAGGAAAGGATATTCGGCCAGGATCTCCCTGCAGGAGTCGGGATGGAGATTCCAGAGGCGGACATCGTCCCGGCGCACCCGTGACAATGGCGCTGCCTGGGGCCGCTCGTAAAATTCCCTAACCCGCTCCAGATGATACATGCCGCAGATGAAGAGAATCCGCCCATGTTCCTTTGCCAGCTGCTGCAGCTGAAAGGTCATTCCCTTTTCCCGCAGCAGGTCTTCTTTGCCCGGCGGAATGCTGCCGGCCTTCCTGAATTCGTCGTAGTATGCCTTCAACCCCAGGCGATGAACGGCGTAGGAATCAGGCAGCGCTCCCTGGTGGGGTGGGTAGTCGTCCAGGTCGATGTCCACCAGATGCAGCGGGATATCCTGCTCAAGAGCGAGCCTTGCTGCCTCTACCAGGGGATCGGCTGGCTCGATGACAAGGTATACGGTGCCTCCCTTGGATTCGTAACTGAGAACGGAGATTTCCGGTAGCCGTCGAATAGTGCGCAGCAGGTGGGATTTCAGAGTCGGTGGAAGTTCGATGCAGATGCAGTCAGGCTTAAGTCGGGCCACCGCTTCGCGCACCAGGTGGGCGAACTCCATCCGGTAGTGGAGAATGGGAAGGGCAGATACGGGGCCGAACTGTTCAAGATGGAGTCTGTGGGCCATGATTTTTAGATCTTCGCATATTAGTTTCGAAATGCAAACTAGATAGTTTTCATCCGGAAAGGGTTCTTTTCTGCCCTGGCGGCGTCAATCTGCGGGCTTACTTGTGCGACGTACCGATGTACGTCTCCGCGCAACCCCTTGATTTCCTTGCCAGAACAAAAAATCCCCTCTTTCCGAATCGGAACCACCAGTTTCTCATCCGGAGTTTCCGGATGGGAACTAGATATATTCGGCTAATGCGCCGCTGGTCTGGCGCAAGCGCTGGCTGAGAACGCGGGCGATTTTCTCTGCCAGCTTCCCGTAAAGCCTTGGGTGAACCTCGGCAAGGTCACGGAAGCCTGCCAGCTTAAGGACCAGAAGAGTTGCATCACTGCGGGCAATCATTGTAGCGGAACGCGGCTCTCCGTCGATAAGGGACATCTCACCGATGGTTTTCCCCCTGCTGATGCTGGTCAGCACCTTGGCGCAGCCGCTGGAATCCTCCTTTACCACATCGATAACGCCATCGCAGATGAGACAAAGAAAGACCTCCCGGTCTCCTTCCCTGCAAACAGCCGTTCCAGCGGGGATCTTGTATGGGGACATGTAAGAGGCAAGTGCCATAATCTCGGGCCAACCGAGATCAGACAGCCACTGGTTCCGTTCCAGTTCCTCCCCCCTTCGCTCAAGGGGCCAGAAAAGCTCTTCGCATCCAAATAGAATTGCATCAGACGGACTTTTATCCATGACAAATCCCCCATTATTTCCTGCCGAATCGATGCCGGTCCTTCTCACGGTGGATCTTCCTGCATCCGTGATTGATGCCTTCAATTCACCTGATGACCTTGCCTGAAAGAGCTTTCTCCATCATGCCGGGACTTCATCACCGCATATTGTCAGGAAAGCATCCACCACTGCAGGATCGAATTGGTGCCCTGCACGTTCTTCAATATAGGCGAGCACCCGATGGGACTCCCAGCCTGCCCGATAAGGCCGGTCGGAGAGAAGAGCATCGTAGACATCGGCAACGGCGAGGATGCGGGCACCCAGTGAAATAGCTTCCCCAGCCAGGCCAAGGGGATAGCCTTCCCCGTTGAACCATTCATGGTGCTGTTCCACTAAGGGAATGACTTTCCGGTAAGGGGGAATAGGCTCCAGGATCAGGGCACCCTTGGCCGGATGTTCTCGTATCAATGCGAACTCTTCCTCCGTAAGCTTTCCCGGTTTGTCGAGAACGGAACCAGGGACGGAGATCTTGCCGATATCGTGAAGCAGTCCACCCTGGTGCAGCAATTGCAGTTCTTGCGGGGACAATCCCATTGCTTTCCCTATTCTCAATGACAATTCCGTTACTCGCTCAGAATGCCCGGCAGTCCACGGGGAATTGGTATCTACGGCCCGAGCCAAGGCCGTAAGGGTCCCCCAGCTGAGTTGAGCCAGTTCGTCGATCAGATCGGCATTGACTATGGCAACGGCAATTTGATCCGCTATCTGTCTGGCGCGAAGCAAATCTTCCTGGGGTCGATCCGGCTTTTCACGATACCCAAGAACCAAAATTCCACCGATGTTCTGATGGAGACGTATCGGCAGAAGCGCATGCGCCATGAGGCCACCTCTCCCTACAGTGGAAAGCAGCCCGGAGAATTCACCCGGCCCCACCAGCAGGCTCTCGGGAGTCTTCTCCAGTAGATCCAGTTCCTCTGGGGGAAAGACCGTATAAGCAGGATTTTCGCCACCCGCGTTGCTATGGTAGGCAATGGCCGTGTCTTTCAGGCCCGGCTCCAGGAGAAACAGGGCAACCTGATCGCATCCTATTACACTCTGCATATTGTTGACAACGGCAGCGATGATCTTTTTCCGTTCCAGGGCGGTAAGGATGGTACGGACAATCTGTCCCGTTCCCGACAGGGTTTCGAATTGTCGCCGCAGATGTTCCGCCATGATATTGAAGGAATCGGCAACCTCTTCAAATTCATCACCGCTGTTGACCTCGATTCTGCTGGCAAAATCTCCACGGCTTATATGGCGTGTCCCTTCCTTGAGCCTTGCCAATGGAACGAGGCTCCGCCGGATCTGCACGCTGCTCAGGTAACAGACCACCAGAAGAGTCAGCACGAGGATGAGTATGAAGGTCCGTGCAAACTTGGTGAGCGCCATGAAGGCGTCTGCCTTGGACTGGGTGACGACGACAGTCCAGTCATCGGTGAGAAAGGCACCCCTGAGAAAAATTGACCGATGATTGGCCAGGTAGGTGTCGGCTCCATCGGGCAGTTCGTATTGACCGAAAGCAGGCTGCTGCCCGTTTTTAAACCGGGCGATGGTGGCCAATGGAAAAAGAGGGGAGCAATAGAGTCCTGTGCCGGCGGAATCAATGATCGCTGCTTCGGTCAGTGGCGGCAATGCATCGCTTACCCGTTCCCAGAGATAATCCGGATTTATTTCGCCAACCAGGAACCGGGGAGCAGTCCCTTTGCCGACGGCAATGGCAATGAAAACAGGGGGAGGCCTGTCGGTGCGACCGGCGTAAATGAAAGCTTTGCCGGAAGAAAGCTGCTTGAGAATCCGCTCGTTCAAGGGGGGAAGCGGGCACAGTTTGCCGAAAATCACCTTGGTCTTTGCATTCGGCTGCAAAATGGCGAGGCTCAGGAAGCGGTGGTGGAGTGGGTCTCCCCCCTGTTTTGAGGCCACGAGATGTGAAAGACCTGCATCCTTGCCCCTCGATGCAGCCAGTTCCTCCATCTCGGACTTGAGGAAGGTCAATCCCTCAACGATGGTCATGGCGACATTTTTACTGGCCTGGTGCAGACGTTCATGGGCCTGTTCCCGAAGTTTATCGGCTACCTGGCTGAGGGTGAAAATGCCGAGCGTTGCGGTGGGCAGCATGGCACAAAGGACGAACAGGCCGAGTATACGGCGGGCCACTATGCTGTGCAGATAATAAAAGAGCTTACGATTCATGGCATCTACCGCTCAATATAAGGAAGCCAGCCCGATATAGGCGCCGTTGTTGGCGCGGATGATGTCATCCTGGCTGGGCTTGGCTGTGAGTGGAGGGAGAGACTGACCATCTGCTCCCATGCTGTAAAGGTCGTAGTCGGAATTGATCGGAACCAGGTTGCGATCCTTGCGGAGCGAGCCTTTCCCCTTGATTTCACCGTTGGCGATGTTCAGGTACTGGTACGGGGTTCCCCACGGGTCGAGGAGGCTCCCTCTTCTCAGTTCGTTCAGGCCCATGGGCAGGCGGTAGTTCTCGCCAACGAAATTACGGATATCGCCTTCCAGGCCCCTGATCTCGACAATGGCCCGTGCCACTCTTGCCTTCTGTATGTAGGTGGAAAAGGCTTGCGTGGCGATGGCGGCAAGAATGGCGATGGCAGACATGATGACGAGCAGTTCGAGGAGCGTGAAGCCTTTTTCGAGAAAAGAAGGCATTCGTACACGTATGTGCAACATCAGCAGCATTTTCAGATAACTCCATACCAGGGACATTTCGTCTGTATGGACTTATCGGGTTCAGGCTGCTGTGCTTGAATTGTATTTCATTGGCGGGTAAGCGGGCGGGTGCTGAGGTGAATCTTTCAGGGGGAAGAGCGGAGTCTCAATGCCTACAAGTATCTTAGCGCCTCCTCTCCCAGTATCCGCTCCACCGCCAGGGGCAGCAGAGCCTTCGGCGCATTTTCGGTGGTGGCCATCATCTTTAGGGCATAGCGGGCGATGTTGATGCCGTCCCGTACCGAGTAAAGCTCGTCGGCTGTGTGGGCACGCTGGAGAAAATCGACCACATACTTGAGGATGGAAGTGGCGGCAAAGGGGAGGTTTTCCTTGAGGATCATCATCTCCTCGTCCGCCTCGGGGAAGTCGATGTAGATCTGGGGCTGGAGCCGGGAATGGATGTATTCCGGCACTTCGAAGGTGGAGGCATCTTCGTTCATGGTGACGACAATGCGGAAATCGTGGTGGGCGGGGATGCGCAGGCCGGTGATGATGGACTCCACGTAGCGGCGGTCGTCCAGGAGGGGCGCCAGGGAGGCCCAGGCCTTTTCGCTCATGCGATTGCCCTCGTCGAGGATGAGGATACCGCCGGCAACCATGGCCGAGACCAGGGAAGAAGCGGCATATTGAATCTTGCCGTCGGGACCGATCACCGGGGTGACAATCAGGTCTTCCGGCCGGGTATCCATGGTCGCCTGGAAGAGGTAGACCGGTCGGTTGAGACTGCGGGCCGCGGCGTAGGCGAGGGTGGTCTTGCCTACCCCGGGCTTGCCGATCAGGCGGGGATTGAAGGGGATATCCCGCTCGTCGATGACCATCCACGCAGCCAGGAGCTGCTTCAGAAGCTCCCCCTGGCCGACCCATTTCAGGGACAGCTCCACCGGATTGGCCAGGCTCAGATTGATACCGTCAATGGTTGCATGTTCCATTTTATCTCCAGCTATTTTTCAGGTGTTTTTCTCGTGAAAGTACATCATGGATAGCATCGCTCTGCTTTCCAGGCATTGGGTGCACAGCTTTCCCGCATCGTTCCAGACCTCGCCCGCCAGCCATTCACCGGCCTCGGCAAAAACAGACCGGCCGGCTTCCTCTTCGTCAAATATGTTTTTGCAGATCAGGCACTGTTTCACCCTTCACCCTTCACCCTTTACACTTTTTACAAGCTCCGCCAGACACTCGATAAACAGCGGTGACGAGTTGAGGGACGGGGAGCGGCGGAATTTATCGATCCCCAGCTGCTTCGCCTCTTTTGCATACTGGATATCCACCTCGTAGAGCGTCTCGATGTGGTCTGAAACGAAGGAGAGTGGCACCATGAGCATCTCCTTCCGCCCTTCCGTAGCCAGCCGCTTCATCATTTCCTCGGTGGACGGTTCCAGCCATTTGACCGGTCCGGCCCGGGACTGGAAGGCCAGGTGGTAATCGATATTGCCCAGCCGTTCCATGACCAGGCGCACCGTGGCCTGGATATGGGAAAGGTAGGGATCACCGTCGTCGATAAAGGACTGGGGCAGGGAATGGGCTGAGAAGACCAGCGTTACCCGGGAGCGATCGCTGAACTCGGAGAGGCCTTCCTCGACTTTTTCGGCAAGGGCCTTGATGTAAAGGGGATGGTCATAAAAGCGGTCGATATAACTGACCTGGAAACTGACCCCTGCCTGTCCCAGGACCCGTTTCAGCTCGTTGATGCTGGAGCCGGCGGTGGCCCTTGAATAGTGGGGGTAAAGGGAGAGGGCGATGACGCGGGAGATCCCTTCTCTTTTGATGGCGGCCAGGGCATCGATGGTGGTCGGTTTCCAGTAGCGCATGGCGACAAAGGCGCGGTAACCATCCCCCAGTTCCGTTTCCAGTGCCTTGGCCTGGGCCTCGGTCAGCTCCCGTATGGGCGATTTGCCCCCTATCTGCTCGTAATATGCCTCCACCTTCGGCGCACGTCTGCGGCAGATGAAGCGGGCAATGAACGGCTGGAGAAGGGCGGGGCCGATCTTGATGATCTCCCGGTCGGAAAAGAGGTTGAACAGAAACGGTTCAACAGCGGCGATGGAGTCTGGTCCTCCCATCTGCAGGAGAACTACGGCGGTTTTTTCGGACATGGCTACCTCATTTCAGCAGCTGCAGGCTGTATGCATGAAAGGGTATTAAGCAATATGGCCGAGGATTTGTCAAGAAATGCATGGGGAGAGGCGCCGGGGGGCTGACCTTTGCTCTCGCAAAAGGGTTCGGGCCGTGTATACTGTTGATGTGTAACGGAAACAATGGTATGCCCATCCGGAAATCCCGGATGACGACTGCGGAGGTGCAGCGATGAGGATTTACGACATTTCTCAGACAATTTCTGACAAGCTGCCGGCCTATCCCGGCGATCCGCCGGTGCGCATTGAGCCTGTAATGCGCCTTGATCTGGGTGAACCTGCCAATGTCTCGGCCGTCTCCATGTGCAGCCACACCGGTACCCACATTGATGTTCCACGCCATTGTTTTGAAGATGGTTTATCGGTCGACCTGTTGCCACTGTCGCTTCTCATGGGAAAGGCGGTTGTGGTGGAAATAACAGGGGTCACGGCGATCAGCCGGGAACAGCTGAAGCGGTTGCCGGTCAAGGGTGAAGAACGTGTTTTGCTGAAGACGGATAACTCTTCGGCAGGTGCCGCTGGCATATATTCCGAGGAAGCTGCCTATCTGACGGAGGACGGGGCAGAATTTCTGCTGGAGTCGGGGGTGAAGCTGGTGGGCATCGATTCGCTTTCCATAGAGCGTGAGGATGGGCAGGCAGAGGTCCACCGTCTGCTCCTGCGCAATGATGCCCTCATTTTGGAAGGGCTCAAGCTGGAGGAGGTTCCACCGGGTCATTACGAGCTGATCTGCCTGCCTCTGAAGATAGCGGACGGGGACGGCGCTCCGGCAAGGGCGGTGTTGATCAGCCGCCAGAGCGCTGCAGAGGGCGGGTTCGATCCACATACCAGCAAGTGGCCCATTGCCTGAACGGTTGTCGAGCACAAGGCAATTTATGGCTGGAACTGGTCGATCTCAATTCCGAAATCACGGCATACCTGGCGAAAAGCCTCATCGGGCGGGGCCGTGGCGCTGATTTCCTTTCCCTCCCTGGAGGTGAAGGCCATGGTCCGGCAGTGAAGCATCATGCGGGGGGCATGGTCGCCGCCGTAGGTGGCATCGCCGATGATTGGCAGGCCGTTGTGGGCGAGATGGACCCTGATTTGATGGGTCCGTCCGGTAAAGGGATGGGCCTCGATCAGGGTTGCCCCTTTGCCGGCGGTGATGACTCGGAAGGCGGTACGCGCCTCCCGGCCAGGGAGGGCCACCCCGTATCGGAACTTGTTCAACTTGGCGATGGGGGCGTCCACCGTCCACTGGTCTTGCTCAGGAACATCTGCAACCAGCGCCCAGTAGACCTTTTCCACCTTTCCCTCCTTGAGCAGGAAAGAAATATGGGTGGCGGCCTTCTTGTGCTTCGGGAAAAACATCACTCCCGAGGTGCCGCGATCGAGACGGTGGATGACCCGGGCCGGCTCCTTTGATCCGAGGGATTTGAGGTAGCAGTCCACCGCATATTCCACCGTCCCCTTCAGCTGGTAAGGGGTGCGCTGGCTGTTGAGGCCGGCCGCCTTGTTGATGGCCAGGTAGCCTCCATCCTCGTAGAGCAGATCTCCCTTGCCATAGGTGATTTCCACGCACCGCTCAGGCTCCATCACGCCAAGGGAGATCAGGTCCCCTTCCCGCAACTGCCTTGAGGCAACCCGCACCAGGGCATCCGAGATGGTGCAGCCTCCCCAGTCGATGATGCGGCGAATCTGGGTCTTGGAAAGTTCGGGGAAGAGCTGCCTGGCCCCGTCATCCAGGCGCATGCCTGCCAATTCAGCTGAAACCGAGGCCTTGAGGATCATTTGTCCCTCCCTTTTGCCCGATACAGAGCGGCAATGGTTTTGCCATCGGTTATCCTGCCATCCAGCGCCATCTCCAGGGCTTCATCCATGGGCAGACGAACCGCTTCTATATCCTCATAGTCCTCCGGCTGTGCCTTTCCTTGTGACAGGCCGGTGGCGAGGAAGAGGTGGATGACCTCATCGAGAAAGCCGGGGGAGGAGTGAATAAAGCCCAAGGAGGTCAGAGCCGTGGCGGTGAGACCCGTTTCCTCCAGCAGTTCCCGGTTGCCGCAAAGAATGGGTTGCTCGCCCGTACAGAGGCGGCCGGCGGGAATCTCAAGGGTAAAGCCGCCAGTCGCCGGGCGCAGTTGCCGGATCAAGGTTACCGTGCCGTCCTCATGGAGCGGCAAAATACCCACCCCGCCCGGATGGCGGACGATCTGGTATGGGTGCCAGCCTTTGTCGCCGATCTTCACTTGCATCTGCTCGATATTGACCACAATGCCATTGAAGACAATGGTTCTATTCTCAGTTTCCATTTCAGCTCCTGCTGGGATATTCCATGTGGGGATTCATAACACTATTCGTCCCTGAAGTGAAGCCCCATTCCTTTACAGACCATCGGCAAATGCTACTATTAAATAAAATTAACTGCAAAAACAGGGAGGAGCCATGTACGGTAATGACCGGATCTATAAAAAGGTGGAAATAATCGGCGTTTCCAAAAACGGCATCGAGGCGGCCATCCAAGCGGCGGTGCAAAAGGCGGGGGAAACACTGGAAAACCTTTCCTGGTTTGAGGTGGAAGAGGTCCACGGTCATGTAGGGACTGACGGCAAGGTCAGCGAGTACCAGGTTGTCCTGAAAGCGGCTTTTCAATTGAAGCAATGACCGGTGTGAAACTAGTGGAAAAGCAGTGTACGATCTGGTATTGTCTGCGAGCTAAAAACCTATCATGAAAGGTGGATACTATGGCACAGGCAAAGAAAGGGGACCGGGTAAAGGTTCACTACACAGGAAGGCTCGAGGATGGTTCTGTTTTCGATTCTTCGGAATGTGGCGATAATGACTGCGACTGCTCTTCTGGCCCTCTGGAATTCACAGTGGGTGCGGGAGAAGTCATTCCTGGCTTTGACCAGGCTGTGGAGGGCATGTTCATCGATGAGACCCGCTCTGTACACATACCGGTGGAAGAGGCATATGGCGAGCGGGTAGAGGAAATGGTCGCCCAGGTACCTCGCAGCGAACTCCCGGCCGGCATGGTGCCGGAGGTCGGCCAGCATCTCGAGGTGACCCAGGAAGATGGTAATGCTTTTCAGGTGGTGATAACCGAGGTGACCGACGACCAGGTGACCATAGATGCCAACCATCCCCTGGCGGGAAGAGATCTTAACTTCGATATCCGGTTGGTGGAGATCGGCTGAGGGCAAAAGAGAAGGGACAACCCGGATGGCTGTCCCTTTTTAGTCAGAGCTGAAGCAGCTTCTAGTTTTCCGTCATGAAGTGCTCTTCGTAGAGATCTTCCAGAGATTGCAAATGGCGTGTCTCATCGGCCAGCAACCGCTCGAACAATGCCGCCATGGGAGCTCCTGAACACCCTTCCGACATGCGCTTGTAAAAATCGATGGAACCGTTTTCCAGGTGGATGGCATAGGCCAGTGCCTCCCTGGAGTCGGAATTGGGGCTCAGTTCCTTCTTTGCCAGTACATAAGTCAGGTTCATGGTCTTCACCGGCTGGCTCAACTGATCGCCTGATCCCATGCTTCCTTCCACCAAGGCCTTTTCCAGCTGATGCTTGTGCTCAAGTTCATCCAGTGCCGCATCCTTGAGAATCTCGCGGGCTCCCTTATTGGCCACCTTGCGAATGGCCTCAAGATAGTGGCGGAAACCTTCTTCTTCCATTGTTACAGCCATCTCTATGGCGGCTTCAAAGGTATAACATACCTGGTTTTGCTCGGCCATGGTCGTGCCTCCCTCTCATTGAACGATAAGTGGACCTTTTTTAACATAACGTTGTCTTAAGTACAAGAGGCAATGTCAGTATTAAACGCTGCATGAGTTTGTTAAGGGTTGACACCTTTTTGTATACGATGATATTAAAAAACATTTTTACCATCAGGCAAGGTATTGCAGAAGATTTTATAAAATAAAATTTCGGAGGAATTTATGAAAGCTGTATTGCTGGAAGGTTTCGGTGGCGCCGAGGTGCTCAAGGTGGGTGAGGTGGATAAACCCACACCAAAGGAAAACGAGGTGCTGGTCAAGGTCATGGCCACTTCCATCAATCGTCCCGACCTGGTGCAGCGGGAAGGCAAATACCCACCTCCGCCGGGTGATTCGGAAATTCTCGGTCTGGAAGTTTCTGGCATTATCGAAGCCCTGGGGCCGAACGTTGCCGGCTGGAAAGTGGGAGATCGGGTCATGTCATTGGTTGGTGGCGGCGGTTATGCCGAGTATGCAGTGGCCTATGCCAATCACCTGATGCCGATCCCTGAATCCATGACCTTTGAAGAGGCAGCCTGCGTCTGCGAATCTTACATTACGGCTTTTCTCAATATTTTCATGCTGGGCGAATTCAAAGATGGTCAGACTGCCATTCTCCATGGCGGCGGTGGCGGCGTCAACACGGCGGGCATCCAGCTTTGCCGGGCACTGGCCCCAACTTCCAGGCTCATCGTCACCGCTTCTCCGGAGAAAATGGAGCGGGTCAAGGCGGTTGGCGCCGACCTGCTGATCAATTTCCGCGAGACTCCGGATTTCAGCGAGATCGTCAAGGAGTACACCAGCAAGAAAGGGGTCGATCTGGTCCTGGATCACATTGGCGCCAAGTATCTGGCCCCCAACATGAACTCCCTGGCTTACAAGGGAAAGTTGGTTATTATCGGCGTCACCAGCGGCATCAAGGCTGAGCTCAACCTGGCGCTGATGATGGTTAAAAGGCAGCAGATCATCGGTTCGGTGCTCCGTTCCCGGCCGGTGAGTGAAAAAGGGGAGATCGTCGCCGAATTTACCAGAAGGGCGCTGCCGAAATTCGCAGACCGGACCATTATTCCGATTATCGAGAAGGTCTTTACCATTGACCAGGTGGCGGATGCCCACCTGATGATGGAAGAGGACAAGCATTTCGGCAAGATTGTGCTGAAAATCGGAGCCTGACCTGCCAGAAATTCAGACCTGTGTTGAGGATATCTACCATGGAAGCAATTAAAACCTTCTGCATTACTATGGCAGCGGCGCTTTCCTTTGTCCTGTCTGTGCCGCTTCATGCTGCCGAAGTCAAGGTTCTCGACGACCTGGACAAGACTATCCATGCCGATGCTATAAAAGATCGTTGTTCTCGCTATCAGCAGGCTTCACTGGCACTGCAGAAATCACTTGACGAGCTGAACACCGATGAAGAAATATCAAGCATCTTCAGGATTAACAAAGTTTTGGCACAGGTGGCACAGAGCGAAAAAATGATGGCCAGGACAAGCGAGGAACTGGCAGAACTGAATGGTTATCTGACGGTAAATAAAGAAAAGCTGGTTACGAATGGGCTGGAGATGTTCCTTCCGCTGGCTAAGTTGAATGATGTTGGCTACAAGGGGTATGAAGAGGCTCTAAAAGCATATCTTGCAGCCTTTAACGATATGCTGGAATACTCAAAGTCCAATATGCCTGCCCTCAGAGTTGGAAGAAAGGCTGAAATGGATGCTTACGACAACTTGTACAGTAGGTATGTGGCGGCGACCGATCGCCAGGGAGAGGCTTACACCCGATGGAGCCAGTTTCTGCTTGATTTCTTCCAGGAGTATCCGTTGCTCCGGCCCTATCTGGAACAAAAACCCAAGAAAGAGGAGATGTCATGAACAGTTGTCCCTGCGGATCGGGCAGCACCTATGAAACTTGCTGCCAACCGCTGATCAATGGCGCCAGCCAGGCGGAGACGGCAGAACAGTTGATGCGGTCCCGCTATTCGGCCTATGTGAAGGTGGAAACAGATTACATCCTGGAAACGACCCATCCTGAGCACCGGCAGAATTTTGACCCCGAAGGAACCAAGCAGTGGGCGGAACAATCTGTCTGGGATGGCCTGGAAATCGTTTCAACCGAAAAAGGGGGGGCTGCTGACACTGATGGGACGGTGGAATTCATTGCCCGCTTTCGTGAGAAAGGTGTGAGAAAGACCCATCACGAGCTGGCAGAGTTCAAAAAGGATGCTGGGCGCTGGTTTTTTACCGACGGCTCGGCCGTACCAGCCAGACCCCTGGTCAGCAGCAAGGTGGGACGCAATGATCCCTGCCCCTGCGGCAGCGGCCAGAAATACAAGAAGTGCTGCGGCAAATAAATAACAGATCTTACCATGGCTCCATTACTAACCCCGTCCTTGTAACGGGGTTTTTATTGTTATGTCATCAACTGGCAATGCTTGATGGGTGAGATACAATATCTTTCGTCAGCGGCACTTGTCAGGAGGTAGCAATGAATATATTTGTCAGCGGCGGTACGGGATTTGTCGGCGGGCATTTGAGGAAAGCATTGTTGGAAAGAGGGCATCATCTCAAGCTCCTGGTTCACAGGCCCAGTGGCAGCTATGAGCCGGGGGTAGAGCAGGTGGAGGGGGATGTGACCCGGCCGGAGACCTTTGTCCGGCATTTTGCCGGATGCGATGCCGTCATCAACCTGGTAGGGATCATTCGCGAGTTTCCTTCGCGGGGTGTAACCTTTCAACGACTGCACGTGGAAGCTACCAGAAATCAGGTGGAGGCGGCGAAGCAGGCAGGAATCAAACGGTACCTGCAGATGTCGGCGCTGGGGACCAGAGACGGGGCAACCTCCAGGTATCACCGGACCAAGTACCAGGCCGAGCAATTTGTGCGGGACTCCCAACTTGATTACACTATCTTTCGGCCGTCGATCGTCTTTGGCCCGAAGGATGATTTCATCAACAAGCTGGCCGGGATGATCAGGACTCTCCCGGCGGTGCCGGTCATCGGTGACGGCAAATATCGACTGCAACCAATTGCCGGAGACGATGTGGCGCGCTGTTTTGCCATGGCACTGGAGATGCCGGAGACTATCGGCAAGACCTATGATTTGTGCGGCAGCACCCGCCTCAGCTATAACGATCTGCTTGATTGCATCGGTCGAGCCCTCGGCAAATCCCACGTAAGCAAGATTCCCAACCCGCTGGTGCTGATGAAACTGGTAGTTCCCCTTTTCCAGAATATTCCAGCCTTTCCCATCACCATGGACCAGCTGCTCATGCTCATTGAAGAAAACATTTGCGACGGGGCCTGGCGTGACACGTTCGGGTTCGAACCCCAGGACTTCGACACTGGCATCCGCGGCTATCTGCAGTGAAAACAGCTTTGATAATCCGAGAAGAAGTTTTGATTGACAATAGATGATGTTGACTGTATTTCATTAATTGATTGACGAAAAGGCAAAGCACGGGTAATCGTGTGACGCAAAGCTACCTGTCCAGAAGCCTGGAAAGAGGGGCCGCCGAAGGGTCGATGAGAACAGCCCACCCTCTCGGAAATGGGCTGTTTTTTTATCTGGCGTGACTTGTCCGCGCTGCTGCCGGCGAAATGTTACATTTGATGAAAAGGCGACAGTTTTCACCATCTTCGGCCAGGACGTAAAAATTGGCCATAGCGGTACGGGAGGTATCATGGGCGCAGTATCGAGAAATCTGGTTCTGGTTTTATTGGCATGGCTGATGCTCGTTGGAGTATGTCTCGGCAAGCAGGTCTATCTCAAGGATGGAAGTATTATCGATTGCGAATCATCCTGGCGGAGGGGAAATCAGGTTATCGTCAAGGTAAACCGGGACGTTGTACTGGATTTCGAGCGAAACGAGGTGGATCTGAAGCGTACTTTCCCGGAGACCAGGAAAAAGCCTAAACAGATCAAAAGAAAAAATATCGCCCACGCTGCTGTGCCACCCAGCGCTGTGAATCAGGCAGCAGCAGCTGCTGCACCTCCTGCCGCAGCTGCTGCACAGCCCCCTGTATCCGCTCCTGCGCCAGCCTTGAAACAGGCCCAGCCTGTGGCTGCCACAGTACCTGCCCCCAGTCCGGTCCCGGCTACGGCTACTGCTACTGCTACTGCCCCTGCCCCTGTCCCTGCATCGCCGGTGCAGCCGGAAGCGACTCAACCAGCCCCGGCAGATCCTGCTTCACCCCCTGATAAGGCGGAGCAAGAACGAAAGATGAAGGAAGCCGCTGAAATGATGGCTGAGGCAATCAAGAAGCAGGACCCTGAATTGTTGAAAAAGGCAGTCGAGGCGCAGAAAAACGCTGTGCCGCCGGAGCAAAGGGCGCAATCAAGGGGCCTGAGCATCAAGATACTGTTGTTTCTACTTGTGTTTACCCTGCTGATCGTTATTTCCATGTGGGTGGTTTATGAAAAAGCAGGTCAACCGGGCTGGCACAGTATCATCCCCATTTACAACATGTATGTGCTGATGGAAATATCAGGCAAGCCTTGGTGGTGGATGTTTCTTCTCTTTATTCCCGTGGTAGGCTTCATCATCTACCTGCTGGCCATGCTTTCGTTGGCCCAAAGATTTGGCAGAGGTGTCGTGTATGGCCTGGGGCTGTTCTTTTTGCCCATGTTCTTCTTCCCGATGCTCGCCTTTGGCGGTGCGCAGTATGAAGGGTAAAGGGACTGCTGGCTCCAGGACCTAGGCAAGTCACTGCGGCCTGGAGGGGAGAAGTTGTCGAACTGGATATTTATGATTACAGATAAGGTGAAGCCAGCTTCGCCACGGCGTCACGAATCTTTACCGGCAGGCTTCTGCCGTCAACCTCTGCCAGGGTGATTTCCTGGGAGGCGGCCACTGTCCTGTCGAACCTACCCGAAAGTTGTCTTGCCAACTCTCTGTCATAGACCTCCAGGTTGAGCTCGAAATTCAATCTCAGGCTGCGCGGGTCCAGGTTGGCTGAGCCGACGAGGCTCCAGATATCGTCCACCAGGAGCAGCTTGGTATGGACGAATGGTGGAGGCTGGTAGTAGACCCTGATGTCGTGCTGCAGGAGTTCCCACAGGTAGGCCCGGGTAGCCCAATGGACGAAGGGAAGGTTGTTTAGCGCCGGCAGCACCAGTGACACCTGCACGCCACGCAGAGAAGTGGTGATGAGGGCGGAGATCAGCGGCCGGTCCGGTATGAAATAGGGGGTCATGATCCGCACCTTGTCACGGGCGCAGGACAGGGCTCCCATGATGATCCAGTTCAGCTTTCTGAATTCCTTGTCCGGTCCGTCGCTTACGGCCCTGACAATGGCATCGCCTGCCGCCGGAATGGCGGGAAAGAACCTTTCATCGTTGATCAGGTTTCCGGTGACGAAGAACCAGTCCTCGAGAAAAGTCCGCTGCAGATCGTTTACCACCTGTCCCTCCACCATGAAATGCATATCCTTGACGATGGCGGGGCCGCCGACCCTTTCCGTAACATGCCGGTCGCCGATATTCATGCCGCCGGTGAAGCCTTTCTTGCCGTCTACCACCAGAATCTTTCGGTGATTGCGCAGGTTGACATAGCCCCCTTGACGCAATGGGAGGAATCTGCCCACTTTTACCTTTGAACCTTTCAGTAGTTTACGTGCCGTGGGGCGCGAGTATTTCTCCCCAAGACTGTCGATAATGACCCGCACCTCGACCCCTCGCTCCGCTGCATCGGTCAGTGCCGCAACGAATCTCCGGCCGGTGGCGTCGCCATCGAAGATATAGGTACTCAGGTTGATGGTGCTGGTGGCGCTGTTGATTGCTTCCAGCATGGCTGGGTAGGCGCCTTCGGCATTTTCCAGTGGAGTGAGCCGATTTGCCGGCAAAAGATCGGCTATTACGACGCGGTCGGCCAAGGAGCGCAGTTCCTGCAGATGTTCAGTGCCTGGGGGAAGGGAACAGGCTTTCTGCTGTTTTCTGACCAGAGAGAAATTCCCCCATCCCGCCAGTCTCTGTCCGCTTTCCAGCCATTGACGCGCTCTCCGCGAGATGCGATTGATGCCCATGCTCCAGTAAAGGAGCGGCCCGAAGAGAGGTAAGGTGAGGCAGACGACGATCCAGCCCAGGGCAGATCGCGGGTCACGTTTCAAAAGCAGGGCGTGACCCGCGGAAATCAGCCCCAGCGCGGCGAGCGAGCTAAAAAGAAGACCAACCAGAACGTGATCCAATACCCCTCCTTCAAATCAAGAACATATCATGGAAGCCCTGCTAAAGCAGGTTGTATGGCGAAGCTCTCTTTACCCATTCGCTGGCCGGATATTCGGCGGCAAGACGCTGGTAGGTCTCTTTCAGGTTTCCGGCATTGTGGCTTGTCTTGTAACGGCTGACACCTGTCAGGTACAGGGCTTCCGGAGCTGCGCCACTGTTCCTGTGGCTTGAAAGGACCTCATTGAAGCGGAGAATGGCATCGTTGTAATCCCCGTTGTCGAAGTCGGCCTTGCCGAGGCCGAGAAGCAGGGACGGGACCAGTTCCTCCGGTGGGAGGAAACCTATGGTGCGCTGATGCTCCTTGCCGTAAAGATCTAGAACGACGATGGTCGGCGTCCAGCCCACCCGGAAATCCTTGGCCACCTGCCCGTCGGCAGGTACTTGCAGGGGAATCATCCGTGATGTGACAAAATCGATGACATTGCTATTGGGATACGAAACCGCACCCATCTGTTTGCAGCCTATTCAGCCAGGGCTGAAGAAATCCAGCAGAACGCATTTCTTTTCAGCCTGCCCGCGGGCGAGGGCCTTGTTGATGTCGCTTTCCCATTGGATCATGGCGGGACCTCCCGATATTTGGTGAACTATCTTTAAAAGGTTAACGTCAGTCAAGGTGATGTCAAGAAATGTCTCTGCAGCCTTGCAGTTTTGCAGGGAATGCATATAATGACAGTTCGCTTTTCAACTAACAGTGCTTCGAAAAACTTCTGCCTGGCCGATCTGCTGTGTTGCCGTTCGCTCGGGAACTCAACATGCATCAGGTACGGTTTCGTCTCCTCGCTCACTTGAGCCTTGCATATGGGCACCTGTAGGCACTGTGGGTTCTCATCACGTTTTTTCAAATCCTGTAATACATTACGGAGTCATGGTGTCCAGCTCAAATCCACGTAGTGCCGCTTTTGAAATTCTGCTGCGCATCGACAAGGAACGATCCTATGCCGATATCCTAATCGACCGGGAGTTGTCAGCAGGAGCTCTGCAGGGCCCCGACCGGGGGCTGCTTACCGAGCTGGTATATGGGGTGCTTCGACGCCAGGCTACCCTCGACCATATCATCAGGCGTTTTTCGAGCCAAAGGCTGGAGCGGCTGGAACGGTCAGTGCTGCTGCTTCTGCGCATAGGCCTTTATCAGATGTTTTACCTGGACCGGGTGCCCGTTTCAGCAGCGGTAAATGAGACGGTAAAACTGGCAAAGGTCCTGGTGCCGCGGGCATCCGGCTTTATCAATGCGGTACTGCGCAATGCGGATCGGGAACGGGATCACATCTCCTATCCCGACAGGGAAAAAGATCCGGCTGCCTATCTGGCCACCGTCTATTCACACCCTGTTTGGCTGGCAGCGGCCTGGATCGGGCAACTGGGATTGGACGAGGCCGAAATGCTGGCCAGGGCCATGGCCGAGCCTCCTGCCATTACCGTCAGAACCAACACCTTGAAAACGACCCGGCAACAGCTTATGGAGATCCTTTCGGCGGAAGGGGTGCAGTGCGAGACAGGCCGATTCTCCCCCATGGCTATCCGCATCAACCTGTCCGGGTCGGTATCACGGCTCAAGTCTTTCCGGGATGGCCTGTTTTTCGTTCAGGATGAATCGTCGCAACTGGCTGCCATGTTTCTCGGTCCGCAAGCCGGGGAAAGGGTGCTGGATGCCTGTGCCGCTCCAGGGGGGAAGTCGACCCAGCTCGCACAGCTGATGGGTGACCGTGGCGAGATCCTTGCCTGTGATGTGATTGGCCGCAAGCTCAAGCTCGTTGATGAAAATGCCGCCAGGCTCGGCATTTCATCCATAAGGACAGTTCTTCTCGATACGGCAAGACCTCTGAAATCCCTCGAACGGAGTCCACTTGACAGAATCCTTCTGGATGCTCCCTGTTCAGGACTTGGTGTCATCAGGCGCAACCCTGAAGGGAAGTGGTGGAAGTCTGCTGCCGATGTTATCGATCTTGCCAAGGGCCAAAGAGCGTTGCTCGAAAACCTGGCCGGACATCTCAGATCAGGGGGCAGTCTTCTCTACGCCACCTGTTCCACGGCAGTCGAGGAAAATGAGGCGGTGATAGAGGCTTTCCTTTCGCGCCATGATGAGTTCGTCATCGAGGATCTGCGCCTGCTCTTTCCCGACTTGGCCGAGCTGTTCACCCCGGCTGGATTTTTCCGGGCGTGGCCCCACCGGCACGGCATGGACGGTTTTTTTGCCGCCCGATTAAAGAAAAAATGAGAAATGCCAATGAGTATATGGGGACTGTTAAGACGGCGGCTTTCTCTGATTTGTCGGCATTGGGGCAAGAGCCTTTTCTTACTTCCAGGAGGTTGTCATGAAAAAAATAGCACCATCCATACTTTCCGCCGACTTTTCCCGTCTCGGAGACGAGGTGCGGGCAGTGGAAGCTGCGGGCGCCGACTATATCCACATTGACGTCATGGACGGCAGTTTCGTCCCCAATATCACCATTGGCCCCCTGGTGGTGGAGGCCGTCCGCCGGGTGACCCGGCTGCCCCTGGACGTGCATCTGATGATCGATGCCCCTGACCGCTACATTGGCGAGTTTGCCAAGGCCGGAGCCGATATTATCGTTGTCCATGCCGAGGCCACCAATCACCTGCACCGGACGGTGCAGCTCATCAAGTCCTTTGGCAAAAAAGCCGGTGTGTCGCTGAATCCTGCCACAAGTCTGCACTGTCTGGACCATATTCTGGATGAGTTGGATCTGGTGCTGCTGATGACGGTCAATCCCGGCTTTGGGGGCCAGTCTTTCATCGATGCCTGTCTGCCGAAGATACAGGCACTGCGCGGCCTGCTTGATAAGAAGGGACTGGAGACCGAGCTGGAGGTGGATGGAGGGGTCAAGGAAGCCAATATCGCCCAGATTGCCCACGCCGGCGCCGATGTCTTCGTGGCGGGAAGTGCCGTTTTCGGTAGCAGTGACTATGCTGCCACCATTGCCGAGATGAAGCTCCGAGCAAAGGAGCCGGTCCTTTGATTGCTGTTAACCATGTTGCATGCTTTCCCGAAATCAGGACCATTAACAATTGTTGAACCGGACTCAAAATATGGCAACAAGCATCCTCATAATCGATGATTCCAACCAAGTCCGGGCCCAGATCGTAAAGACCCTGCAGAAAGTCTCTCTTTTCGACGATTACCTGGAGGCGGCAGATGGTATTGAAGCCTTCAAGCTCGTTCTCAACAGTCCGGTAGATCTGATCCTCTGTGACCTGGAAATGCCACGCATGGATGGCTTTAAATTCATTTCCATGCTGCAGACGCGCGATGAACTGAAGGATATTCCGGTCATAATGCTCACTGGCCGTGAAGACCGGGATCTGAAGATAAAAGGGCTTGAGGAAGGGGCGTGCGATTACGTTACCAAGCCCTTCGATGCAGGGGAACTGGTAGCGAGGGTCAAGGTTCAATTGAAGATCAAGTGCCTGCAGGACGAGCTGAAGCGTTCCAACGAGCTTCTCAAGCAGCTCTCCAACACAGACCCGCTTACCCACCTGTACAATCGCCGCTACCTTATGGAGGCACTTGACCGGGAATACCAGCGGGCCGCGCGTAAGGAGAGTTCCCTGTCCCTGATAATCATAGACATCGATCATTTCAAGAAGGTAAACGACAATTACGGGCACCAGCAAGGGGACGTCGTATTGGCTGCGGTCGCAGCTTTGCTGAAAAAGATGGTCCGTAGCTACGATGTGGCTGCCCGTTACGGGGGGGAGGAATTCGTAGTCCTGCTTTCGGAGACGGCACTGTCCCAGGCGATGCTTTTTGCCGAACGTTTTCGCTGTGCGGTACAGGAAATCGTCTTTACCGGAAAAATGAATGGTCTGACGATTACCGTCAGCCTTGGTGTGGCCACATTCCCGTCAGCCAAGGTGGATTGCGTGGATTCGCTGTTCAGGCAGGCGGATGAAGCACTCTACAAAGCCAAACAGGGGGGTAGAAACAAGGCAGAGGCGATGTCATAAGCCATTGCAGGAAGAATGCAGCCTGCAGCCGCTGCACAATGGCTTTTTTCGGCAATGCACCTTGCAGTGCTGGACGATCAGGGCATGGAATTCATTGAACAGTGCGGCATCGGCCGGAAGATTATCCATGAACAGAGCGCGCACCGCCTCATAGTCATCCTTTGCCGAGACTAATCCCAGGTGGGTAAAAAGCCGCTTGGTGTAAGCATCAACGACGAAGGAAGGTTTATTGCCGGCATAGAGCAGGATCGAATCGCAGGTTTCCCTCCCGATACCCCTCACCTTCAGCAGCTCTTCCCTCAGTTCAAGCCAATCTCCGGCAAACATCGACTCAAGCCTGCCAAGATATCTCTCAAAAAGCCAGCCGACGAAATCCTTCAGCCTGGCGCTCTTCACATTGAAAAAACCAGCGGGCTTGATCACCTGGGCGAGCTCTTCCACCGGCACATCACGCAGGGTTATTGCCGACAAAAGATCCGCTTTTTTGAGGTTGGCGATCGCCTTTTCCACATTGCCCCAGTTGGTGTTCTGGGTCAATATGGCGCCGACGCAGACCTCGAAGGGGGTCTCCGCTGGCCACCAATGCAGCTTTCCATAATGTTCAAAAAGCGAGTTGAAAACCCAGAGGAGTTCCTGACGCCTTGCCGATTGGTTTTCCGCTTGCAACGGCTTGTGCCTCAGTCCCTTGGAATGGCCAGCATTCGGTCCAATGCAAGTTTTGCCGGCTCCCGCACCTCTTCGGGGACCTTGATGACCGGTGCCATTGATTGCAGTGCGGCGAGGATGTCTTCCAGCGAAGTAAGCTTCATGTTGGGGCAGACAAGGGCGGGTGAGGCGAGAATGAACTCCTTGTCCGGGCTTTCCTTCTGCAGCTTATAGAGAATGCCGGCTTCCGTGCCGATGATAAAGCGGTT